>JAYVXB010000325.1:0-17713 GCA_043785585.1 Deltaproteobacteria bacterium | reverse complement strand
CGACGCAAGCGCTCGACGAGCTCACCGACAAGCGCATCGCCGGCGTCAGCGCGCGCTCCGCTGCGTTCGCCCACATCGCGCGCTCGCTCTACGCGCTCCTCTTCCAGGATCTCGACGCCGCGTTCGCCGAGCTCCGTCGCGGCCTCGCGAGCGCGCAGGACGCCGAGGCCGACGCCGGCGACGCGACGCTCCTCGGCGAGATCTTGGGGATCCTCTACGCGAGCGCGCGCGGCGAGTCGGTCGATCTGTTGCCGCGCGCCGGCGAGCTCGAGAAGCTCGCGCAGGATCACGGCTTCGCCTCGTTCTACTGGATGGCGAACTTGCGGAGCGCGCTCGAACAGGTTCGCGACGACGACCTGCGATCGCGCATGGAGGAGACGCTCGAGCGACTGACTGTGATGCTCGAGCCGATCATGGAGCGATGACCCGCGGTCACGGCGCGGCGCACGCGGGGACTTCGCAACCTGCGCCACGCACGCAGGCGAGCACGGTGCTCGTCAGGCACGCGCGGCACTCGGCGCTCGGCGCGCACTTCTGCATGCACGGAGTGTCGTCGCACGCGCACGCGGCGACGCACGCCATGTGATCCTTGCACGGTCCGCCGAATGCCGCCTTCTGGTAGTTGGGACCGAAGCAGAGCTTGTTCTCGGTGTCGCACTTCGCGTCGACGCATCCGGTGTAGCGCTCGTACTCGCCCGACGCGCACGTCGAGCCGGGCGGCGGGCACTGGCCGTTGGGGAGGCGCTTGGTCGCGGGCTTCGCGGCGGCGCTCGCGGCGGACGGCGCACCACCCGAAGACGAGCCGCCCTCTTTGCACGCGAATGCGAAGACGACGACGGCGAGGGATACGAGCGTCGGCGCGTGGCGGAGAGGCGACATCGCGCGGCAACGTAGGCGAGGTCGCGAGCGCCGTCGAGACGGTCGCCGCGTCTGACGAGGTGCGGCACGAACTATAGTGCCGTGTTTGCCGGAGCCTCGACCGGTGGCATGCTGCGCCGCATGGCGGCAGAGAACGTCGGAATCATCGGCTACGATTCGATCCACTGGGCGGTCGAGAACATCGATCGCTCGCGTGCATTTTACACCGAGCGGCTCGACTTCAAGGAGGTCGCGCGCGCAGGCGACGATCTCGTGCAACGCAGCGGCCAGCAGGCAGTCGTCTTCGGCGCGGGCGATGCGCGCGTCTGCATCTCGACCGCGCTCCGCCAGTCTTCCAAGGCCGGTCGCTACCTTCGCCGCCACCCCGCGGGCGTCATGAGCCTCAGCTTGCGCGTGAAGGATCTCGACGCGACGATGGCGTTCCTCGAGAAGCGCAACGCGACGTTCATGAGCGATCCTGTCGAGGACAAGGACGCGAGCGGCGGGCGTTACCGCGCCGTCGAGATTGCGACGCCGCTCGGCGACGTCGCGTTTCGATTCGTGGAGCGGAGCGACTACCGCGCGTTCGCGCCGGGCTTCGTCGACAGCGGCGTCGGAAATCGCGAGTCGCTCGTTCGCCCCGAGAACCGCTACGGCATCGTCAACATCGATCACGTGACGTCGAACGGACTGACGATGCAGCCGATCGTCGGGTGGTACAAAGAGGTGCTCGGCTTCGAGCCGTTCTGGGAAATCAAGTTCCACACGCAGGACGTCGCGCAGTCACGGCAGTCGTTCGCGGCGGGCTCCGGCCTCAAATCGATCGTGATGTGGGATCCCGCGAGCGGCGTGAAGTTCGCGACGAACGAGCCGCTCAAGCCGCTGTTCCGCGAGTCGCAGATCTGGAAGTTCGTCGACGACAACCACGGCGCCGGCATTCAGCACATCGCGTTCGCGGTCCCGAACATCATCGCGACGGTCGAGGATCTCGCGAAGCGCGGCGTCGACTTCATGCAGACGCACCCCGCGTACTACCGGGATCTCCCCGGCCGCCTCGCGACGCTCGGCATCCACAACGTCAAAGAAGAGCTCGCGACCCTCGAGCGCCTGCAGATCCTCGTCGACGGCGCGAACGACAAGTACATGCTCCAGATCTTCATGCGCGAAGCGAAGACGCTGTACGACGACTCGCGCGCGGGGCCGTTCTTCTACGAGATCATCCAGCGCGCCGGCGACGAAGGCTTTGGCTACGGAAACTTCCGCGCGCTCTTCGAGAGCATCGAGCGCGCGCAGCAGGCCCTCGACGCGGCGGCCGTGCGCGACGGGAAGGCCTAGTCGCATGATCGATCGGCAGAGCGCGGGCGTCCTCCCGCCGAAGCCGCACACGGTGTGTCGCGACGCAGCGGGCAACCTCCTCTACGAGGAGATGTTCACGCGCGGCGGCTTCGCCGGTGCCTTCAGCTATTTCTATCATCGCTGGCCGGTGACGCCGCACCGCGAGGTCGCGTCGAGCGATCGCGGATACCGCCCGCCGGCAGCCGACGCACGCGCACCGCATCCGCTCCGCCGCCGCCTCTACGCGAGCGATCGCGTGAAGGAGGGCGGGCAGATGATCGACTGCCGCGTCCCGATCCTCTTCAACGCGCAGCTGACGGTTCTTCTCGCGCGGCCGACGGAGACCGACGACTCGTACTTCGCGAACGGCGACGGCGACGAGCTCTGGTTCGTCCACGAAGGGGATGCCGCGCTCGAGTCGCCGTGCGGATGGCTCGACGTGAAGGCGGGCGACTACGTCTGGATCCCGAAGGCGATGATTCATCGCTGGCACCTGCGAGCGAAATCGATGCGCCTCATGTGCTTCGAGAGCCACGGGCACAAAGGGATCTTCGTGCCCGATCAGTTCCGCAATCCCGTCGGGCAGCTTCGGATGGATGCGCCGTACACGCATCGCGATTTCGTTCGCCCGCTCGGACCGATCGCGACGCCCGATCATCTTCCGGACGGACCGCGCGAGCTCCTCGTCAAGAAGGGTGGAATCTACACGCGCTACGAGACCGAGCGCGCGCCGATGGACGTGGTCGGGTGGGACGGCTTCGTCTATCCGTTCGCGTTCGCGATCGAGAAGTACCAGCCGAAGGTCGGCCTCGTGCATTTGCCGCCGACGATCCATACGACGTTCGAGGGTGACGGCTTCCTCGTGTGCTCGTTCGTCCCGCGCCCAACCGACTTTCATCCGCAGGCGATCCCGTGCCCGTACCCGCACTCGAGCGTCGACTGCGACGAAGTCATCCTTTATCTGCGTGGCAACTTCACGAGCCGACGCGGCGTCGGGCCCGGCGCGATATCGCTTCATCCTGCAGGTATCGCGCACGGGCCGCATCCGGGCGCGTACGAGGCGAGCATCGGATCCGTGCGAACCGACGAGCTCGCCGTGATGATCGATACGTACTTGCCGCTCGTCCCGACCGCGCAGGCGGCGGGGCTCGAGGACGTCGGGTACCACGACTCGTGGCGAACCACGCCGTAGCCCGAGGACGTCCAGCGGTCGAGCGGGATATTCGCCCGCGTTGCCTGGCGAGGCCCCGCCTTCCCGAGTACGGATCGCGGCGCGGACCACGACCATGGACTCGACCCACACCCTCCCGGAGAACGAACAGCGAGACGACGGCAGTCGCGCGATCGCGGTCGTCCCCGCGTTGGCGATCGCGTGGTGCGCGGACGAGCCTTGGCGCGTCGGCGAGGTCGCGCTCTTGCCGCCCGGCAATCCCGGCGCTTCGCGGGTGCTCGGCCGCGGCGAGCGAGACGGTGACGAGAGGCGACTCACGTTCGCTCGGGCGCGCCCGAGCAGCTTCGAGCCGCAGCCAGGCCTCGCGAGCCCGCGGGTGTCGCGCGTTCAGCTCGCGGTCGGCGCGCGCGGCGACGAGCGCATCGCGCTCGAGAACGTGGGGCGGTTGCGGATGATGCTCAACGGCGTCGACACCACGCGCGACATCGCGAGCGTCGGCGACGTGATCGAGCTCGGGAGTCAGCTCGTGCTCCGCGTCGTCCAGCGCCGCGTCGCGCCTTCCCGCTCGAGCGCGCCGACGTTTCCCTTCGGCGATGCCGATCCGCACGGAATCGTCGGGGAGTCGGAGGCGGCGTGGGCGCTGCGCGAAGCGATCGCGTTCGTCGCGAGAAGGCCGGGCCACGTCCTCGTGACAGGCCCGAGCGGAACGGGCAAAGAGCTGGTGGCCCGCGCCATTCACGCGTCGTCCTCGCGCGCGACCCTCCCGCTCATGGCCCGCAACGCCGCCACCTTTCCGGACTCGCTCATCGACGCCGAGCTCTTCGGCAACGCGAAGAACTACCCGAACGCCGGGATGCCCGAGCGGCCGGGGCTCGTCGGCGACGCCGATGGGACCACGCTTTTCCTCGACGAGATCGGCGAGCTCCCGTTGCCGATGCAAGCGCATTTTCTCCGCGTGCTCGACGCGGGCGAATACGTGCGGCTCGGCGAGACGCGTCCGCGCCGCGCCGATCTCCGACTCGTCGCCGCGACCAACCGCGCTCCCGAGTCCCTCAAGCACGATCTCCTCGCGCGCTTCGCCCTGCGCGTCGCCGTGGTCGGCCTCGACGATCGGCGCGACGACGTGCCGCTCCTCTTGCGTCATCGCCTGCGCGCAATCGCCGCGTCCGAGCCGGACGTCGCGCGTCGATTCGCCGACCGCGTGCGCGGCGCGTTCGAAGTTCGGGTTGCGCCGCAGATGGTGTTGTCGCTCTTGCGTCGTCGTTACACCACGCATGTTCGCGAGCTCGAAGCGCTGGTTTGGCGCGCGATCGCCGCCAGTCGCGGCGACACCATCGTCCTCGCGCCGGAGGACGAAGCCGAGGACGCGCCGCGCGAGCCGACGTCGTCGACTCCGGGCAGCGAGCTCTCGCCCGCGCAGATCCAAGCCTCCCTCGACGCGCACAACGGCGCGATCGAAGAGACGTGGCGGGCGCTCGGGTTGTCGAGTCGCCACGTGCTCGCGCGGTACATCAAGCGTCACGCCCTCGTCGTACGACGCCGTCCCTCCTGAGCTTCAGCGCCGCGCGCAGGCGATTCCGGCGCTGCGCGATCCGCGAAGATCGACCGCGCCTCCGACGGTCGTCCGCACCTCGGCTGCTTCCGCGGGACGCGACGCGACGCGCGGCACCGCACGATCCCAGGCGTTGCCCGCGAGCGACAGCGCTCCCGAGACCGACTGCACGACCGCGGAGCCTCCGCCGCTGCACGCGAGCACGTTGTTCCCCGGATCGTCCACGGTGCCGAAATCGCTCGACGCGTCGAGCGCGTGGGTGCCGTCGATCCGAAGTGCGACGCCGTTGCCGACCAGCGTGTTGCCGCGCGCGCGCGCGAGTCGCGGCGAGCCCGGCGTGTCGTGATCGTCGAGCGCGATCGCAGCCCCCGCGATCCTCTCGAAGCGATTGTTCGCTACGAGCTCGACGATCGGAGCGCGCCACAGGCTGAGCCCCGCCGTCGTCAGATTGGAGAAGCGCGAGTCCTCGATCGTCGTCGAGTACCCCGTTGCGAAGGCGGGCGGCGGCGCGCGCTGATCAATCCGCACTCCGGCATCGCCATTCGTGAACGTCGCATGACGAACGCTCGCACGCGCGACGCATCCCCACAGCAGCACGCCGGCTCCCTCGGGATGTCCGTGCCCGTCGAAGGTCGAGCCGCTCGCGGGATCGTCGTCGCCGATCGCGATTGCGGTCGGAATCTCCCCCGTCCCCGCGCCGCAGCCGAGCGCGAAGACGCCGTACCAACTGCCCTGGAATGTCGAAGCGGTCACCCGCGCGCTGCATCCGCTGGCGACGGGCTCGACGCTGGTGGTGACGACGAGCCCGGTGTCGTATGCAGCGCCGAAGCTCGCGTGGTCGATGACCAAGTTGGGATCGGGTTGCGCCGAGCCGATGGCGGCGCGACCGCGATCGCAGAAGACGCCGAAGGCGTGAAAGCGCGGGGCCTTCTCGCCGCTGCGGATCGCGACGCCTGCGATGCGCGTGGTGCCGCCGGGATCGCCGGTGACGATGGTCGCGCCGAGCGCGTCGTCGGCGATCGCGCCGCCCGCGCTCCGGTGGTTCACCTCGCCGATCCCTTCGATGAGCGTGCGGTCCGATCCTTCGCCGACGAGCGATACGTCGCCGCGGAGCTCGAGAGGGAAGATCTCGCCGCTGTTCGCGGCGCTGTAGATCCCGCGCGCGACGTGGATCGTCTTGTGCGAAGCGCGCGATCGCGCGGCGGCGCGGAGTGCGGCGGTGATGGAGACGAAGCTGCATCGATCGCGACCGGTCAGGCTGACGTGAAGGTCACCGGTCTCGTCGTCGCACGCCGCGCTCGCGGCGGCGGACGGCGCGACGTTCGGCACCGCAGGCGCCGGCGGCGAGGTGACGAGGCTGCGCGCGACACCGAGGGCGGCGATGGCCCCCGCGCCCACGCCGAGCGCCACCAGGCCTCGCCAAACCCTGCGCGGCCCCGGGGGCGGCGTCGTCCGCGCCATCGCGGGCGCCTCTTCAGGCAGGGTCGTTCCGATGGAGTGGTGGACCACGTCGAGCGCGTCGTCCGTCGCCATCAGCGCGGCGCGCATCGCGGAGGCGCTCGACCAGCGCTCCTCCGGACGGAAGGCGAGCGCGCGATCGATCGCGACGCAGAGCGCGCGCGGCGCGTCGGCGCACACCGAACGGAGCGGCGGTGCCGACTCGGTGCCCGCCATGAAGAGCATCTCGCTCGCGCTCTCCGCAGAGTGCACGAAGCGCCCGGCGACCACCGTGAAGAGCGTCGCGCCCACGCCCCAGACATCGGTGCGTGCATCGGCGTCGCGTGCGCGGCCGCGGGCCTGCTCGGGCGACATGAAGGCCGGCGTTCCGAGCGTCGCCACGCTCTTCGTCAACCGAGGCTCGGCCTGCTCGATGCGCGCGAGCCCGAAATCGAGCACGCGCGTGCGGCCGTCGCTCGCGAGGAACACGTTCTCGGGCTTGATGTCCCGGTGCACGATGCCGAGCGCGTGCGCGTGCTCGAGCGTGTCGAGCAGCGCAACCCCGACGCGTCGCGCTTCGTCGATCGCGATCTTCCCGCCGCCGCGTCGCGCACGCGCGTGGAGCGTCTCGCCCTCGAGCAGATCCATGACGAGGAAGGCGACCCCTCCTTCCGTTCCGTGCTCGTGCACGCGCACGCCGCCCACCTCGGCGAGCGCGTTCGCGGCCAGCGCTTCGCGTGCGAGGCGCGCGCGCGACGAGCTGCCCGCGAGCTCGGGACGAATCACTTTGATGGCGATGCGATCGCCTCCCGGGCGTCGTGCCGCGTAGACCGCCGACGTCCCGCCGACGCCGAGCAGCGCTTCGAGCGCAAAGCCGGCGAGCGTCGAGCCGATGCGAGCCCGCGCAGCACGCCGCCATTCGTCTTCGAGATCGTCGCCGCCGAGGGAGTCGCGCATCGTCGTGTCGAGGTCGCATTCCTTTGGACGACGGCAGGCCCGAGAGCAAGCAGTCGAATGCGCGCGCGGTGTCGAAGAGATGGCGCGATCGCGTAGGAGAATGTCCGGTCGCCGCCAAGCCCGTCATCCGTCTGGGCGACGCCCGCGCGCGCCGATGAGAATGCTCGACGAAAGTCGCGCGCAATCGAGTGCGCTGCGCATCGGCGTACGCGCCATGGAGGATGCGGACGGAAAATGTCAGCCACAGCGGTGACCGCGAGCTGGACGTTTTCGACCAACACCAATTGGGTTCCTCACGTCTGCGCAGCCGCGCGCGCATCTGCGCGCGCAACCACGCTCTTCGCGTGCAACGGCCGGCATTTCTCGATCGACGAACGCGGCATGCGCGTTGCGAAAGGCCGCCGCACGCGCGCACAGCCAAACGACGGCGCGCGACGGAGGTCTCATGCGTTTCTTTCGATTGAATGCGTTGTGCGTATTTTCGCTCCTCGCCGCTTGCAGCGCGGCACCGGGAGAGTCCACGTCCGATCAGACCGGCGGCATCCAAGCCGGCACCGCCGAGAGCGGCTATCTCGCCGTCGGCTTCGTCAACGCGTCGATCGGCTCGTGCACCGGCACCCTGATCTCTCCGAGTATCGTGCTCACCGCGGGGCACTGCCTCGGTATGAACATGACCTTCTCGACGGGCACCAGCTCGGCCGACTTCGTGAGTCACGCCGTCGACGCCACCTTCAAGCACGCCAGCAAGGACGTCGCTCTCCTGCACCTGGCGGCGCCCATCCGCGGCATTCGGCCCATGGATATCAACACGGCGCAGCTGCCGCCGGTCGGTCGGGTGTGCACCGCGATCGGCTTCGGGGCTCACCAAGAGAGCAACGGCACCACGACCTACGGCAACAAGCGCTCGGCCACCGAGACGATCACGAGCGCCGATACGACGACGATCGCCGTTCATCTCGGCACCGGCCTCGCCGACCACGGCGACTCGGGCGGACCGCTCGTCTGCGACGGACGCATCGCCGCCGTCGTGCACAACCACACGGATGGCGACTGGCCGTCGCACGTCGACGAGAACTACGCGACGATCGACGCGGGCTGGATCACGAACGTCACCGCCGACTATTCGTCCGAGCCGCTCTCGTCCACGGTGTCGTGGGGCGCGAACCGACTCGACACGTTCATCCGCGGCGGCGACGGACAGATCTTCCACAAGGCGTGGATGGGCGACGGGTGGAGCGCGGGCTGGGAAGGCCTCGGCGGCCTGGCGACCGGCACGCCGGACGCGGTGTCGTGGGGGCAGGACCGCCTCGACGTGTTCATCCGCGGCGGCGACATGGCGCTCTACCACAAGGCGTGGGACGGCTCGCAGTGGCTGCCTTCGAGCACGGCGTGGGAGAACCTCGGCGGCGTCTTGATGTCGCATCCGAGCGCGGTGTCGTGGGGACACGATCGGCTCGACGTGTTCGGCGTCGGCGGCGACGGGCAGATGTACCACAAGGCTTGGACCGGCAACGGCTGGACGGGCTACGACGCGCTCGGCGGCGCGTTCCGCGGTCCGGTCAAAGCCGTGTCGTGGGGCGCGAACCGCATCGACGTTTTCGGCATCGGCATGGACGGCGCGCTCTATCACAAGTCGTTCGACGGCTCGTCGTGGTACCCGTCGAAGACGACGTGGGAGTCGCAAGGTGGCAATCTGCTCGGCGGCTTGAGCGCCGTCGCGTGGGGCGCGAATCGAATCGACATCGTCGCCAAAGGTTTGGACACCGCCGCGTACCACAAGGCGTGGAACGGATCGTCGTGGTTCAACTGGGACAACCTCGGCGGGAGCTTCCAAGGCTCGGTGCGCGTCGCGGCTTGGGGCACCAATCGCCTCGACCTCGTCGGACAAGGACAGGACGGCGCCGTCTATCACAAGTACTTCGACGGCACGGGCTGGGGACCGGCGAGCGGTTGGGAGAGCCTCAGCGGCAGCATCGTCGGCTCGCCGGAGATCGTGTCGTGGGGGAGCGGCCGCCTCGACATCTTCGCGGCCGGCGGAAACTTCGGGATGTTCCACAAGGCGTGGGACGGCTCGAAGTTCCTCCCGGCCGGGAGCTCGTGGGAGAATCTCGGCGGTATCCTCAGCTGGTGAAGTCGGTTTGGCTTGCCCAGGCGATTCGTTCGCCTGGGCAAGTTTCATTTTGTGGATCGAGTGAGCGCGCGGGCTCGGCAGCGACAAGGCACCGGTTCTTTTCGCCGGCGTAGCGCGCGTCAGCGAAGGCGTTCGATCGCGTGCCCGATTTCCCCCGGTGAGGGCACGCCCGCGCGCGCCATCGCGAGGCAGAACGCCTGCGGTCCCGTGTAACCGAGCGCGGTCGCGACCGCCTCGGTCGTCGCGTGCGGCGCCGTCATGAGCGTGGCGCCCATCTCGATACGCCATCGGTCCCGCCGCTCGCGCCAGCCGCACGGAGTGAAGTTGTAGCCGTCGAAGAACTTCGAGACCACGCGCTGCATCTGCCTCGCGGAGCGGCCCATGGCGTCCTCGATGTCGACCATCATCGGGCGATCCGACAGGTTCGAGAGCATGCGACCGAACGTATGCGCGAGCTCTCGCTTCTGCGTGGACAGCGTCTCGATCAGCGCGCGAGCGGGGACGGCGGGCACCGGAAGCCCGGCGGCGCTCAAGCGTGCGAGCGCGTTCGACACATGCACCGCGCTCGGCTCTCCATCCTGCGCGTGCGGCAGCGCCGCCGAGAACGCGCGCAGCCACGCGACGTCCGACGACGCGAGCCTCTCGACGCGCCAGTCTCGAACGCGCGGCGCGCCGCCGAAATCGGGTTGCCACTCGAAGCACGCAATCTCGAACGGCTCCCCTTCCCAGCGCTCGACCAGATCGCTCCGCGTCTCGGCCGGCTCGATGGAGACGTCGCCGGGCTCGAGCCATCGCTCGGCGCCACCCGACCGCAAGCGCATCCGCCCCGAGAGCAAGATTTGGATCGTCTGTCGCGGCGTCGAGCGAGGAGGTTGCCGCAGCTCGCCTTGGAAGAGGAGCCGCTCGACGACGACGCCGCGCGTGCGGACGACCGACGCGGAGAGCGAGCGGTGCAGCGCGAAGTGCGCGCCGCGTACCGCTCCCAACGCCGCCACGCTGCTCTCGCGATGGTACGTGAGCATGTTGCCGAACCGAGTGTAGCGCCACGCGCGGGGAGCGACGTCTCGCGCGCGTCCCTCAAGGCATGGTGGTGTAGCCGGGATCGTCGGGCTGCTTGCTGACGAAGCGCGCCTGCAGGTACGCCTCGTCGATGGGGAGACCGGCGCCGTCGAAGGGGACCATCCAGTACGCGCCGTCGTCGCGATCGACGTCCGTCGTCGTCGGCGCGCTGTCGAATCGGAATTGGACTCTCGCCGCCGCGCGCACGACGCGCCCGCCGTCGGTGTCGAGCGCGCAGGACAGCGGATCGCCGTTCACGACCGTCGCCCCGTGAATGCAGTCTTGCGTACCGCTCGCTCCCCACGGCGAGATCATGCCTTGCGCGCCGCACGCGACGACGAGCGGCTTGCCGTTCGGGCCGTCCGGCGCAGTGCCGGGGATTTGGTTGTCGACGAAGCCGTCGCAGTCGTCGTCGTAGCCGTTGCACGTCTCCGACGTCGGCCCCTCTTCGTCCGCGCACGCGCCCCACGCGCCGGCGGCGCACGCGCGCGTCCCGAGATGGCAGAGCCCCACGCCGATCAGCTTGGGGTCGAAGCTCCCGCACGCGTCGATGATGGCGTCGGTCGTGCCAGGGAGGTTGTCGACGGCGCCGTCGCAGTCGTCGTCGATCCCGTTGCACGACTCCGCGCCGGTCGGCGTGCAACCCGACGGGCAGGGCGCTCCCTGCGGGCGATCCGCGGAGCACCCGCACGTCGTCTTCGAGACGGTGACCTGCTCCGTGAGCTTGTCCTGTGGACAGGTCGATATCGGCATGCCGGTCGAGCACGTGCGCACGACCGCCGCGCACGGGTTGAGCACGACGGTCTCCGTCGACGGCTCGCCGGCGTCGACGTCGCCGGCCTCCACCACGCCGCCTTCGTCCGAGCCGATCCCCGCGTCGGGCGCGGCGCTCGCCGGCTGCGGCGTCGCGTTGTCGGAGGAGGAGCTGCACGCGGCGGCCATGACGATCGCCGCGAGCGTGACGAGCGCGGGAGAGAGCGGCGCCCTCATGAGCCGCTCCCGCAGTAGTCCCATTCCATCTGGGTGATCGCCGACGGATCGGGGTTGCCCGCCTGCCCCTGGTCACGGAGCGAGTTGGTCACGTAGCAATACTTCGCCGCGCCTGCGTCTGGTGGGGTGCCCAGCGTCTGCGCGATCTTCGGGAACGTCACGCTGAAGTTCGGCGCAATGATGCTCGGTGGATTGCTCTGGGTGTGCGGATCGTTCGCGTCGCGCTTGCGAAACTTTTGGTACGGCGCGGCGACCGCGCGGTTCGAAATCTTCGGGCACTGGCGGTTCGGCTTGGTGATGCTGAGGGTCGTCGGGATGCCGATCGCCAGCCGCGTGTTGTCGAGCGCAGGGTGGCGCGACCGCGCGGAGTCCGTCGCGTGCCAGAAATCGTAGATGCGCTCGCCGGTGATCGGCCGCGGCGCGGCGCCCATCGCCGGCCACGTCGCGACGTGCGCCTTGAAGCTCGCGAACGGCGACGTCGCGGTCCCCAGGCGCGCGAGATTCCAGGTCGGGTCGACGTCGATCGCGAGGAGCGCGTTCCAGAGCGCGAAGAGCTGATCGTTGTTGAAGCGCGTGTCGTGGCAGTACGCGCCAGGTGGATCGTCCGTACAGCCTCGGCACTGCTGATCGCACATCTGCCGGAAGTAGTCGTTGATGTCCGAGAGCTCGTGCGGCGCGATCCCGATCACCGCGTCGGTGGTCGGCGTGATCCACGAGCCGTGCGACAGCGGCCCGGTCACGTACGTGAGGACGTCCGCGCTGAGGTCCGCGAAGATTTGCGCGAGGCTCGCGAAGAACGCTTGCGTGAGCGGCCGCGTGCACGACAGAAACCGTCCGTCGTCGCCGTTGGGTCCCGTCGGCGTGAACGAGTCGGGATCGGAGTGCACGCCTTGCGAGTACGTGAGCCACGCGTGCTGCGCGCCGGAGATCCCCTGGTGGGAGCACGAGTCTTGAAACTGGTGAATGACGGCGCCGAGCGAGTCGTAGAAGCGGAATCGAGCGCCGCCCGACAGCTTGTACTCCCTGCCGACGACCTCCGACCACCACCAGAATCCCTTGTGGACGTTGCCGGCGCGGGAGATGTTTCGGTCGTTCGCGAAGATCCTGTCGATCCAGCCGCGCGACTCTCGCCAGTTCCTGTCGACGTTGTCGATCCACTTGTCGACGGAGACGTTGGGAGGATCGTAGACGACGGCAGGGATGTGCGCGTCGTAGTGCTGCGCGGGCTTGTTCCAGTTGGAAGAGTGCGCGGCGGGCGCCGCGTTGAGACCGCCGGTGTACGCCGACTGCATGTGCGCCGCGTCGTTCGCGAACTCGCGGATGTCCGGCCACGTCGCGCTGTACGCGACCTCGCGGCAGAAGCTGTTGTTGAAGGGTCGCGACCAATCGCCCGAAATGTCGTTGGCGTTCTCCATCGCCCACGCCCAGAGCGTCTCCCAGCGCGCCTGGGTCATCTTGCTCGGCTTGCGGAGCTTCTGCGCTTCGCAGGCGTCGCGCGTCTCGGTGTAGTGATCGTCCGTGTGCCACGCGCGCGCTTCGGGCGCGGTGAACGTCACGATCGAGCCGGCGGGGATCAAGAGCAGTAGCGTGGGGAGGCGTCGCCTCATGGTCGTGTTCCTTTCGGTGCGAGCGCCTCCGCGACGCGGACGCCACGTCGGCGCAACGCCTTCGCGGCGTCGACGAGGTCGGGCCACGCGCGCAAGAGCGCGCCGTAGCGCGTGACGATCCGGCCGAAGCACGGGAGCGCGTCGTCCGGTCCGCGCTCCTCGGCGAGATCGCGCGGCCCGATCGAGCGCCCGTCGAGCATCCCGCGCGTGCGCGCTTCCGCGTAGCGTCGCGCGTCGTCGGCCCACTGCGCCGAGCGCTCGCCCCCCGCACGTTCGACCTCACCGAGGCGGGCGATCGTGTGCGCCGAGAGCCGCCACCACAGCGCCGCGAGCGTTCGTCGGAGCTCCGTCTCCGAGAGCGCGCCGAACGCGCAGAGAAAATCGCCGAGGCTGCGCATGCGCGCGCGCGTGGACGTCGGGCCGGGCGGCGCTTGCCACGTCGACAGGACGAGCGGCATCAGATCGCACGTGCTCGGCGTTCCGGTGCACGTGACGAGATCGTCGAGGTCGAAGACGCGCGTCGTCACCGTCCGATGCAAGATCGCGCGCGGCACGTAGCCCGCAAAGGCGTCCGGCACGCACGCGCGCACGGCGTGTCCGAACGCTCCGTCGGCGTTGTTCTGAACCGGGACGAACGGCGGCAAGAGCGCGCGGTTGTCGAGGCCGAGGTTCAGGCCCATGCAGAAGGTCTGGTTCGTGATCGTCGGGCGCGTCACGCCGCGCATGACTTGTCGGCTCGCGAGCGCGGCACGGTAGCCGCGATCCGAGACCAAGAGCCTCTCGCGCGACGCCGCGTCGACGAAGAAATACGCGCTCCGCATTCCCATCCCCGAGTCGCCGACAGAGCCCGCCATCGTGAACGCGACGCGCCCTCCCGCCTGCTCGAGGCGATGGAGGAAGCTCGCCTGCATCGCGTCGAGACCGAGCGTCTGGCTGCCCGCGACGAGGCGTCCGACGTCGCGACCGAGGAGCGTCTCGTGCGCGGCGAGGAAGTCGTCGTCCGTGAAGTCCGCCGCTGCGACCGCCGCGTCGTGATCGGGGAAGAACCAGAAGCTCGTCGGATCGTTCGTCGACGACAGGTCGAGCGCGCCTGCCGCGCCTCGTTCGGGGAGCGGCGACGCCGCGCAGATCGTGTCGTCGTCGACGCAGAGGAGCGCCTCGCCGACCGTGTCGAGGAGGAGCGCGTTGCGGTTCGCGCCTTCGGTCCACCCGAGCTGCTCGGGATTCGCGAGCGCGAACTCGACGTCGGCGGGGTCGGCACCCGACTCCGCGAGCAGCGCGCGCAGGAACGACGCCTTCTCCTCCGCGCCTGCGTACGCGACGCGGACGCCGTAGCGCGTCGCGAGCGCGGTCAACGTCGCGCGCGTCGCCTCGCGCGTGGCCGGCGCGACGGAGTCGTCGCTCACGATGATCTCCGCGTCGCGCCCGTGGTCGCGCAGGTGTGCGGCGTAGCTCTCGACCGCTCGCGCGAGGACCTCCGGACGATCGCGCGTCGCGATTGCGATGGATGCCACGCGCGCCGTGTCGTCGCCGGCGCGCGCAGCCGCGACGCAGCGATCGCGCACCTCCCGCTCCGGCGTGAGCAGCCCTGAACGCACTGCGTTTTCGAGCGCGTCCTCGAGGACGGCGCGCGGAACCTGCGCCAGCGATGGATCGCGCTCGAAGCGCCGGAGGTGCGCGTCCAGCGTCTCGAATCGATCGCACGCGGCGAGAGCGCGCGCCACGATCGGGTGAACGGCGGCGGCGCGACCGGACAACGGCGCGAAGCACAGCTCCTCGTCGTCCGCGGATCGCTGGCGCGCGAGGTCGACGCACCGAACGCGTGGGTTGTGATCCAGCACGCGGTCATCATGATCCCGGCGACCGTGGTGTTCGATTAATAAGATCGGACAACGGCTGAGGCCACACTACGCACGCCGTCGCGCGCCCGACCGGCTGCACTTCGGCGAGCGCCGACCTTCTATCGGCGCGGGCCGTCCGCCACGTACGCCGCGCGCGCCGTGACGTCGGCGCCGATCGTCTGCGCGGGGACGCCGGACGCCGAGCGTGCGTCGGCAATGTTCCACCACCACGGCCGCGCGACGACGAGGAGCGCGATGACGAAGAGCGCACGGAATCGGCGCTTGAAGTATCCGCGGCCGAGCACGTTTGCTTCGAAGTCGACGACGTCTCGCACGCGCGTGCGGGCGGTCGGCTCGATGCGCGACAGGTCGACGTCGATCTCGGCTTCCACGAGCTCTACGTCCGCCGGCGCGAGGTCGACGACGGGCAGGGCAGTGAGCAGGATCACGCGGGGCGACGCGACCACGGGCGCGGGCGCCGGCGCGAGCACGTCCCGCGTCGCGATCGCACGCGCGGGCGCGGGCCGCGGCGCGATCGCGCGCACCGGCGCGGGCCGCGGCGCGATCGCACGCACGGGGGCGACGCTCGGCGGCTTCGAGTCCGGCGCGTCGTAGCGCGGCGGGAGCGGCGGCACCTTGCGCACGGCGGGGCGCGACGGCTTCGGAAGGATGAGCGCCGGCGCCGTCTTCGCGAACGTCGACCGGCGCGGCGATCGAACGACCGCCAGCGCCGCACGCGCGCGCATGACGGACTGCTCCGTTTGCAACACGAGCGCGCGGAGCTCCACGGCGTTCAAGCGGCCCGTATCCTCGGGTTTGGAGTCGAATTTGCTACGCGTCACGGTGCTCCTCCTGGGGCGTACTTCTAGGAAGATCCGCGCCAGCGTGTGCGCATCCACGCACCACGCGATCTTGCTCGACGTTTCGGGCGTCGCGGTGCGTCGACACGGCTCGAGTTGCGGCCTGTCGCCCTCAGCGCGGTCGTCGCCGTGACCGGCGTCTCTGTGTGCGAACGAAGAGTTGCCTGGGCCAGCCCGGTCGATGGCGATGACGAGCGTGAACAGGCCGCGACGGCGGCGTCCGGTGTTCGCTCGCGTCGCTCGCTACGGAATCTCTGCGAGCGACAGCCAGCGCCCCTCGGCGCTCGGGACGAAGCTGCGTGCGCGCGCGCTCGTGACGACGACTTGGTCCTCGTGCCACAGCGGGATGATGTGCATCTCTTCGCGGATGCGCGCGTCGACGGCCGCGTAGATGCGACGGCGCTCGGGGACGTCGATCATACGCCCGCCTTCGTCGAGCAGCGCGCTCAGCATCGCGTCGTCGACGCGGCCGCGGTTGTTGCCGCCGGGCGGGATGAAGTCGGCGTGGAGGAAGAAGCGCAAGAGATGCGGCTCGGTGAACTCGGGCATCTGCAGCGACGCGAGCTCGAAGTCGCCCGCGTTGAGGCGCGCGAGGAGCGTGCCGAGCTCGAGCGGGATGACCTCGAGATCGATGCCGACCTCGGCGAGTTGCTGCGCGAGGACGCGCGCGATGCTCAGGCGCAGGCGATCCGTCGTCGACAAGAGCGAGAGCGTGATCCGCGGCGTGCCCGCCGCGCGCAGGAGATCGCGCGCGATGTTCGGCGCGTAGGCGATTTTTGCGAGCGGCGTGCGATCGATCTCGTCGGCCGCGCCAGGCAAGAACGACCAGTGCGCCGGCGGGATCACCCCCGCGGCCGCGCGTCCGCGTCCGCCGAGGAGCGTGCGCGCCACGAGCTCCCGATCGATCGCGAGCGCGACCGCGCGCCTCACGTCACGTGACGCCAGCGCGCCGCGCCCTTCGCGCACGACCAAGTACGTCAGGTTCGATCCGGGACGCGACAGGACGGCGAGCCCCGCTTGCGACGACATCGCAGGGAGCAGCGTCGGCGAGACCAGGTTGAGCGCCACGTCGGCGCGCCCCGCGTAGAGACGCAGCGCGCGCGCGTTCTCGTCGTGCACCGTGCGCACCACGACGGCGTGCGCCGGGCGTGGAAGCGCGGCGCCGTCGACTGGAGTCAGCGTGATCGCGCCGCGTTCGACGCGCGACACCGCGTACGGGCCGAGCCCGTCGAGCGTCCCCAGCGGATCGGGCGGCGACTCGGCCTGATCCGCGCGAAGGATCGGCACCTCGAGATCCGTGAGCAGCGTCGCGTGCGCGCGCTTCAAGTAGACGACGACCGCGTGCTCGCCGTCCGTCTCGGCGCGATCGATCGCGTCGACGATTCGCGCCACGCGCGACGCGACCTTCGGCGACGCGAACGCGCGCAGCGTTGCGACGACGTCCGTCGATCGCAACGGGGCGCCCGAGTGAAACCGCACGTCGTCGCGCAGCTCCACGCGCAGCGTCGTCGGATCGAGCCAACGCCAGCCCTTCGCGGCGTACGGCATCGGCGCGAGCGTCACCGGATCGAGGCGCACGAGGCCGGCGTGAATCAGCCGCGTCGTGCGAAGCGCGGCGGGGTCCGTCGAGTACCGAGGATCGAGCGTCTCGGCGTCGTTGGCGACGAGCATCTCGATCGGGCGCTGCGCGTCGGCGACGCTTTGGCGACCGCCGACGCACGCCGCGCACGCGAGCGCGACGAGGAGCACGCCGAGCCAACTCGTGGTAACGGGGACGGGATGCGCGCGTTTTTTCGCAGGCTCCTCGGGCTCGGCGTGCTGGCCGCGACGGTCTTCGTCGCTCGCCACGCCGTCCCGCAGTCGCCGTCTGCCGCCGCGTCCGCCGCCTCCGCCGATCGCGCTCCCGAGCTCGAGG
>JAYVXB010000324.1:0-17723 GCA_043785585.1 Deltaproteobacteria bacterium | reverse complement strand
GGCGTGGGACGACGCGAAGGTGTTGGCGCTGGGGTACGCGTACGAACAGCTACCGCGATGATTTACTTCGCGCCGTCGCGGACCTCCGCGCGAGCCGCAATCCCCGCGTCGGCGTCGCGCCACAGATCGTTCAACGCCGCGTAGTGCGCTCGCGCCAACGTCGCGTCACCCGCCGCCTTGGCCGCGCGCGCCGCGCCGAGGAGCGCCAGCGCGCGGTTCGGTCGCTGCTCGAGATCGCGCTCGAAGTGCGCGAGCGCGTCCTTCGCGCGCCCCGCCGCCAAGAGCGCGTTGCCGTACGTCTCGCGCGGCGGCTCGAGCCACGCCGGTCCCGCGACCGGCCGCGCGTCGTCGGCGCGCACCAAGCGATCGAGCGCGTCGAGCATCTTCTTCGTCGCATCGGCAGTCGGCTTCGATCCGCCGCGCGCGCGCGCGAGCAACGCTTCGTCGACGGCCTCCCATCGTCGCGCGTACGACGGCGGCTGCATCTTCGCCCACGCCCCCATTTGCGCGCGCACCGCGCGCATGTCGGCGACGCGCTTCTCCGTCGCCCCCGTGTCTCCCGATCGAATCGCCGCCTCGGCGCGCAGCGTGTACGCCGCCAGCCTCGCGAAGAGCGCGATCGGCATCCGCGTGGTCCCCGTGCCGCCCGGTGCATGCGACGCGCACGCGACCGGACCGCCCGCTTCATGCCCTTCGTCCGGCATCGTCGCGAAGAGTGGCGCCACGAGCCCCTCGACGTCGCTCCATCGCCCCGTTTGCACGACGTAGTCCGCGACCATGTTCGAATAGTCGAAGCGCAGATCACCCGAGTCGTCCGTCGCCGCGACGACCATCGCGCGCGCATCGTCGACGAGCTGACGCGCGCGCGCGTGCTGCCCGAGCTCGAGATGGGCCGCGACGAGCCACGAGTACGAGTGCGAGTCGTACTTGCTCGCCGAGTGCCCGCGCGATTTCTCCCACGCGACCGACGCGGCGTATGCCCTCTCGTTCGACGGCACGACGTCGCGCCACATCCCGAGGTGCACGAACGTATGCGACGGCATGTGGAGCGCGTGCCCCGCGGTCGGCGCGATCCGCGCGTACGTGCGCGCCGCCGCCAGCGCGAGGATCGCGTGATCGCGGCTGTCGAAGGCATGGATCGCGTAGTGCGCGGCGCCCGGGTGCTCGGGGTGACGCTGGAGCACGGCCAGGGCGATCGATCCGGCGTCCATCTGCTCGCGCACGTGCGCCGGGTCGTAACCGTAGACGGCGATCAGCGCGAGCGCGTGCTGGAGCGCCACCTCTTCGTCGTTCGGAAACTCCGCGTGGAGCTTCTCGGCCGCCGCGAGCCACGCCGCGTGCGCTTGCTTCCCGTCGTCCTTCGCGAAGAGCTCGCGCGCCATCGCGAGGAACGCGCGCTCCTTCGGCGTCAGCGAATCTTCGCGCGTTGCCTTCGCGAGCGCGGCGCGCCCCTTCGGCACGTCGCGCTCGTGCCACACGGGGTGATCGAACGTCATCGCGTCGCCCCACGCGGCCATCGCGCACGACGGATCGGCGGCGAGCGCGGCGACGAAGCTCTCGTGCGCTTGGTCGTAAAGGAAGGAGTGCATCGCGAGCGCGCCGTCGCGGAAGAGGCGCTGGCACTCGGGCGAGCCGGTGATCGGGAAGGTGATCTCGCCGAGCGGCGCGGGCGCGGCGAGCACGGGCGACGTCGCAGGCGATGCGGACGCAGCGACGGTCGCGGCCGACGACGGCACCGGCGATGGCGTGACCGACGGGGTGGGCGCGGCGCCGCACGCGATCGAGAGGGCAAAGAAGGGAGCGAACGAGACGAAGCGAGCTCTCATCGCGCGAACATACCGCGCGCGCGAGCGAAGCGCTCGGGGACGATCGGCGTGCGATCTCCGGTGTGCGCGAGCAGCACTTGGTGGCGCGCGCGCGTGACCGCGACGTAGAGCGCGCGGCGCGACGCGGGCGTGTCGGGGTACTCGCCCGCGGTCGCGTCGGGAACGACGACGAAGTCGAACTCGAGGCCGCGCGTCTCGTCGACGGTCGTGACTTGCACCGGACCGCGCGCGACGAAGCGGCCATCGAAGACCAGGCGCGTCGGGACCTCGCCGCGGATCCGATCGGCGAAGCGTCGCGCGACGAGCGGCGTGCCGCAGATGACCACGATCGACGCGCGCGGATCGCTCCGTTGAAGAGCGCGTGCTTCGTCCGCGATACGCGCCGCGAGCGCGCGATCGTCCTCGAAGCCGACGCACGAAGGCGCGACACCACCTTCGACGCGATCGTCACCGGCGCGCGATTCGCCGATGATCAGCCGCGCGAACGCAGCGATCGCAGGCGGGCATCGATACCCGACATCGAGGCGAACGTTCGCGTGCTCCGCGTGACCGAGCGCGCGCATCGTCGCTTCCCAACCGACGAAGCTCGTCGTCGGATCGACCTGCTGGTTCGCGTCCCCCGCGACGACGAGCGTCCCGCCCGACGCGAGGCTGCGACCGATCAGCGCGAGCTCCAGCGGCGCGAGCTCCTGCGCTTCGTCGACCACGATGACGTCGAACGGCGGCGGCGCGGTCGCCGTGACGCCGAGACGCGCCGCGCGCAGGCGATCGAGCTCGAAGAGCACCGCGTAGTCCTCGACGTCGATCGTCCGCGCGTTCGCGTTCGCGGTCCCGTCGTCCAGCGTGCGCCGATCGACCGCGATCATGCGTGCGCGGTCGGTAACGTGCGACAGCTCGCGCTCTGCCGTTCGCGAGAACTGCACGCGCGTCCGTTCGAGGACGTCGTCGATCACGCGCGACGGCAGCGTTCGCGACGCCGCCACGACGCGCTCCAGCAGGACGCGATCACCGAAGAGATGCTGCAAGTCCGCGCGACGCGCGTGCGCCCGCGATCGAACTCGCGGCGCGTCGACATCGTCGTCCACGATCCCCGCGTCACGCGACGCGAGCTCGTCGAGGGCGACACGAGTCGCCGGATGCCGCTTCAACGCCGACACTTGAGGAGGCGTGAGCTCGCTCTCGCGCCGCGGCACGTCGCGAAACGCTCGCCGCGCCTGCTTGGCAGCCCACGCGTCGTACGTCTGGACATCGATGTCGACACCGAGCTTGCGAAGCAGCGACTGCACGAGGCGCGCGAGCCCCTCGCTCGGCACGATGAACGCCGCGCGAGGCTCCCCCGACTTCCACAGGTGCGCGAGGCGATGCACCGCGACGGTCGTCTTCCCGTGCCCCGCTTCGCCGAGCACGAGCATCGCGCCACCCGGCGGCGCACGCACCGCGCCTTGCTGGGCAGGGTCGAGATCCGCGTCGACGATGGCGACCGGACGCCGACGCGCGGCGCGCGGCCGAGGTGCGAAGAGAGGAGCGCTCGTCATGCGCGGAGATCACACGAGTCGCGCGAGAGAAGGAATCTGCTCTTTCCGTGCGAAGAACGTGATAATTAATGGGCGCCGGAGCTCCGCTGCACCACGTGCCCGACGAAGAACGGGCCCATCTGCACGATGAACTCGCTCGTCTGGCGCGTCTTGCGCATCGCTTGCACCAGATGCGACAGCGGATGCAGCTCTTTCCCGACGAGCCCGATCACGAACTCGTTGTCCTTCGCATCGAGCCCGTGGCAAGCGAGACGAATGTCGTGCGCGAGCTCTTGGGCGCCGTACGCCATTCCGATCGCGGCGTGCTCGCGCATCATGTGGCTCTGGTCGATCGGCTCGACCTTCGCGAACGCGCCCGAGCGACGGAGCGGATACCAGACGTGCCAAGGATGCGTCTCGTCGAGCGCGTTCTTGATCGGGCGCTCGAGCAAGACGAAGCCGAGATCCGGCTCGTGGCCCGTCGAGTACGTGCGGCCGATCATCGCCATGTCTTGCCGGAAAGTGACGTCGCGGAGGAACTCCGCGGAGAAGAGCGGGCGCACGTCGCGGACGAAGCGCGCGGGATCTTCGCCCCACGTGAGGAGCCCGACGCCGCGCGGATCCATCGTGTCGGCGTAGACGACGCCGGGAATCCCACGCGATCGCAGCGCGTCACCGAGGCGCGTGGTGACGTCGTCGGCGTCGCGTCCGGGCGGCACGTCGAAGACGAGGAGCTGCATGAAGAGGCGGCGGTTCATGCTCTGCCGCACGCCGTCCTTCTTTCCGCCGTACTCGTTGACGTCGATGGTCGGCAAGCCGGGCGGCTTGGCTTCGGGCGTTTGCGACGGGGTGGCGGGCGGAGGGGCGGACGGCGCGGAAGATTCGGAGGTGCTCATGTCTCTGCGGAGCATACCGCGCCGAGGAGCGCGCTACACTCCACCGCGTGGAAGGCTTCCCCGACGATCTCGTCGCCGTCGATCTCGGCGCGGCCGCTGTCTCGATGCGCGTCGACGCAACCTTGTATCCGCTCGACGCGCTCTACGGCGCTTCGTACATTTTTCTCGATCGCTGCTACGTGATGCTCGACCGCCCACCCAACGGGGGCACGACCGAAGCGCGCGTGACGCTCTCGTGGAAGAAGGGCGAGCCGCCGGAAGGAGCGCTCCGCGCGCTCGTCGGTGAGTTCGCCAACGAGCTCTTGAGTTGCGCGTGGCGATCGAAGATCAACGAGGAGAGCCGCGCGATCATCGAAGGCGTGACGGCGCAGGCGCTCGGCGGCGCGATGGGCGCTCCGACGCTCGACGATCTCGAGAAGTTCGATTTCACCGACGACGCGTTCGAAGACCCGCTCGGGATCGCGCTCTCGTGGGAGGAGAAATACGGGAAGAAGAAGGCGACGAAGGAGCCGGGCACGTGACCGAGCTCCGCTTTCATCGCGAGATCTACCGCGGCACCGCCGTCGACGAAGCGGTGAAGGTGTTCACGCCGCACGCGACGTTCGAGCTCGCGGAAGAGCCCGATCACTGGGTCGTTCGCATCACCGGAAAGAACGCAGCGCGCGAGCGGCGCGTCGCCGGCGAGCTCGGCAACTACGCGCTCGGCCTCACCATCAAGGCCAAGCGATGACCGCGCTCTTGCAGTTGAAGAAGCGAAGCACGTCGTTCGCGATGCCATTCAAGCACCGCAACGTCGGAGACAAGGTGCTCATCACGAACACCGAGGGGAGCTTCCTCCTCCTCACGCACGCCGAGTTCGCCGACTTCGCGGCCGGCGACATGCCGAAGGACTCGCCCCTCTACGCGCGCCTCCGTGATCGCAATTTCGTCCGCGCCGAGGCCGATCTCACGAAGGTCGCCGAGCGGATCCGCGCGCGAAAGACGTTCCTCCACTACGGCCCGAACCTGCACATCGTCGTCGTCACGCTCCGCTGCAACGAGACGTGCGTGTACTGCCACGCGTCGCGCGCGAACATGACCGAGACGCAGACCGACATGACCGTCGAGATCGCGGATCAGACGATCGACAAGATCTTCGCGACCACGAACCCGAACGTGACGATCGAATTTCAAGGCGGCGAGCCGCTCGTCAACTTCGACGTCGTGAAGCATGTCATCGAGAAGGCGCGCGAGAAGAACGAGACCGCGGGCAAGAAGCTCGAGTTCACGATGGTGTCGAACCTGTCGCTCATGGACGACGAGAAGCTCGAGTACCTCGTCGCAAACAAGGTGCAGATCTGCACGAGCATCGACGGCCCCGAGCACCTGCACGACAAGCAACGAAAGCTCCCGGGTCTCAGCGCGCACAAGAAGGCGACGCATTGGATCAAGCGCATCAACGACGAGTACGCGCGGATGGGGCTCGATCCGACGCTCTATCACGTGGAGGCGCTGCTCACGACGACGCGCGAGACGCTCCCGCGTTGGAAAGAAGTCGTCGACACGTACGTCGGCTTGGGATGCCGCGCTCTCTTCTTGCGACCTGTCGATCCGTTCGGCTTCGCCGACAAGACAGGGCATCGCGTCGAGTACCCGCGCGCCGAGTACATGGAGTTCTATCGCAACGCGACGGACTACATCCTCGAGCTCAACAAACAAGGCGTCGAGATCCTCGAACGCTTCGGCGCGATCTTCCTCACCAAGATCCTCGGCGGCGAAGACCCCAACTTTCTCGACATCCGATCGCCGTGCGGCGCCGGCATCGGGCAAATAGCCTACAACTACGATGGCAAGATCTTCACGTGCGACGAAGGTCGGATGCTCCACGAGATGGGCGACAGCACGTTCCTCATCGGCGACGTCGCGACGACGAGCTACCGCGACTTGATGGGGCACGAGACTGTGCAGGCGCTCGCGATCGCGTCGAACCTCGACGCGCAGCCGGATTGTGTAAACTGCACGTACCAGCCGTATTGCGGCGTCTGCCCGGTGCACAACCACAAGACGCAGGGGACGATCTTCGGGCGCATGCGCGAGAGCACATTGTGCGCGGTGCACAAGGGGATCCAGGACTACCTGTTCGAGAAGATCGGCAGCGGAGATCCCGAGGTCTTGGCGATCCTGCAGCGGTGGACGACGGTGCGCGACCGGACGCATTTCCTGCAGACGTGCGCGACGTAACCGTGCCCGGCGCGAAAAGTCGATGTAGACTCCGTGCGGGATGGGCGCTGCAGATCAAGACGCGGACGACGACGAGCTCCCGCAGTTCAAGCGCGACGCCGTCGGAACGTTGACGCCCGAGCAGCGCAAGGTCGCCGACCGCGCGAAGGGGATCGCCGACGAAGGCGTGACCGAGCCGCCGGATCCCAACGCGCCGATCAACGCGCAACACTGCTCGCACGGATCGCACGGCAGCCACGGCTCGCACGGATCGCACGGCAGCTGGTAGCGCGCGACTAATCCACGTCCGCGCGCACCTTCCGCACGATCTCGTCGACCGGGACGAACACGGGATAGAGCTCCGCCAAGTCGTAGTGATCGCCGAGCTCGAAGAGCCCGCCGCAGACGTCGTCGAGCGTGCAGCTCTTGCACGCTTCGCTCTTCGCGTGGACGAAGTCGGTTTGCCGCACGGTCCCCTTCTCGTCGAGAAAGTGCACGATGCGCTCTTCGCCTTTGACGATCTTGCGCGTCTCGGTCGAGCAGTGCGCGAACTCGGTCATGTAGCAGAGCGGCACGCGCTCGACGCGGAACGTGCGGCCGCTCTTGTGGAGGAAGCGCATCGCGCGCGCGAGCGAGAGCTCGAAGTCGGCGAGGCGATGCGCGGTGTCGCGGTTGGTCTCGGCGCGGCCCATCGACGGATCGAGGTTGTTCCAGACGAAGTGACGCAAGAACGGAAAGCGGCCGGTGAAGTACTTCACGTTCGCGTCGAGGTGATCGGCGTTGAAGCGGTTGATGACGGTGTTGATGTTGACGGTCGCGCCGACCTTGCCCAGGTTCTCGAGCGCGTCCATCGCGAGCGCGAAGCTCCCTTTGACGCCGGTGAGAAAGTCTTCGAGCTCTTCGCGGCACGAGTGGATGCTCACGTGAAAATGTTCGAGGCCCGCCTCGACGTAGCTCTCGGCGACGCCGGGCTTCGCGATGCGTGAGCCGTTCGTGATCATCCGAACGTGAAGCCCGCGCTCGACGGCGTAGCGCGTGATGTCGGGGATGATCTCGGACAGCGACGGCTCGCCGCCCGTGAGGATGATGCCGAAATAGTCGCGCGCGACGAAATCGTCGATCTCGCGCTTGGCCGTATCGAGATCGAGCATCCAGCCCGTCGCCGGGTTCGAGCAGAAGCGGCAGTACTGGTTGCAGTGACGAACGACCTGCATGTACCCGATGTTCGCCACGACGAGTCAGCGTAGCTCAGCGCCCACGCACCGGCATTCAATCGTGCCTTTCACGCGGGTACACTTTCGTCGTGGCCCTCTCGTCTGACCCCGCCTGGGACGCGATCGTCATCGGCGGCGGACCCGCGGGATCGGGCGTCGCGACGTACCTCGCGCGCGAAGGGCGGCGCGTCCTCGTGCTCGAGCGCGAGCGGTTTCCGCGCGAGCACGTCGGCGAGTCGCTGCTGCCGGGCGTGCTGCCGTACCTCGACGCGCTCGGCGCACGTGACCTCGTCGAGAGCGCCGGCTTCGAGCGCAAGGACGGGCAGACGCTCGTGTGGGGGAGCGACCGAACGACCTGGGACATCGATTTTCGCGAGCTCGACGTCTACCCGTATTCGTTCTTCGTCGAGCGCGCGCGCTTCGATCAGATTCTCCTCGAGCATGCGCGCGCATCGGGCGCGACGGTGCGCGAAGAGCGCGTGGTCACGAGCGTCGTCTTCGAAAAGGGGCGCGCCGTCGGCGTCGTGCACCGCGGCCGCGAGCGAGGCTCCGACGACGAGCGCACGGAGCGCGCGCGCTTCGTCGTCGACGCCTCCGGTCAGAGCGCGCTCGTCGCGCGCGGCGCCGAGCTTCGCCGCCACGTGCGCGGCCTCAAGAACCTCGCGTTCTGGTCGTACTGGCGCGAAAGCGCGCGGATGCCCGGCCGTCGCCGCGCCAACATCCTCACGGCGATGATCCCGGAGGGCTGGATCTGGGTCATCCCGCTCGGCGCGCGCACCAGCGTCGGCGTCGTCACGTCCGCGGCGACGCGCGCCGAACGTGACGGCCTCGGCACCGAGGCGTGGTACGAGCGCGCGCTCTCGCACAGCCCGATCGTGTCCGAGCTCCTCGCGGGGGCGACGCGCGAGGAGAAGCTTCACTCGGCGCGCGACTGGTCGTACCGCTCGAAGCGCCTCAGCGGCCCCGGCGTGCTGCTCGCGGGCGACGCGGCGTGCTTCATCGATCCGGTGCTCTCGACCGGCGTGAACCTCGCGATGAGCGCGGCGTACTGGGCGGCCGCAGCGATCCACAGCTCGCTCCTCGAGCCGACGCGTGAGCCGCTCTTCCGTCGCTTCTACGACGAGACGTACGGCACGATGTACCGCGAGCTCCTCGCGCAGGTGAAGTCGCTCTACCGCACGCAAGCCGATCGCGAATCCTTGTACTGGACGTCGAAGAAGATCCTCCGCGCGGGCGGCGCGGTGCGAGCGGACCGCGCGTTCTTGTTCATCACCGCGGGGCTCTTGCGGCACGCGGCGCTCGCGTCGCCGCACGATCCGATCGCGCAGGCGCGCGGTGCGCTCGGCGACGCGGCGGTCGATGATCGGCGCGAACAGAGGGATGGTGCGGGGGTGAGCGGAGAGCGCGCGGCGCGTCCGGACCGGCGTGATCGTCCGGTGTCGCCAATGCTCGTTTGGCGTGCGGGGCTCGAAGGCGCAGCCGAGCTCGTGACTGTGCGCGCCGACGGAATGCGTCTGCGCGTCGTACGGCACGAGCCGCGGGGCGTGCGCGATCGTCCGCGCGGATCGAGCTTCGTCGTCGAGCTCGTCGATGCGGGGCGCGCGCCGCTGGCGCTCGCGATGATCGAAGAGCGTCGCCGCGACGCCCGCGCGTCGAGGTCCACCGGAGCGCGGGGCCGGCTCGCGCTCACGATCCATCCGTACCCCGTTCGCGAGCACGATCGCGCAACGCTGGACGCGGTGCGAAGGTCACTCGCTCGCCTCGTCTTGGCCGCCGACGACGGCGCCTCGCCTTTACGGATCGCTGCCGTGCGCGCGCGCCTTCGACGCGCGCTGCGCGAATCCGACGCGCTGCCGGTCGGGGTGGCGGCGGCGGCGCCTCGCGAGCACCGCGGCGGAGGCGTCGCGGAGCCGGCGATGACGGCGATCTTCGATGCGAGCGAGAAGGCGGGGGGTCTCGATCGTCTCTACCTGATCCTCGAAGCGCGCGTTCCCCCCGAGCTGAGCGAGATCCCGCTTCTGCGAACGCGCTTCCTCGATCTCTCGGTCCGCCCCGCCCGCACCAAGGACGATCGCGAAGTCTTGCGCGTTCCCGCAGCCGCCCGCCTCCTCGACGAAGCGACGCGCGCGCTCTGGGACGCCGTCGGCCCCGCGACGACGCACGCGCGGGCGTTCGATCTCGCCGACGCTGCGCTACGCGCGCTCGCGCCAACCGGCTTCACCCTCGTCGCGTGCGGTCGCCTCGGCGACGCCGCGCCGGACACGTCGTAGAGCGAGCGACGCTCGGCGGTAGCTTAGTCGCCCTTCTTTCTCCCGTCGTCGAAGAGCGCCGGGAGGATCTCGCGAAGCGCGTCGCCGCTCTTCTTCTCCGTGCCCGCGGCCACTTCGGCGTGCGCGGGCCTCACCTTGCCGAGGACGGGGAGCGCGATCTTCGCGCGCGGAGCCGCGGCGCGCGCGGGTGGCGCCGCGAGCTCGCCGACACCGACGAACATCGCTCGAAGATCCGGACGCGAGGCGGCGGGGAGATACGTCGCACGCGGCGCGATCTCGTCGCCCCCGAAGCGCGCGAGGTAGTCGGGATCGACGCCGGGGCACGCACCGCGGGCGTCGCACGCCGCGCACGCTTCCCCGTACGCGCGTTCGACGTCGGCGATCGCGCGCGACGCGAGCGGGCCGAGAAGGCAGGCAGGCGCGCCGGAGATCCACGCGGGGAGGCCGATCGCGTCGGCGGCTTCGAGCGCGTGGAGCGCGAACGGGATCGCGAGCGCGAGGCGTGGGACGACGCGATCGCTCGCCGTCGCGGCGCGTCCAGCGGTGCGCACGACGGCGACGACCCACGCGGCGACACCGCGAGACGCGAGGAGCTTCGGGATCGGCGCGAGGACGCGGAAGCTCGAACGCGTGAGCGCGGTCGTCGCGACGACGACGAGACCGCTCGCGCGCGCCGCCGCGAGCCCGACGAGCACCTGCGCGAAGCTGCCGTCGATTCCCGTGTGGTAGTCGTGCGCGCGCGCGTCGGCGCCGTGAATGGAGAGATGAACGTCGGTGAGACCCGCGCGAGCGAGCGACACTGCGTACCCCGTCTCCGCGAGGCGGCGTCCGTTCGTCTGGATCCCCACGCTGCGAAATCCGAGCGCGCGGGCGGCAGCGACGTGCGCAGCGAGATCCGGATCGAGCGTCGGCTCGCCACCGACGAACGTGAGCTCGTCGCTCGCCGTGCGCGCGGACGCGAGGCGCGCGGCGATAGGCGCTTCGTCGACGGCGACGGAAGCGCGAAGCCCTTCTTGCGCGCAGAAGACGCACCGGTTGTCGCACGCGAGCGTGAGCCGAACGGTTGCGCGCGCGGCTCGCGCAGGCGCCACGATCAGGCAGTCGCCTCGCGTGCGCGGCCCGGCTCGCCACGGTCGCTCATCGTCGCGAGCTCGGGCACGTGCATCCCCGCGGCTTCGCGCTTCGCGATCTCCGCCGCGAGCGCCATCGCTCCGAGCCCGTGCTCTTCGTCGGTCGCGATCGCTCCGCCGCCGCCGTTGCTGACGTAGACCGCGAGCGAGCCCGCGCGCGCGACGCCCGGTACGCGCGGATCGAAGCGCATCACTTCGACGGTGAACGTGCGTCCGGCCGCGTCCGCGAGGAGCATGCGCACCGCACCTCGCTCGCGCGGCTCGACGCGAAGGAGCGTGCACGTCGCGAACATCGTTCCGACTTTGAACGAGAGCACGCCGCTGCGTTCGCCCACGTGCAGACGCGCGCTCGTCGCGCCGAGCGCGGCGACGGCCGCGACCGTGATCCCTAACGTCTTGAGCACATCGCGCCGAGAGTGAAACATGCGGCCCTCCGTCAGGTGCGCTTCGTCAACGATAGCATCCTGGCAGCGCGAGGGAAAACCTCAGGGAGACGGCGGCTCCGATGGAGGAATGCGCATCAACTGCACGACGATCGGCGCGTCGCCGTAGAGCACGAAGGGGTTCTCGGAGATTGGGTGCTCGATGATCAACGGCGGGCCGACCGGTTCGGCGCGCTCGAGGAGCGCTTCGCACTCCGCGCGGATCGTGCTTGGTGCCACCACGTCGCGGAAGACGCGATGCGCGACGGGCGCGCGAAAAAACTCCGCGAGCTCGCCGAGCGTCGCGTGCGTGAAGTCGAAACCCGAGAGCTCCGCGACGGAGCGCCCGCGGCACTGAACCCCCGCGAGGAAGAACATCGACCCCGCGCGATCTTCCGCGCGAATCTCGTTCACCGCGAAGCGCCACACGCGGCGCCCTTCGACGTGGAGCGCGTGGTTCGGAATGCGGTAGCCCGGCATCGGTTCGTGCGCGCGGATGTCGACCCACACCGCGCGCTCCGGCAGAAGGCGCGCGGCCGCGAGAATGTATTCGTACTCTTGAAGCGGCGCCGAACGCTCGCGAAGCATGGCCCACGTCGGCAGCGCGATCGGCGACAACACCGCCGCGAGGAGCAGCGCGCGCGACGCCCATCCCGCGCGCACGAGGTGCTCGGCGCCCGCAGCGGCTGCAACGAGGGCGAGAGACATCACGGGGAGACGGAACGAGCACTCGACGCCCGGACCCGGGAAACCAAACGGGAGCGTGATGACGAAGACCGCGAAGAGCAAGACGAGGTAGCCGCGCCACACGGGCGACGAGCGAACCAGCACGACGACGCCCAGGATCTCGAGCGGCAAGAGCAGGAGCGCGAAGCGCGTGACGTCGAAGATCGGGTGGAACCGAACGAGATCGACGAGCATGCCGCCGCTCGTGAACATGATCGCGGGGAGCACGATCTGAACCGGCTCGTCGCGGAGCGTCGTGACGACGCGGAACGCGACGGCTGCGAGGATGACGGCGGTGCCGACGCGAAACTCGTCGCGACGCAGGATCGCCCAACCGCCGCGCGCGATCGCCATTCCGACGACCGCGAGCGCCCATACGTAGAGCGTCTGTCGCGTGAAGACCATGAGCACGGCGGCGAGCACGCCGGTCGCGAGCGCAGCCCGATCGCGGGCCGTCGCGTAGACGTCGATGGCGACGAGCGACATCCATCCGAAGAGAACCGCGAGGCCGTGCACGTCCTCGGACGACGCAACGCGAATGAGCGCGGGCTGCAACGCGCCGACGAGGACCACGAGCGGCGCGCACCACGCGCGGCCCGTCCACCGCGCCGCGCACCAACCCGCGAGGGCGAGCGTCGCGACGCCGCACACGACGTTCGCCGTTGCGATCGTGCGAAGCGACGGCCCGAACACCTTGGCGATGAGACCGAGCACCAGGAACGCGAGCTGACCGTAGTTCTCGAGGTTCTCGTTGGCGTGCGGGAAGCCGATGATCTGGTCGACAATCCGAAGGCCGCGAAAGTTGGCGTGGAGAAAGGTCGGTGCGCAGAGCGCCAGCCGCACGACCAGTGTTCCGATCGACAAGGCGATCGTCGCGAGAATTACCCCTTTTTTCGCGCGCCACGCGCCCGCGCGCCATCCGCGAGCGAGGGCGATCAGCGTCGCGACGACGAACGCCGCCAAGAGCACGCCGTCGGCCCATTGCTCCGTGTGGAACGACATGTCGTTACACACTACCCCGCCCGCACCGAAGTTTTCGCGGCGAGCCGCGCGCGAGGCTATAGTTTGTCGCGCTCTGCCGTATCCGCGGCAAAGGTGTCCCTTGCTTCGGTTCCGCGCCCCGTGGAGACGACGATGACGATTCGGTCGCGCCTCTATTCGTGCCTCGTCGTGTTGATGATGGGGCTCGCGCTCGGCGTGGGCTGCGCGACGAGCGGCGACGGAGGGACGACGGCTCCGGGCTGCACCGATCCGCAGATCTCGTGCAACGGCGCGTGCGTCGATCCGACGAGCGACAACGCGAACTGCGGAGCGTGCGGACCGGCGTGCGCCGCGGGCTTGGCGTGCAACGCAGGTGCGTGCGGCAAGTGCGTCGCGCCGCAGACGGACTGCAGCGGCGCGTGCGTCGTGCTCGGCACCGACAACAAGAACTGCGGCAAGTGCGGGGCGTCGTGCGGGACGAACCAAGTCTGCTCCGCCGGCGTGTGCGGAACGCACTGCGGCACCGGCCTCACGACGTGCGGCGGGAGCGTCGACGCGGGCGCACGCGACGCGACGAGCGATGCACCGAGCGACGCGACGATGATGTCGGACGCGACCAACGACGCGACGACATCCGACGCCGCACCCACCGACGCGGCGGGTCCCGACGCGGCGCGAGACAGCGGCACGGCCGACGCCGGCGGCGGACCGCTCTACTGCGCCGACACACAGACCGATCCGGTCAACTGCGGCGGATGCGGCGTGTCGTGCGGTCCGGGCCACGCGTGCAAGATGGGCTCGTGCCAGCTCGACTGCCCGACGGGCAAGCACGCGTGCAACGCGAGCAACCTCTGCATCCCCGATGGCACGTGCTGCACGAGCGCCGACTGCACTGTGACGGGTCAGGCGTGCTCGGGCCCAGGCGACATGTGCAAATGCGGCTCGGGGAAGAAAGTCTGCACGGCGAACAACTCGTGCATCGACTCCGCCGCGTGCTGCACGACCGCCGACTGCGCGGGCGTCGCCGGCTCGACGTGCAGCATGCCCGGCGGAACGTGCTCGTGCCCCATCGCCGGACAGAAGTTGTGCCCCGCGGCGGGCGCGTGCATCGACAGCGCGAAGTGCTGCGGCAACGCGGATTGCCCAGTCATGGGCGAGGCGTGCAACGGCGTTGGGCCAGGCGTCGGCGGGACGTGCGCGTGCCCGGCGGGACAAACGATCTGCCCGGCGAGCAACAGCTGCATCCCGCTGACGAGCTGCTGCACCTCGGCCGACTGCGTGGCGGCCGGCGGAACGCACGTCGGCTCGTCGAACTGCGGCGGCGGCGTCTGCTCGGTCGCGACGTGCGCCGCGGGCTACGTCGACGTCAACAGGACGTACACCGATGGCTGCGAATGCGCGGACTCGGGCAATGCAGGCTCGTGCGGCGGCGCGACGGCGCTCGGAACGGTGGCCCTCGGTGCGTCGATCACGAAGTCCGGCAACCTCCCCCTCGTCGGTCAGGAAAACTGGTTCCAGGTGACGTTCGCGAACCAGAGCGCCACCACGTACCACCCGATGATCGCGCTCTCGACGAATCCGGGCGCTGCGTACCGCTTCGACGTCCGCAACGGGTGCGGCGGAGCCGCGCTCACGTGCGTGGCCGAGTCCACACAATCGCTCTCGCTGACGTCGTGGGAGGAGCTGACCAACGGCGGCGACCCGACGGGCATCACCTTCGCGCCCACGCCGCCCGTCGGCAGCGGCGGCTCGGTGTGGGTTCGCGTCTTCCGCGCGTCGGGCGGGGCGACCTGCGACACGTTCGTTCTCACGATCTCGAACTAGGCAGCCGCACGGCAGAGCGCGACGCATGCCACGAAGCCGACGACGATCGCGACGACGTCGACCAGCAAGCCCCACACGCGGATCGCATGGGACAGGCTCGTTGCCTGCACGGGCCACTGCGCCGGCTCGAAGAAACAGATCGAGGCCAGCGGTAGGAGCGCGACGACGCCGAGCAGCACGAGCCCGGCTGCCGCCTTGCGTGGTGCCCTCGTCGAACGCCACACCGCGAGCGCGGGCACCGCACCGACCGCGATCAGGAGAACCGCGAGCACCCTCGCGATCGAGAGGACGCTCATGGCGCCGCGCGGCACCTCCCAGCTCGGTCCTGCCTGCACGGCCATCATGCCGGTCATCGTCGCGACGACCGACGCGGTCCATGCCGCGCACGCGACGAACGACAGCGCGACGCGCCCGCCTCGCGAGCGGCGTGCAACCGTGGACAGGAAGTGAATCATCGCCGACCTCGCGGCAGCATGTGAGAACTATACGGGACGGATCGACGTCATCCCCCGCCGGCGTCGCTGCCGCCGATCGGTACGCCGTTCTGGCAGACGTTTCGCGAATGCGCCATCGTCCCGCGCGTCGATCCCGCGTAGCAGCCGACGAGGTACGGAGCGGTCTTCGTCGCATGGTAGTGGTACCCGCGCGTGTCGTCCGTATGGCCGCTGCACGAGTCGAGCGCGTCGCTCCCCGCGTCGGCGGCGCGGCTCGCGTGGATCGCGAACCCGTCGAGCGCGAACCCGATGACCGGCGTGTGCCCGTCGGGGAGCACGTGCATCGCCGCGGTGTTCCCCTTGCCGAACACGCAGATCGGCTCCTCGTGGTAGTGGTACGAGCACGATGGATCGGCGTGGCCGTCGCAGTCGTCGAAGCTCGGACCTTCGTTCTTCACGGCGTCGTTTCCCATGGCGTCTTCGGGTCCGTAGAACGGAACGCCGTTGACCATGAAGCCGACCGGACCGCGCGAGGCGACGACGTCTTGCGGCGTCCCGGTCGTGCACGATGGATTCAACGGAAGCACGACGACCCACATTTGATCTTCGATCGCGTTCGGCGTCGACTGGTTCGACATGTACGTCGGTACGCCGGTCGATTGGATCGTGAACGTTCCGGCGGATTCGTTGCACGTCACTTTCACGTCGTTCGCGTTCGATGCGAATGCGGCCGTGATGTCCGCGCACGTCCGCTTGACGACCTTGCACGCGGACGCGGCGCTCGAAGCGTCACCACCCGCGTCGTGTTCGCCGGCGTCCGCGGTCGCGGCGTCCGATCCGGCGACGGCGGGCTCCGTCGAGCTTCCGCAGCCGTACGAGAGCGAAAAGGTCACCAGCGTCGCAAGCCATCTTCTTTGCATGAAGCCTCCCATCGGGGTTGTACCTACGTCCTAGCGAGCGGACGTTAAGAGCCTCTTAACGTCGTACGGGTAGTCTGGACTCGATGGGCCAGCGCATTCTCCTCATCGAAGACGACGCGGCGCTCGGTGCGCAAATCGTCGGTCACTTGCGCGGCGCCGCGTTCGAGACGACGTGGCTCACCGACGGGCGACCCTTTCACGTGGGCGACGACTGCAACTTCGATCTGCTCGTTCTCGATCTCATGCTCCCCGGCGTCGCCGGGCTCGATGTCTTGAAGCGATTTCGCGAGCGCTCGGACGTCCCCGTGCTGATCCTCAGCGCGCGAAACGATGGCGCGACGCGCGTGCGTGCGCTGCAGCTCGGCGCGGATGACTACCTGACCAAACCATTCTGGCCCGAGGAGCTCGTCGAGCGCGTGCGCGCGCGGTTGCGACGTCCGTCGCTGCAACGCGGCTCGGCGATCGAGAGCGGTCAGTTGCGGATCGATCTGCACGCGCGCGAAGTGACCGTCGACGATCGCGCGGTCACGCTCACCGCGACGGAGTACGCCATCCTCGCGGCGATCGCGCGGCGCCGAGGCGCACCAGTCACGCGACAATCGCTCGTCGAGCTGCTCGACGGCGAGAGGGAGGGCGCGGATCGCACGCTCGACGTCCACGTCTCGCGACTTCGCAAGAAGCTCGGCGAGTCCGGCGCGGCGATCGTCACCGTGTGGGGAATCGGCTATCGCCTCGGAGGCGGCGCGACCCCATGAAGCTCCGCCCGCGTCTCGCGCTCACCACGGCCGCGCTGCTGCTCCCCGTCGCCGCGCTCTTTGTCTGGGTCGAGGCGCAGCTCCGCGAGCGCGCGGGGAGCGACGTGCTCGTCGAGCGTGCGAAGGCGATGCTCGACGACGACGCGCGTGCGCGTTGCGAGGAGTCGCCGGAGCAATGGGTGCGGTCGATCCAGCGTCGCTCCGGTCCGCCGCCGGGGCCGCCGCCGGACGATCTTCGTCCGCCGCGAGCTCCTCCACCCAACGCCGACGCTACGCCGCCCGTTCATCTCTTTCCGTTCGACGCCGAGCTGCGCGCGACCGTCTCTTGGGGACCGCAGCTCGATCCGGAGCTCGCCGCTGCGGCGCGTGGCGGCGCGATCGAAGCGCGACGGCGCGTGCGCGACGAACGGAGGTCGAACGACGAGGCGCTCCTCCGGACGCCGTGGGGAACGGGCCCATGCGCATACGTCCTCGCGGTGCGCCCGAGCGCGGTGACGGCCGAGAGACCGATCGTGCTCCTCCGCACGTGGGCCGCGCCGCTCGTCGCGCTCGTCGCCGCGATCGTGCTCGCCCTCGGCCCCATCGTCGCTCGCATTCGCCAGCTCGGCGCGA
>JAYVXB010000323.1:0-5905 GCA_043785585.1 Deltaproteobacteria bacterium | reverse complement strand
GTTTTTGAACGCGTTGAGGTAGAGGTGAAGCCACAGCTCCTTCACGGGCGCCGTGCTCGTGTTCCGCCAGCGAATCGTCCCCTCGCCGTGAATCGTGTGAAGGACGGGATCGAGCTTCGCCGTGAGCGTGTAGTCTGCAACATCCTCGGCGTGCTCGGGGATCGGCACGTCGGCGAACGAGACGCCGGGCGGGAGCGCGGCGACGATCGGCGCGGGCGCGGCCGCGGGCGAATCGCTGGCGAGCGCGACGAGCGCGGGCACCGCGACGGCGAGGAGCTTTCGGTGGAGGGAGAGTCGCATCAGACGTGGCTCTTGAAATCCGCGCCATGATATCCTCGCCCACGATGCGAACGGCACTCTTCTTCGGTCTCCTCCTCTCGTCCTCTTTTCTCGCGTGCGGCGGCGGCGCGAAGTCGCCCGACGGCAGCGGGTCGGGACCGGACGTTCATCCTCACGGCCCGCCGACTCCGGAAGAAGCCGAAGCGGCGACGCATCCGTGCGGTGACGCCGACAAGACGCAGCAGCACGATCTGAACTCGAAGGGGGCCACGCAAGCCTTCGTCCCTTGCGGCTCCGGCGGCGGCAACAAGCACGACTACTCCGGGCTCGTGAAGATCGAGACCGTCGAGAACGGCGTGCACATCATCATCGATGCGCGCGACGACGAGGTCACGATGCTCGGCCCGGACGTGAAATCGCGCGACGCTGTCATCGTCTACCCGAAGGCGAACAACAAGAAGGTCGCGATCGAGGTGCCGCTCATGCACACCAAGACCGGCTACCACGGCGACAAGATCGTCCTCTGGGACGATCTCGACAAGCTGCACGACGAGGGGACGAAGATCGACATCGCGATCTACGACCACGACAAAGGGACGGGCTCCCACGAGGAGATGCACGTCTCGGTCACGATCAGCAGCGGCAAGAGCTGCGAGAAGGCCCAAGACGAGAACCCGCAGGTCGTGACCTTCGACAAGAAGGGTGGCGCGAAGGATCTCACGCGCGACGAGCTCGGCGCGCCGATCAAGGCGTCGAACGTCGCGGCGTCGTGCGGGCTTCCGGACAATGCGAAGGCGCACATCTGCGCGCTCGTGAAGGGCGGGCGCGCGCTCGGCGTCTCGGTCGGCATCGATCCGAAGAACAACAAAGTCGCCGCGTGCATCGATCGCAAGGTGCGCTCGCTCTCGTATCCGTCGAGCGACAAGCCGGATACGCTGAAGTTCGAGTACTGATGCCGGGTCGGCACGCGACGCGGCTCGTCGAGCGCGCGCTGGCCGGGAGCGGGATCGATCTCGTCGCGTCGTGCGATGCGAGCGCGTGGGACGCTCGCGCGCCGCCTGCGTTTCGAGCGAGCGTGCTCTTTCCGTCGGCGCGGGGCGTGGTGGTGGTGGCGAGCGCCGGGCCGGAGCTGTGGCGCAGGCTTCGCGACGAGAGCCCCGCGAGCTCGGAGCACCCGCTCGACGACTTCGTCGCGCGCGCGCTCGATCGCGTCGATGCAGCGCTCGCGGCGGAGCGGATTGGATTCCGGCGCTTCGAAGCGGCGATTCGCGCGCCGCTCCCGCTCGACTTCCGCGCGCTCGGCGAGATCGTCGGCCTCGGCTCGCCCGGTCCGTTCGGCATGCTGATCCACGCGGAGCACGGTCCGTGGTGGGCGCTTCGCGCAGCGTACCTCGTCGACGTCGCGGTCGGTCCTCCGCTCGCGCACGCGCCGCCGTGCGCAGGTTGCGCCGCGCCGTGCGTCGCGGGGGTGGCGCTCGACGCGTCGGGGATCGCGCGCGCGACCGTCGAAGCACGATCGCGCTGCGTCGTCGGCCGAGCGTCGCGGTACGACGACGACCAGATCGCCTACCACTACGGCGGGCGCCGCCCCGCGTAGACTCAGAAGAGCCCGAGCTGCGATCCCTTCTTCGGCGGCCTCTCGAACGTGTCGCGTGCAGCGCGGAACGCTTCGCCCATCTCGTGCGCAACCAGACCGAGTCGCTTCGCAGTCGACGCGAAGAGCGCGTGGATCGCCTCGGCGTACACGCCTTCGCCATGCCCGCGCACGCCGAAACGCGAGTCGTTCATCTTGCCCCCGCGCGTCTCGCGCACGCGCCTCAGCACTTTGTCAGCGCGAAGCGGGAGCGCCGCGCGAAGTCGCTCTTCGAACACCTGCGCGACCGAGCCCGGCAAACGCAGGAGCACCGTCCCCGCGTGCGACGCGCCCGCCGCCGCGGCGGCTTCGAGGACGCGGCCGATCTCTTCGTCGTTGAGCCCTGGGATCACCGGCGCGACGTTGACGCCGACGCGGACGCCCGCGCGCGCGAGCTTCTCGATCGTGTGGACGCGCCGCTGAGGCGTCGCGACGTACGGCTCGATCGCGCGCGCCTTCGCGACGTCCCAAAATGGAACGCTGATCGTCACGGTCAGGTCTGCGACCGATGCGAGCTCGACGAGGAGGTCGATGTCGCGCTCGATGAGCGGGCTCTTCGTGATGACGCCGACCGGGTTCTTGTATTCGGCGCACACCGCGAGGCAACCACGCGTGATTCGGTACGAGGCTTCGAGCGGCTGGTAGCAATCGGTGACGCCGCTGAAGACGATTCGCTCGCCGCGCCACGCGGGTCGCTCGAATGCCTCGCGGAGCAACGCGGGCGCGTCGGGCTTCACGATGATCTTGCGATCGAAGTCGGTGCCCGCGCCGAGGCTCAAGTACTCGTGCGACGGCCTCGCGTAGCAGTACGCGCAGGCGTGGAAGCAGCCGCGGTAAGGGTTGATGCTCCAGTCGAAGCCGAGATCGGGGCTGTCGTTCTTCGACAAGATGCTGCGCGAGTGGTCTTCGTAGACCTCGAGGCGCGCGTCGGGTGTGGCGCCGTCGAGGTACTCGACGTCCGTGCTCGCGAACGGGTTCGGCGGATTGGCGACCGGTCGAAGCTCCACGTCACGAGCATAGGGCGGAACGGATGTTCAGTCGACTAGACGATCTCTTCGGCCAAGAGCTTCTCGGCCTTCGCTTTGCGCCACGCCTTCAGCTTCTCGCGCAGCTCGGGGCGCTTGCCTGCCATGATCGCGATCGCGAAGAGCGCCGCGTTCCCCGCGCCCGCCTCGCCGATGGCGAACGTCGCCACCGGGATCCCCTGCGGCATCTGCACGATCGCCAAGAGCGCATCGAGGCCGAGGAGCGACGTCGATGGCACCGGCACGCCGAGGACCGGCAACGTCGTCTTCGCCGCGATGACGCCCGGCAGATGCGCTGCGCCGCCCGCCGCGCCGATGATCGCTTCGACGCCGCGCGTCTCCGCCGACTCGATGTACGCGAAGAGCGCGTCGGGCGTTCGATGCGCCGACAGCACCTTCACTTCGTGCGGAATTCCGAACTCGGTGAGCACCGCGCGCGCGGGCGCGAGCGTTTTGAGATCGCTTTTGCTTCCCATGATGATGGCGACGAGCGGCTCGGTCATGCGCCGCTTCTTAGCGAAGCTGGCGTCAGTTGGCGAGAGAGAATCGGAACGCGAGCTTGCCTTCCTTGGCATCGACCACGACGTGCCCGCCGTGCTCGAGCTCGCCGAAGAGGAGGTGATCGCTGAGCGGGCGCTTCACCTCGTCCTGAATGACGCGCGCGAGCGGACGCGCGCCGTACTCCGGCTCGTAGCCTTTTTCGGCGAGGTACGTGCGCGCGGCGTCGGTCGTCTCGATCGTGACTTTCTTCTCGGCGAGCTGCTGCGAGATCTCTTTCATGAACTTGTCGACGATGTGACCCATGACGGCCGGCGACAGGTGGTTGAAGGTGATCTTGGCGTCGAGGCGGTTGCGGAACTCCGGGCTGAAGAGCTGCTTGTACTCGCGGTCGACGTTGGTGTTCTCGCGGTCTCTCCCGAACGAGTCGCCGAAGCCCACCGATCGCCGCGCGAGATCGCGCGCGCCGATGTTGCTCGTCATCAGCAAGATGACGTGGCGAAAATCCGACGATTTCCCGTTGTTGTCGGTCAACTTCCCGTGATCCATGATCTGAAGGAGGACGTTGAAGACGTCGGGGTGCGCCTTCTCGATCTCGTCGAGCAAGAGCACCGCGTGCGGCGTCTTGGCGATCGCTTCGGTGAGCAATCCGCCTTGATCGAAGCCCACGTAACCCGGCGGCGCGCCGATGAGGCGCGAGACGGTGTGGCGCTCCATGTACTCGCTCATGTCGAAGCGCACGAACGAGATGCCGAGCACCTTGGCGAGCTGCTTGGCGACCTCGGTCTTGCCGACGCCGGTCGGTCCCGTGAAGAGGAACGATCCGATCGGCTTCTCGGGGCTGCGCAGACCCGCGCGCGAGAGGCGAATCGCGCTCGCGAGCTGAAGGATCGCGTCTTCTTGTCCGAAGACGCCCGCCTTGAGATCCGCTTCGAGATCCTTCAGGCGCGACTTGTCGCTCGACGTGACCTCGCGCGGCGGGATTTGCGCCATGCGTGCGAGGACACGCTCGACCGCAGGGACGTCGACGATCGTATCGGCCTTCGCGGGGGCATCGGCTCCTGCCTCCGGCGCCGGCACGTCGTCGCGATCCGCTTCGAGCTTCGCCGCCGCGCCCGCCTCGTCGAGGAGATCGATCGCTTTGTCCGGGAGCTTGCGATCGTGCAAGTACCTCGCGGAGAGCTCGACCGCCGCGCGGATCGCCTCGTCGGTGAACTTCACGCCGTGGAACTCTTCGTACTGCGTGCGCAGCCCTTGCAGAATTTCGACCGCGTCCTCGATGCTCGGCTCGTTCACCTCGACGCGCTGAAAGCGACGCGACAGCGCGCGATCTTTCTCGAAGTGCTGGCGGTACTCCTGGAACGTCGTCGATCCCACGCAGCGCAGCCGCCCCGACGCGAGCGCGGGCTTCAGCAAGTTCGACGCATCCATGCTCCCGCCGCTGGTCGCGCCCGCGCCGACGATGGTGTGGATCTCGTCGATGAAGAGGATCGCCCCTTCGACTTTTTGAAGCGCCTTGAGCACCGCTTTGATCCGCTCTTCGAAATCGCCGCGGTAGCGCGTCCCGGCGAGGAGCGATCCCATGTCGAGCGAGTACACCGTCGCGCTCTTCATCGACTTCGGCACCTGCCCACGTTGAATGCGGAGCGCGAGCCCCTCGGCGAGCGCCGTCTTGCCGACGCCCGAGTCGCCGATGAGGAGCGGGTTGTTCTTCTTTCGACGCGCGAGGATCTGAATGATTCGTTGGATCTCGTTGGCGCGACCGACGAGCGGATCGATCCGCTTCTCTTTCGCTTCTTCGTTGAGGTTGAGCGTGTACGCCTTGAGCGGGTCTTTCGCCGGACGCGCGCCTTCGCCTTCGGCGTCCTCGCCTCCGCCGCCGGGTCGCGGCGCGACCGTTCCCGGTTCGCCGTCGTCGTCCTTCGACACGCCGTGCGAGAGGTACGCGACCACGTCGAGTCGATTGACGCCCATCCGCTCGAGCGCGCTCACCGCGAACGAGTCGCGTTCGGCGAAGATCGCGACGAGCACGTTGCCGCCGGTGACCTCTTCCTTGCCCGACGACTTCACGTGGTTCACCGCGCGGCGAATCGCACGCTGCACGCCGAGCGACGGCGTCGCCGTGACATGCGCGTCCTCGGGGAGCGCCTCCATCTGCTCTTCGAAGAAGCGCTCGAGCTGCCGCTTCAGCATCTTGGCGTCGCCGCCAGAGTGACGAACGATCTCCGCCGTCGTGTCGTCGAGCAGGAGCGCGTAGAGCAAATGCTCGACGGTCATGTACTCGTGGCGACGGCGCGTGGCGTCGTTCGTCGCGACTTGCAACGCGATCTCGACTTCGGGACTGATGCGCATCGCTAAAGGCTTCTCACTTGGGGAGGTTTCTCACTCGGGCTCGGACGTCAGTAAAAGCGGCATGCCGGTTTCGCGCGCGTGCCCCATCACCTCGGCCACCTTGGTCTCGGCGACGTCG
>JAYVXB010000322.1:0-5907 GCA_043785585.1 Deltaproteobacteria bacterium | reverse complement strand
GACGAGGCTCTCTCCCGCCGAGGCGATCGACGTGGGTCGCGCAGTCGCGTCGGCGCTCGCGGCGGTGCACGCGGTCGGGCTCGTCCATCGCGACGTCAAGCCGGCGAACGTCATCGAGGCCGCGGGCGTCTTCAAGCTCATCGACTTCGGCGTCGCGTCGTCACGCGAGGCGAAGAAGAAGGCGGCCGAGCCCGTCGCAACGTCGATCCTGATGGACGACTTGATGATCGAGCCGTCGCCGACCGCGCGTTCGTCCGACTCGGAGGCAGGATCGACAGGCACGATCGGTTACATCGATCCTGCATGCATCTCCGGCGCGGCGATGGCGACACCGGCGAGCGATCTCTATTCGCTCGGCGCGATGCTCTTCGAGTGCGTGTCGGGCGTCCTCCCGTCGCTGATGGCGGCGCGACGCGCAGGAACACAGGGGCTCAGTCCGGAGGTCCTCGACGGTCGCGCGCGCGCGCCGGCGCTCGCCGACGTCACGCCCGACGTGCCTCCCGGTCTCGCGCGTGTCGTCGACGCGCTCCTCGATCCGGATCCTGCGAAGCGGCCGCGGTCGGCCGAGGCGGTCGCGTGGGAGCTCGAGCGGTTGCGCCGCGAGGTCGCGGGGCGCGCGCGCCCGATTCCACCCGAGGAAAAAGGGCCGTTCCGCGGGCTCGGTCGCTTCGAAGAGTCCGACCGCGACGTCTACTTCGGTCGCGGCGTCGAGACGGCGGGCGGGCTCGAGATGGTTCGCGCGCACGGCCTCGTCGCGCTCATCGGTCCTTCAGGGAGCGGCAAGAGCAGCCTCGCGCGCGCGGGGATCGTGCCGGCGATCGTCGACGGCGAGCTCGGCGGATGGCCGCGACGATGGGACGCGGTGAGCCTCGTCCCGGGCGCGGATCCGCGCGCGTCGCTTTGTGCGGCGCTCCGCGCGCTCGTCTCCGACGCCGACGAACGCTCGCCCGACGATCTCGTCGCCGCGCTCGCCGAGCGGACGCAACGCGAAGGGCGCGGCACCGTTGTCCTCGTCGATCAGCTCGAAGAGCTCGTCACGCTCGCCTCCAGCGAAGGGCGCGCGTACGCCGTCGCCTTCCTCGCGCGCGCAGGCGGCCAGCTCATCCCAGGCGTGCGCTGCGTCGTCACCGCCCGTCGCGATCTCTTGGACGAGCTCCTCGCGCTCGGCGATCTCGGGCGCGTGATGACGCGCGGCTCGCTCTTCGTCTCGCCGTTCACCGATGCGGCGTGGGAAGGCGTCGTCGACAGCGCGCTCGAGGTGTACGGCTACCGCCTCGAGGACGACGAGATGCGCGCGTCGCTCCTCTCGCAGCTCGAGGGGACCGCGTCGGCGATGCCGCTCGTCCAGTTCGCGCTGACGGAGCTGTGGACGCGGCGCGACCGCGAGGCGACGACGATCCCGCGCGCGGCGCTCGACGCGATCGGCGGCATCGCCGGAGCGCTCGAGATGCACGCCGACGCGACGCTTCGCAACGTGAGCGCGCTCGCGCCGGACGCCGCGGGCGTCGCGCGCTCCGTGCTCGTCGCGCTCACGACCGCGATGGGGAGCCGCGCGACGCGCACGCTCGAAGAGCTCCAAGCACGTACGCCCGGTGAAGCAACGCTGCGCGTGATCGAGGCGCTCGAAGAGGCGCGCCTCGTCGTGCACGAAGCCGACGGCCTCACGCTCGCGCACGAAGCGTTGCTCTCACGTTGGGGAGTGCTTAGCGCATGGGTCGAAGAGGCGCGCGACGATCGCCTCGCCGCGGAGGAGATCGAGCGCGAGGCCGCCGCGTGGAACGACGAGAAGCGCCCTGCGGATCGTCTCCTCGCCGCCCGGCGTCTTCGCGCCGCAAGCGCGCTCGCGGCGCGCACCCCTGAACCGCTCGGAGAGGTGGCCCACGCCTTTCTCGACGCGGGAAGGTCGCGCCAGCGTCGCGCACGCGCCCTCGCCGCGGTGCCCGTGGTGCTCCTCGCCGCGCTCGGGATCGCCGCGGGCATTCGCTGGGACGCGCAGCGCGTGAAGATCAGCCACTGCGGCGGGTACATCCGTCGCTGGCACGTGATGGAGTGCGTCGCGCCGCTCGACGAACCCGCGCGCGACCGCCGCGCGTTCTCGTACCGGTTCCATACGCAGCAGGGCCGCGTCCTCAAGGTCGAGCGCGTCGGTCGCACCGGCGAGCTGCGAAACGACGAAGACCGCGACGTCGTCTGGGACTTTCATTGGGACGGCACCCACATGCGCGAGGCGAGCGTCCTCGATCGCCGTGGGCAGACCACCGTGCGCCGCCTCTACTCCGAGGATCTCAAACGCGTCGAACGACGCGACGTGTTCGGCTATCCGCTCCCGATCGCCGGAACGAAGGCGGCCGTCGTCCTCTACGACTTCGACGCGCGCGGGTTCGTGTCGCGCGAGCGCTTCATGACGATCCGCGGAGCGCCGACGAGCGACGATCACAAGGCGTTCGGTTATGCGTGGACGGCGAGCGATTTCGGCTTCCACTTCGCGCAACAGGTCCTCGGCGCGGACGGCGAGGCCGCCTCGGGGCGAGACGGCGTCGCGCGCGTCACGCGGCAGTTCAACCGCTTCGGCGACATCGTCAGGGAGCAGCTGCTCGATCTCGAAGGCAAGCCCGTCCTCGGCGACATCGGCTACGCCGCGCGCGCGATGACGCTCGACGACGTCGGGAACCTCCTCGACGAGCGCTACCTCGACGTCGACGACAAACCGATCGCGGCGCGGTTCAACGCATGGGAGCCCATGCGATCGCACGCGCGCCGCGCCACGATCCGCGATGCGGCCGGCAATCCGATCGAGATCGCTTTCTACGACGCGCGCGACGCGCTCACGCCGCGCGAATTCTGGGCCAGCGGCTTCACGTCGCGCTTCGACGAGCACGGACGCGAGACCGAGCGCGCGTACTTCGGCGTCGATCACAAACCGATCACGACGAGCGAAGGCTACGCCACGCGGCGCATGACCTACGACGCGCGCGGCAACGAGATCGAGCGAAAGTACTTCGCTGCCGATGGCCAACCGACCACCCACAGCTACGGCAACGCATCGTGGAAGAAGACGTACGACGACAAGAACTACGAGACCGAGTACGTGCTCATCGGTCTGCAGGGCGAGCCGGTCGTCGTCGCCGACGGATATTCGCGCGTCACTTACAAATGGGACGCCGAGCGTCATCTCATCGGGGAGTTGTACTTCGGCGTCGGCGACAGACCGGTGCAACCGCGTCACCTCGCGTACGCGAGGAAGGCGAACGTCTGGCGCGCAGGTCAGCTCGTGGAGAGCGCGTATTTCGGCGCCGACGGCGCGCCCGTCCTCGATGGCGGCTCCGCGCGCGAGACGTATGCGTTCGACGCCTGGGGCAACCCCGTCGAGACGCGCTACTTCGGAGTCAACGGACGCCCGACCCTCTACACGTTCTATTCGTCGCGCCTCTCGAAGTACGACGAGCAAGGGAACCTCGTCGAGAATGCGTTCCTCGGCCTCGATGGAAAGCTCGCGCGCGGGTTCGGCTACGCGCGAGCGGCGTTCACGTACGACGCGTTCGGGAGGCGCACGGGCGAGGCGTACTTCGACGCCGACGGGCGGCGCACGACGGATCTCAGCGGCGAGGGCGGATGGATCGAGAAGCACGACGCGCGAGGCGCCGTCGTCGAGCACACGTACGTCGACGCGCGCGGGCAGCCCGCGTTGTCACGCGACGGCGTCCTCCGGTGGACGGCGCGACACGATGCGCAGGGTCGCGAGGTCGAGCGTGCGTTCTTCGGACGCGACGACGCGCCTGCGCTCACCGGGGACGGCTACGCGCGAAAGACGACGCAGTTCGACGCGGTCGGCGACGCGGTCGCGACGAGCTTCTTCGACGCGGCGGGCGGCGTCGTTCGCGTCGAGCGCTCGCGGTACGACGATCGTCATCGCGTCGTGGAGCGAGCGTTCTTGGACGGCGACGGCAAGCTCGTGCTCGGGAAGGTCGGCTACGCGCGCGAGACGACGACGTTCGACGAGCGTGGGCTCGAGATCGAGGGGGCGTACTTCGACGAGAAGGGGGCGCCCGTCGTCGCGGGCATCCGCAACGTCGCGCGCTGGACGCGGCGCTTCGATGCGCGCGGCCTCGAGGTCGAGCGGGCGAGCTTCGGTGCCGGCGGCGCGCCGATGCTCACGCAAGGCGCGGCGCGCGTCGTGTCGACCTACGACACGCTCGGCCACAAGATCGAAGAGCGCGCGTTCGGCGTCGACGACAAGTCGATCGTTCGCACGACCGACGGGAGCGCGGGATCGCGCTCGGCCTGGGACGAAGTCGGCCGCGAGATACGGCGCGAGCTGGTCGGCGTCGACGGGCAACGCACGGTCGGCGCCGATGGCGTCGCGGGCTGGACGTCGCGCTACGACTCCGCCGGGAACGAGATCGAGCGCGCTTTCTTTGGCGCCGACGGCGCGCCGACCGTGGACAAGGCGGGCGCGGCGAAGTGGACCGCGGTCTTCGACGAGCGGCGAAACGAAGAGGAGCGTCGCTTTTTCGGCGTCGACGGCAAGCCGGTCAAGGTGCGCGGCTGCGTGCACATCGCGCGTAACTTCGACGATCGCGGCAAGCTCGTCGAAAAGGCGTGCTTCGACGAGCACGAAGCGCCCGCGAACGACGACGCGGGCGTCGCGCGCGAGGTGCATCGCTACGACGCGCACGGCAACGACGTCGAAGAAGCGTTCTACGACAAGGACGCACTCCTCGTCGCGAAGGGCGGAGGCTACGCGCGCAAGACGATGCGCCCCGATGCGCGCGGCAACGCGGTCGAGACGCTGTACTACGGCGGTGACGGGCGACCGATGCTCTTCAAGGGGCTCGTCGAGGAGGCGTGGCGCGTCACGCGCGTCTTCGACGATCGCAACGAGCTCCTCGAGGTCGCGCTCTATGGCGTGGACGGGAAGCGACGCGCGGACGGAACGGGCGTGGCGATTCGAAGATACGCGCGCGACGATCGCGGCATCGTCATCGACGAGGCGTTCTTCGACGCGGACGAGAAGCCCGTCGTCGCCAAGGATCTGCGCTTCGCGCGGCGCGCGGTCAAATACAACGACCGCGGCAACGCGATCGAGACCGAATGGTTCGGCGCGAAGGGGGAGCGCGTCGCGCCGAAGGACGGCGCGTTCGCGCATGTCCTCCACGCGTTCGACGCCCGGGGCAACGACACCGAGACGCGTTACCGCGACGTCGCGGACCGACCCATCGCGGGGCCCGAAGGGTGCGCCGTCATCCAACGCGTGTTCGATGCGCGCGACAACACGATCGAGAGCGCGTGCCTCGGCACCGACGAGAAGCCGAGACGCGACGCGCGCGGCGTCGTGAAATGGCGCGCGACGTACGGCGGCGGAAACCGCGAGACCGAGCGGCAGTACTTCGGCGTCGACGGACAGGCGATCGACGGCAAGGGCGGATGGGCGCGCCGCGTGATCGCGTACGACGCGAACGGCGCCGAGAGCGGAAGGCAGTTCTTCGATGCGAAGGGCGCGGCGATGGTCGTAAAGGGGAAGGGCGACTGAGCGCTAGCTAGAACGCCCAGCCCAAGCTCGCGTCGAGCACCGGGCGCACTCCGGTGAGCGCGAGGCGCGGCTGCAGCGGATCGTCGGACTTTGCCGATGGGGCCGCGTCGGTGAACCACATCGCGCCGCCGCCGATGCGAACCGTGAAGCCGTGGTCCCAGGTGAATTGGTATCCGAGTGTTCCTCCGAGACCGAGCACGTCGGAGTCGAACGTGGTGCCGTCGTCGATCGCGGTGCTCGCGCGTGCGTACGCGAAGCGCGGATAGAGGTAGAGACCGTGGAGCGCGACGCGAAATGGGAAGAGCTGCACGCCGCCGCCGAGCGCGCGCGCGGTCGTCGGGCCTATGCGGTAGATCGCGGCTTCGACTCCGATGGAA
>JAYVXB010000321.1:0-5909 GCA_043785585.1 Deltaproteobacteria bacterium | reverse complement strand
GATGATGACGACGCGCGCGTAACGGCTCGGCAACTTCGCGACGAGCTGCTCGAGGATCGCGGCACCTTGCGAGTAGCCGATGACGGTCAGCGCGTCGGCGGTGTCGTGATGCCCCGCGGCCGCGAGCGCGGCTTCCATCCGCGTCTGCGCTTTCGCGAGATCCCACGAGAACGTTCGGAACCCGGGCACGCCGGGGCAGGGGAGATCGCCATCGATCGCGACGACGCCGCCGGCGCGCTGCGCCGCTTCGGGGAAGCCGAGCATGTACCCGTTCGCGTTCGAGCAGACGCCCGGCACGAAGAGGGTGCGCGGCGGATCGCCGGACGCGCCACGTACGAGGAACGCCGGGAGATCGCCCGGAACGTCGAGGCGCTCGACGGTCGGGGTCGGGGTCGGGGTCGCGGTCGCGGTCGCGGTCGCGGTCGCGGTCGCGGTCGCGGTCGCGGTCGCGGTCGCGGTCGCGGTCGCGGTCGCGGTCGTGGTCGGGGTCGGGATCGGGATCGGGATCGGGATCGCCGACGTGCGGGCCGATGGACGCGGCGCGGCCTTTCGCTCCACGCATCCGGTCGACGCGACGACCGTGAGCATCCACCACAACATCGTCGAGGAGGTCGCGCGCATCCGAAGCATCAATGTACGCTGCGGCGCATGGCAAAGAAGGCCGTGTCGCCGTCCGACGCCGCGCTCGAGCGCGTCCGCGCGATCTGCTTCGGGTTCCCGGGCGCCGAAGAAAAGCTGTCGCACGGCGCGCCGTCGTTTCACGTGCGCGGCAAGATGTACGTCAACTTCGTCGACGACCACCACGGCGACGGACGGCTCGCGATCTGGTGCAAGGCGACGCCCGACGAGCAGAGGCGCCTCGTCGCGATGGACCCCGCGCGCTACTTCGTTCCGCCGTACGTCGGCGTCAGAGGCTGGGTCGGCGCCGTCCTCAACCACCCGAAGACCGACTGGATCGAGATCGCGATCCTCGTCGAGGAGGGCTGGGCGTCGATCGTCCCGAACGCCGTCGCGAAGCAGCCCGTGCGTCCGCCACCGAAAGCGCCGCCGCGTCCGACGACCGACGCCGATGCGGCGCGCGCGGCGCTCGAGAAGCTGATGACGATCTGCGCGAAGCTCCCCGAGTCGGAGTGCGAGCGCGAGTCGCGCCACGCGACGTTCCGCGTGCGGAAGAAGGTGTACGCGTACTTCCTCGACAACCACCACGGCGACGAGAACATCGCGGCGTGCTTCCGGACGGAGAAGAAGGGGGGCCACCTCGCGCTCGTGAAGAAGGACCCGGCGCGCTTCTTCTTGCCGGCGTACATCGGCGCGCGCGGGTACGTCGGCATGCGCATCGACGGCAAGCGTGTCGATTGGAAGGACGTCGCGGAGCGCGTGACCGAGAGCTGGCGAAGCGTCGCGCCGAAGCGGCTCGTCGCGAGCGCGTAGCATAGCGGACTCGTCGTCATCCCTCGTCGTCAGGCGCGCCGCCCGCACGCGCCAGATCGTCTTGCTTGATCTTCGCCGCGTCGAACTTCGCCGCGCGCGTCCGCATCGTCTCGAGCACCTCTTCGGCCGGCGGCGGCTCGCCCTTGATCCACCGCAGCGGATTGATGCGCGACACCACGAACGACCGCAAGTACGGGCTCGTCAGTCCGCGCTCTTTCAACTTGGCGACCGCCGCGGCGACGAGCTCCTCGACCTCGAGCGTCTTCGTCGCGAGCGCCTCGTGCACCTTCACGGCGTCGCGCAGCGGCGCGTCGGTGAACTTCTCGGTGCGTCGCAAGACCGGGTGGTACGCGCCGCCGGCGAAGCGCGGGTTTCGCTCGTAGCAGACGCCGATCGTCACGAGCGCCGGATCCTCGAGGTAGAACGCGAAGCTCGACTCGGCGAGCGATGCGTCTTCGTCGATGAGGCCGCGGTAGATTCGCACGACCTCGAGCGCGCGCTCCTTCAGGTTGTGGGCCTTCTCCGTATTGAGCGCGAGGATTTGCCACGCGACCTCGCGCTCGGGCACGACGAGCGCGGTGATCGCCTTCGCGCCGAGGCGTCGCATCGCTTCGAGGCGATGGCGTCCGTTCGGCGTCCAGAACGCGCCGGCGGTCGTGCCTTCGGGCGCGACGATCGCGATGAGAGGATCGAGGAAGCGCGCGGTCTTTTGGATGACCTCGGCGAGGCGCTTGTGGTGTGCGTCGGAGAGATCGCGCTGGAAGGGCGTGGGCTCGATCTTGTCGATCGGCAGGACCGCCATCAGCAACGGTCTCCCCCCGAGCGGATCGAGGTAGCTGCCGATGACGGCTCCGCCCTCGGCGCGAACGCGCGCCGTCACCTCGGTCAGCCCGTCGACCGCGTCGCGCGCGCCCTCCGGAACGCATGCGATCGCATCGAGCCCGGCCGAGCCTGCCATCGCCTTCTTCGGCGTTCGCCGCTTCGGCGCCGCGCGTTTCACGCCCGTCGTTTTCTTCGCCCCTTTGGCCGCCGCCATCTCTCCTCCGATGCCCGCGCACGACGCGCGTCGCACACTTTCTCACTACGCGGTCGCAAAGACGAGCCACTACGGCCGGCGTCGGCGATCGCGGTTCAGACGACGAGGACGAGCTTCCCCACGGTCTTCCCCGATTCGATCGCGCGGTGCGCATCCGCGACGCGATCGAACGCGAACGACGTGACGGGCGGCGCGACGAGCTTGCCCTCGTCGACCCACGCGAGAAGCTTCTCGATCGCCTCGACGAAGACCGCTTTGCGCTCGAAGAGGTACGAGAGGTTGAACGCGAGCACGCTCTTGTTCTCGTTCGTCATCGTGAGCGGATCGAAGCGCGGCGTGCGGAGCCAGTCGACGGCGAGCTTGGCGTAGTTGGGGCGGCCGCCGGTCTTCGGCATCATCGTGTGAAAGCCGTAGACGACGAGGCGGCCCGGCGACGCGAGGTGGTTCCAGCTCTCGCGAAGGGTGCCGACGCCGTTCGCGTCGAGGACGACGTCGTAGCCGTCCGGCGCGTAGCGCTTCGCCATGCGCCAGAGATCTTCGTTGCTCTTGTCGATGACGTGCGTCGCGCCTTGCGCTCGCGCGGCGTCGACCTTCGAGCTCGCGCCGACGACGCCGACCGTCGTCGCGCCGGCCATCTTTGCGAGCTGTAGGAGCGCGCCGCCGACGCCGCCCGCCGCGGAGTGAACGAGCACGCGCATGCCGGCGCGCGCGTTCCCGAGATCGAAGAGCGCGTAGTACGCAGTGAGGAAGACCGCGGGGAACGCCGCGGCCTGCATCGCGTCGAACGATGCGGGCACGCGAAAGATCTGGTCGCGCGGAACGCAGACGTGCGTCGCGTAGCCACCGAAGCGCGTGACCGCGATGACCTTCGCGCCGACGGCGACGTCGCGCACGCCTTCGCCGATCGCGACGACGCGACCGCACACTTCGAAGCCCGGCGTGATTGGCCAGCCGACGTACTTCTTCGCCGACTCGTAGAGGCCCATGCGGACGATGCAGTCGGCGTAGTTGACGCCGATCGCTTCGGTCGCGACGACGACCTCGCCCGCGGCCGGCACCGGATCGGGCGCCGACTCGATCGCGAGCTGGTCGTGTCCGCCCGCGCGATGGACGACGACGTGCCTCACTTCGGCGGCTCGACGAGATCGCGCGTCACGTCCGCGACGCTCGCGCATCCGGAGAGCGCCATCGCGAGATCGATCTCTTTCTTCAGCGTCGCGAGCACGAGCTCGACGCCGCGCTGACCATCGAGCGCGAGTCCCCACAGCACCGGACGCCCGACGAGCACCGCGCGCGCACCGAGCGCGAGCGCCTTCAGCACGTCGGTCCCGCGCCGCACGCCGCCGTCGACGAAGATCTCTCCACGTCCTGCGACCGCATCGGCGATGCGCGCGAGCACGTCGATCGTCGCGGGCGACGTGTCGAGCTGACGCCCGCCGTGGTTCGACACGACGATGCCCGCCGCGCCGTGCTCGACCGCGCGCCGCGCGTCGTCCGCGCGCACGATCCCCTTCACGAGCAGCGGCAGCTTCGTCACCGATCGCAGCCACGCAAGATCCTTCCACGACATCGACGGATCGAGCAGATCCGCCACGTACGCCGCGAGCCCCGAGTCCGCGGCGGGCTTCGCGAGGCCGCCGTATCCGCTCGGCACCATGTTCTCGACCGACAAACCCGTCGGCAGCGAGAAGCGATTCTTCACGTCGCGCTCGCGCGTGCCGAGGAGCGGCGCGTCGACCGTCAAGACGAGCGCCTTGCATCCCGCGGCCTCCGCTCGCGCGATCACCGCTTCGGTCGCCTTGCGATCTTTGTACACGTAGAGCTGAAACCAGACGGGCCCCGTCGCGGCGCGCACGACGTCCTCGACCGCCGTGTTCGACAGCGAGCTCAGGATCATCACGGTGCCTTGCGCGCCCGCCGCGCGCACCGTCGCGAGCTCGCCGTCGGGGTGCGCCATCTTGTGGAACGCCGTCGGCGCGACGAGGACCGGCATCGACACGCGCTGCCCGAGCACCGTCGTCGATGCGTCGCGCTTCGCGACGTCGACGAGCACGCGGTAGTGGAGCGCGATGCGCGAATAGGCCGCGACGTTCTCGCGCAGAGTCACTTCGTCGTGCGCGCCGCTCGCGTAGTAGTCGAACGCCATCTTCGAGAGCTTCGCGGACGCGAGCTCTTCGAGCTCGAGGAGGTTCAGGGGATCGGTCATGGGTCCCCCATTCTGTCATCCTGAGCGAAGCGAAGGACCCCCAACGTCGTCTGCGTTCTGGTGACGTAGGCAGATGCAGTCGCTCACTTGGGCGGGCGCGTCGTCCCGGTCATCGTGTCGCCCGGAATCCACTGGAAGTTGTCGACGAGGACGCTGGAGTCGTAGCTCTCGTCGCCCGTGTCCCAGATCATGAACTCGATCGTGAACACCTCGCCCGGCTGAATGGGCGCCTGCGACGTGAGCCAACCTGTCGCGCCGCCGCCGGTGCTGGTCGTCTGGCAGTACACGCCGGGATCTTCGAAGCCGGTGCCCGCGAGCTCGCCCGTGCCGCCCGGGCATGCCGCCGTCTTCTTCTTTCCCCCCGAGCAACCGGTCTGCGTGTTGGGCGTGCAGCGATCGAAGAATCCGTTGTTCACGCTGACCGGGTTGTTGTTCATGTCGAACGACATGTTGTCGGCCGTGCCGTTGTTGAAGCCCTTCGCGCTCAAGTACGCGATGAACGCGTCGTTGAACGTGGTGCACACGAACTCGGGCCACTCGCCCGAATAGAAATCGAAATCGAACTTCAGCCCCTTTGCGTTCGCGGGCGCTTTCACGACGAGCTTCACGTTGATCAGATCGAACGTCGCGTTGCCGAGCGCCGGACATCCGGCCGCGCTCTTCGGAAAACCTGGCGGAGGCGTCGCGCCCGCCGGCGGGAAGATCCCCTGCATCCCGTTCTTCGGCCCCTTGAACGCAGGCCCCGTGTCGCTGTCCGTCTCGCGCGCGGAGCCCGAGCTCAGCACGCCGAACATCGTCCCTTCGCGCGGCACGACGACGCTGCCGAACTTCGGCAGGATGCCGTGCTGCAGATCGTTCGGCGCGGTCGTCGCCGTGTGGCCGTTCGTGTACGTCGCCGAGATGACGCCCCACTTCGCGTCGCTCGGACCGCTCGCGCTCTGGCAGAGTCCAATCGCTTGCGCGAAGAGCGCCGCGGCGCCGGTGAGCGGGAGGTTCGCGTCGCACACGAAGGCGTTGTCGACCTTGCCGTCGCCGTCGTCGTCGCAGTTGTTGCCGGGGATGTCGTAATTTGCCGGGTTCGGCGTGCACGTCGGCATCGTCCCGCCGTCGCCGCCCGTGCCGATCGTGCCGACGTCGTCGCCGCCGCCGTCATCGCCTCCGCCCGCGCCGCCGTCACCGTGGCCACCGCCGCCGGTGTCGAACCCGCTGTTCGGAGTCGCTGCGGAGCACGCGGCG
>JAYVXB010000320.1:0-17828 GCA_043785585.1 Deltaproteobacteria bacterium | reverse complement strand
ACAGGAGCGTCGAGCTGCAGATGAAGGAGATGGACAAGACCGATCCCGACGCGATCGCCAAGCGCCAAGCGTCGCTCCGGCAAGAGCTCGAGGGCGAGATCAAGGACTGCGTCGGCCGCACGATCAGCGAGGCGATGATGGCGTGCGTGCGGCGGGCGACGTCGAGCATGGAGCTCGAGAAGTGCATGAAGTAGCTTCGCGGCTGAGCGTCGTCGTCGCGATGGCTCTCGGTCTCGGCTGCGCCTCGCCGAAGAAGCTGACCTCGCAGCAGTGCGATGCGCTCGTCGATCGGTACACGGAGATCGCGCTCCGCGAGAGCTTCCCCGACGCGTCGGCCGAGACGATCGCCGCGCAGAAGACGCAGGTACGTGGGCTCGCGCAGAAAGACGCCGCGCTGGCGAGCTGCTCGGCGCAGATCACGCCGGCGCAGCATGCGTGCGCGATGGCGGCGACGACGCCCGACGCGTTCGAGGCGTGTCTCTCCCGCTGACCTAACGCGCTATCCTCCCGGCACTATGGCAACGTCGCCGATCGATCGCTTCACCCTTCGAGCCAACGACGGCTTCGTCATCTCGGCGATGCGTTGGCTCCCCGCTGCAACGCCGCGCGCTGTCCTCGTGATCGCGCACGGCATGTCCGAGTACGCCGCGCGCTACGACGTCTTCGCCCGCTACTGCGCGGCTTCCGGCGTCGCCGTCTACGCGCTCGATCACCGCGGCCACGGCGCGTCGATCGACGAACGCACGCCGCGCGGCCACTTCGCCGACGACGACGGATGGAACAAAGTCCAAGGCGATCTCGACGCCCTTCGATCCCGCGCGGCCGAGTCGCACGCGAAGGTCCCCCTCTTCTTGTTCGGCCACAGCATGGGATCGTTCATCGGGCGCGAGTACCTCCTCACGCGCTCCGCGACGCTCGACGGCGCGATCCTCAGCGCCACCGGCTGGCGCGCGGGCGCGCTCAACCGCATGCTCCGTTGGGTCGCGGATCGCGAGGTCGCCAAGCGCGGCCCACGCGCGCCGAGCGTCCGCATGCGCAAGCTCGTCTTCGGCAGCTTCAACTTGCGCTTCCTCCCTTCGCGCACCGCGTTCGACTGGCTCTCGCGCGATCCGACGACGGTCGACGCGTACATCGCCGATCCGCTCTGCGGCTTCGACTGCAGCGCCAAGCTGTGGAGCGATTTGCTCGGCGCCACGTCCGCGATCGAGCAGCGCGAAGACGATCCGCAGCGACCTCCGCGCGCGTTGCCGCTGCTCCTCATCGCCGGCTCGCACGACGCGGTGAGCATGGGCGGCGTGGGGCACGGCCAGCTCGCCAAGCGTTACCGCGCCGCGGGGAACACCGACGTCGACGATCGGCGCTACCCCGAGGGGCGGCACGAGCTCTTGAACGAGACGAACCGCGACGACGTCTCGAGGGACGTGCTCGCGTGGATCACGAGCCGTTCGCCGAAGCGCTGATCACTCCGCGCTCGACGACGAAGCTTCCAGCTCGATCTCGCGCGTCGCGCTCGCGACGACCTCGGTCCGCTTTTGCCGAAAGCGGAACGAGAGCGTGAGAAGCGCCGGCAAGAGCACGAGCGACAACGGGATCGACATCGCGAGCCCGAAGACGTTGACCCACCCGAAGCCCGCCCAGAGCGCGCCGCCCGAGATCGTCAGCGGAAGCAGCCCGAGGATCGCCGTGAGCGCCGTGAGCACGACCGGCCGCAAGCGATCGATCCCCGCTTGGTAGATCGCGGCCTTCCAGTCCATCCCTCGTCCGATGAGCTCCTGCATGCGATCGACGAAGTAGATCTTGTGGTTCACGTACACGCCGATGAGCGCGATGAGCCCGAGGAACGACATGAAGCCGAACGGGACGCGCATCACGTAGAGGCCGGAGACCGCGCCGATGAGAACGTACGGCACCGCGGCGAGCACGAGCACCGCGCGCGTGAGGCTCCCGAACATCAGGACGAGGAGCATGAAGATGATGAGCAGCACGCCGACCGCGGCCATACCGAGGTTCTTGAAGCTCTTCTCGGTCTCGCCTTGTTCGCCGGCGATCGCGAACGCGTACCCGTGCTCCCACGTCATCTTCGCGAGCGAAGGCTTCACCTGCGCGAGGACGGCCGCGGGGAGCGTGGCGCCGTCGACGTCGGCGCTGATCTCGACGATGCGACGCGCGTTGCGTCGTCGGAGCTCGGCGTAGCCGCGGGTGATCGACACGTCACCGACCGCAAGCACCGGCACCGAGCCTCCGCTCCCGGTCGCGATGCGCGTCTCCGCGACTTGCTCGAGCGGGTTCGGCGTGGAGGCGGCGCGATCGACGATGAGCTCGACGGTCTCGCGGTCCTGACGGAACGTCGTGATCTTGTCCTCGCCGTAGACGAACCGGAGCGTCGATCCGAGCTGGCCTGGCGTGATCCCGAGGCGGAGCGCGCGGTCGGCGTCGACCTCGACGTTCGCGACCGGGATCGAGTCGCTCAAGCTGTCCGATACGTTGAGCGCTCCAGGCACGGCGCGGAGGCTCGTCTTGATGTCGTCCGCGTAGTGACGAAGCTTCACGTAGTCGTCGCCTTCGACGCGGATCATGATCGGGTGAGGCACCGGAGGGCCGTGGTAAAGCTCCTCGACGGTCACCTTCACCCCCGTGACCGATGCGACCCGCGCGCGCAGACTTCGCGCGATCGCGTCGCTCGATCGCGATCGGAGCTGCACGAGGATGTCCGCGAAGTCCGCGCTCGCCGAGTGCGTGTGACGCCCGAGGAAGATCTGCGTGTACCCCGCGCCGATCATCGCGGACGTGGACGCGACTTCGGGATCTTTGCCGAGCGCGCGCACGACCTCCGCGACCTTCCTCGCCGTCACCGCTTCGTCCGTACCGCGCGGGAGCTCCACGCTGACGAACAAGGCGGGCTTGTCGGCCTTCGGGAAGAATTGGACGCCGACCTTCGGTAACAGCATCAGCGACCCGACGAGCATCGCAGTCGCCGCGACGATGACGAGGAGCGGGTTGTGGACGACCCACGGAATGGTCCACGCGTACGCGGCCTTGATCCCGCGGAGGACCGGGTTGCGTTCGTCGTGCTGCGATGCGGAGTCTTGATGGCGATCGAACGGCGCGTCGTCGTCGATGGCCCGTACGCCGCGCGGCGCCTTCACGAAGAACGTCGCGATCCACGGCGTGAGGAGCTGCGCGACGACGAGCGACGTCACGAGCGCGAGGACGACCGCGGTGGGGAGTCCGCGAACGAACGCGCCGGTGTCGCCGCCCATGAAGAACAGAGGAATGAACGACGCGCACGCGACCGCGGTCGTTCCGTTGTTCGCCCAGAAGACGCGCGCCGTCCCGAGCACCGCAGCGCGGAGCGCGCTGATGCCGCGATCGCGCATCAGCTGGATCGATTCGGTCACGACGACGGCGTCGTCGACGAGCAACCCGAGCGCGACGATGAGACCCGCGATCGACACCTGCTCGAGCGCGAACCCCATCGTGTAGAGGCCGAACACCGCGCCCGCGACGCCGAGGGGAAGCACCACAGCGACGACGAGCGCGGACCGGAGCCCCATCCCGAGCGTGATCACGAGGATGACGAGCGCGACGCCTTCGACGAGGCTCTCGATGAAGCTCGACAACGACCGCCGCACCGCCTCCGGTTGATCGTGCGCGATCCGGATTTCGGTCGCTGACGGTAGCGCGCTCCGCTCCGCGTCGAGGCGCGCGCGGACTTGCGCGCCAACGTCGACGGCGTTCTCGCCAGAGCGAAAGCGCACCTCGAGCCCGACCGCGGGCATTCCATCCTGCAGCATGCGTTCGGTGGGGTTGCGGAGATCGTCGCGGATCTCGGCGACGTCGCCGAGCGACACGGTGCGCGTCGCGCCGGTCTCGTCGGTCGATGCGCCGACGGCGATCTGCGCGACGCTCGCGGCGTCCTTGATCTCGTGGTTCACCGACAGAAGTGGGGCGAGCGAGCCGAGCTTGATCGCACCGCCGGGGACGCGAACGTTCGCGAGCTTGATCCGCTCGACGACCTGCTCGACCGACATGTGATTCTTCGCGAGGCGAACCGGATCGAGCCGGATGCGCACCGCGCGCGTTCGCGAGCCGCGCAGCGTGACGCTGGCGACGCCAGGCACCGCGGCGATCGATTCCTTCAGTCGCTTCGCCGCGTCGGTGAGCACCGTGTCGGAGCGATTGCCCGCGAGGACCACGACCATCTGCGCGGTGAACGTCGCCGATTTCGCGCGAACAACGGTCGGATCGCCGACCTCGGCCGGAAGATCCTTTCTCTTCCCGAGCACCTTGCCGCGCACCGCTTCGACGGCCGACTCCATGTCCGCGCCGTCGTCGAACTTCATCGCAATGAGCGCGTAGTTCGGCAGCGCGGTCGAGTCGACGGACTCGACGTCGTCCATTCCGTACAGCTCTTCTTCGACCGGCCGCACGACCTGCGACTCGACGTCCTCCGGCGACGCGCCCGCGTATGGGATCGTCACGAACACCATCGCCGGCTCGATGCGCGGATCCTCGAGGCGCGGGATCTTTCTCCACGCCATCCCGGCGACGAGCAAGAGGCCGACCGCGCTGAGGAGGAGCAGACGCCAATGACGGATCGCTCCCTGCGAGATGCCCGCGAGCCCGAGCTGCTCGTGCAGACGGTGGGGCTTCACCGTCGGCTCACTCGACGACGCGGACGGCCTGACCGTCTTGGAGGAACTGCGCACCTTCGCGAACGATCCGGTCGCCGTCCTTCAATCCCGTGCGCACGAGGACGTCTTTCTGATCCGCGCGATCGACCGTCACCTCGCGGAGGTGCGCGACGTCCTCTTTGGGAGCGTCGAGCGTGAAGACCCACGTTCGATCGTCCTTGTGGACGAGCGCGTCGAGAGGCATCCGCACCGACGGAGTCGCGACCGCGTCCGCGAAGCGCACCGTCAGTAGCGTGCCCGGTCGCAGCGACGCCTTTGCTTCGGGCCCCGGCGTCACCTCCACGGCGTAGAGACCGTCCGCTCCCGGCGCTGGCGAGATGCTCGTCACGACCGCGGGAATCTCCGCGCCGCTCCCGTCGAGAACGAGCTTGGCGAGCTGCGCGGGCTTGATTCGCGCGAGCTCGCGCTCGTTGACGCCGACCCTCACGACGAGGCGGTTCGTGTCTTCGATGACGAGGACGGGGATGCCCGGGCCCACCGCCTCGCCAGGTTCGGCGAGCCGCTCGAGCACCGTGCCGGTGATCGGCGCGACGAGCCTCCGCTGTCCGAGCGACTCGGCGGCGACGGAGCTGTTCGCGTTGGCGACGAGGAGCACCGACTGCGCGTCGTCGCGCTGCCGAGCGGGGAGCGACCCGGTCGCGACGAGTGAGTCGGCGGAGCGGAAGTCACGAAGCGCGCGGGCCTGCTGCGCCTGCGCCGCGCGAAACGCGGCGATCGCGTCGCCGTCTTTGAGCGCCGCGAGCAGCTGTCCCTTGCGAACGACATCGCCCGTCTTCGGTTGAATGATCGCGATGACACCGGGCGCATTGAAGCCGAGGCGCAGCCGCGCACCCGCGCTCACGGCCCCGCGTCGCGAGAGCGCCGACTCGGGTGCCACGCGGACCGTCATCGCCAAGACCGCGGGCACGGGCGGTGGCGGGATCTCCTCTCGGCGATGACACGCCGACATCGCGGTCACGATGGCCACGCACGTCGCCACGCGAAGAGTCGCGCGCGCGACGCCGTAGGGCGCTCGCGTTCGATCGGTCTCTCGACGAAGGCTCACGGGCGGCGGGACGTAGCAAGCGCCATGCGCGCAAAACCTCGATTCGTGCCCTCGACTAAGTCCGCCTTCCCACTCGTTTTGCGCCGCGGTACTGCACGCGCGAGGCGTATGACACAGCGCGTTATTGCAATGCCGCATTTCGGTAGTGAAAGGTAGTTGTTACGCGTGCCAACCCATCTGAGGACGCGACGCAAGTACTTTCGCCGCCATCCGTGCGTCACACGCTACGCGCTCGAATTTTGCACTACGAGCCCTCGCGACGTTGCTCTCGGCGTTCGCCGACTCCGGTAACGCCCGCAACCCCTCAGAGCAATTTTCGACATGCGATTTCGCCTTCGCGAAATCGAACGGGAAAGGTTTGTACGCGAGGCATGCGCTCTCATTCGAACATCGTCGAGCTTGTCCTCGATCGCGCTGCCACGCAGGCGGGGGAGGTCCTTTACACCTTCCTCAATTTCGTCGCGGGCGGCGCAGGCGAGGAGCGCTCGCTCACGTTCGCTGACGTCGAGATCCGCGCGAAGTCGATCGCCGTCGAGATGCGTAGTCGCCTCGCGCAGGGCGATCGCGCGCTCCTCGTGTACGAGCCGGGGCTCGACTTCATCCTCGCGTTCCTCGGTTGCCAGCTCGCGGGCGTGATCGCCGTTCCGGTGTACCCGCCGCGCAAGCCCGAGGACATGGTGCGCCTCGCGGCGATCGCGAAGGACTGCGCGGCCGCAGCGATCTGCACGCAGCAGATCTACGCGTCGGCCGTCGAGACCGGGCTCGCGGTTTCGCCGGACTTGAAATCGATCGTCGTCCTCGCGACCGACACGGCCGACGTCGCGTCCGCCGCGCTCTGGCGGATGCCCGACGTCACGGCGGAGAGCCTCGCGTTCCTTCAGTACACGTCCGGATCGACGGGCGTTCCGAAGGGGGTGATGGTCTCGCACGCGAACCTTCTCCACAACGAAGGATGCATCGCGCGCGCGTTCGGCAGCGATCGTCACGACGTCGGCGTGGTTTGGCTTCCGCAGTACCACGACATGGGGCTCATCGGCGGGATCCTCCAGCCGCTGTACGTCGGACACCGCGTCGTCCTGATGTCGCCGTTCGACTTCCTTCAGCGGCCGCTCCGCTGGCTCGAGGCGATCAGCGCATTCCGCGCGACCGCGAGCGGCGGTCCGAACTTCGGCTACGAGCTGTGCGTTCGACGCGCGAGCGACGAGGAGATCGCCGGGCTCGATCTTTCGAGCTGGCGTGTCGCGATCAACGGCGCCGAGCCGGTGCGTCGCGCGACGCTCGAACGTTTCGCGACCAAGTTCGCGCCGTGCGGCTTCCGTCGTGAAGCGTACCTCCCGTCCTACGGCCTCGCCGAGTCGACGCTTTTCGTCACGGGCACGAGCGCCACCGAGTTCCCGCGTGAGATCCACGTCGACGCCGCCGCGCTCGAGCGCCACGCGTTGGTGTGCGTCGACGCCGCCGCGTCGGGGAGCCGCGCGCTCGTCGGCTGCGGTGTGGCGCGCGATCAAGAAGTGCGCATCGTCGATCCGTCGTCGAGCGAGCCTTGCGCAGACGGACGTATCGGCGAGATCTGGGTGCGGGGCGAGAGCGTCGCACGCGGCTATTGGAATCGCCCCGACGCGACGCGGGAGACGTTCGCGGCATTCATCGGCGGAGCCGGTGGCGAAGGTCCCTTCTTGCGTACCGGCGACTTCGGCGTCCTCTACGACGGCGAGCTCTTCGTCACCGGACGACTGAAGGAGCTCATCATCGTCGACGGCCGCAATCACTACCCGCAGGACATCGAGGAGACGGCGCAGAACGAGCGGCCGATCCTCCGGCGCGGATGCGGCGCGGCCTTCTCGGTCGACGTCGACGGCCTCGAGCGACTCGTCGTCGTGCAAGACGTGGCGAAGGGGAGCGAAGGGGCGGACCTCACTCGGCTCGCCGCCGAGGTGCGCGCGAGCGTCGCTTCGACCCACGGCATCGCGATCCATTGCCTCGTCCTCGCGCCGCAGGGCACCGTGCAAAAGACGTCGAGCGGCAAGATCCGGCGCGCGCGAATGCGCGAGCTCTACATGGCGGGGACGCTCGCCACCGTCCTCCGCAGCGATGCGATCGACACGAAGCCGAGCGCCCCGACGGTCGCGACCGCCATCGTATCGCGGACGGTGCTCGAGAAGACGATCGCGTCGCTCATTGCGTCGCACGTCGGGATCGCGACGACGGCGATCGACGTGCACACGACCTTCTCTGCATTCGGCATCGACTCGCTCGCTCTGGTCGGCCTCTCGGGCGAGCTCGAGAAGGCGCTCGGGCGCCGCGTCGAGCCGCAGATTTTCTACAAGTACGCGACGGTTGCTCACCTCGCGCGCTTCCTCGCCGAGGGCGACGAGCCCAGCGACGTGCGCGCGATCGATCGAAGCGAGCGCGGTGCGCATGCGAACGAACCGATCGCGATCGTCGGCATGGCATGTCGCTTCCCTGGAGCGCCGAACCTCGACGCGTTCTGGGAGCTCCTTCGCGAAGGCCGCGACGCGATCGTCGAGGTGCCGAGCGATCGCTGGGACATCGCCGACTGGTTCGATCCCGATCCGTCCGTGTCCGGAAAGATGGCGACGCGCTGGGGCGGATTCATCGACGACGTGGATCGATTCGACGCCGATTTTTTCGGCATCTCGGCGCGCGAAGCGGAGGCGATGGATCCGCAGCAGCGCCTCCTCCTGCAGCTCGCGTGGCACGCGCTCGAAGAGGCCGGGGTCGTCGCGTCGACGCTGCGCGGGAGCCGGACGGGCGTCTTCGTCGGCATCAGCGGCAACGACTACGCGCGTCTGCAGGCGGGCACGCCGGCGCTCGCGGCGGCGCACGCTTGCACGGGAAACGCGCTCTCGATCGCGGCGAACCGACTCTCGTACTTCCTCGACCTCAAAGGGCCGAGCGTCGCGATCGACACCGCGTGCTCGTCGTCGCTCACCGCGGTCCACGAAGCGGCGCTGCATTTGCTCGCGGGCGACTGCGACGTCGCGCTCGTCGGTGGGATCAACCTCACCCTCGCACCGGACGTCACGGTGAGCTGCTCGCAGAACCGGATGATGGCCGCCGACGGCCGCTGCAAAGCGTTCAGCAAGGACGCCGACGGGTACGTGCGCGGCGAAGGCGGCGGCGTCATCGTCCTCAAGCGCCTCTCCGACGCGCTCGCAGCGGGCGATCGGATTTGGGCGACGATCGCCGGGTCTGCATGCAACCAAGACGGCCGCAGCAACGGCCTCACGGCGCCGAATGGCCTCGCGCAGCGCGCCGTCGTTCGCGAAGCGTTGGATCGCGCGGGGTGGCGTCCGTACGACGTGCAGTTCGTCGAAGCGCACGGAACGGGCACGCGGCTCGGTGATCCGATCGAGGCGGAGGCGCTCGGCGCGGCGTACGGCGAGATGCGAAGCGATTCGTCGCCGCTGATCCTCGGTGCGGTCAAATCGCAAATCGGGCACCTCGAGGCAGCCGCGGGGATCGCGGGGCTCATCAAGACGGCGCTCTGTCTCGCGCACGGGACGATCCCCGCGAACCTCCACTGCGCAGAGACGAACCCGCTCGTGCGCCTCGATCAGTGGCGGCTCGCGCTGCCGCGATCGCTCCGCTCGTGGCCGGCGACCGCGACCCGACGCGCGGGGGTGAGCGCGTTCGGATTCGGCGGCACGAACGCACACGTGCTCCTCGAGGAGTCGCCCGCTGTGGCCGCATCGCCGCGCGAAGTCGCCTCGCGTCCGATGCATGTGCTCGCGCTCTCGGCGAAGTGTGAAGCGTCGCTCGCGTCGTCGTCGCTCGCGCACGCTTCGCGGTTCGCAGCCGATGAGGACGTCGCGTCGCTGTGCCACACGTCGAACACGCGCCGAGAGCACTTCCGCGAGGTGCGTCGCGCGTTCGTCGGCGCGACGGCGGAGGACTTCGCGGCGGCGCTCACGCAACCTCGCGACGACGATCGCCGATCGCCTTCGAAGCGCGCGGGCGTCGCGTTCTTGTTCACGGGGCAAGGGGCGCAATACGTCGACATGGGGCGCCGTCTCTACGAGACGCACCCCGAGTTCCGCGCGCAGATCGACGCATGCGACGCTGCGCTCCGCGGAAAGCGCGCGCATTCGCTCCTCGAGCTCCTGTACCCGTCACCGGAAAAAGCGCTCGCGATGGACGCGCTCCTCGCGAACACGGAGTACGCGCAGCCGGCGCTCTACGCGATCGAGGTCGCGCTCGCCGCGCTCTGGCGTTCGTGGGGAGTCGAGCCACAGGTCGTCATGGGGCACAGCCTCGGCGAGATCGCGGCCGCCGCGGTCGCTGGCGTCTTCAGTGTCGAGGACGGCCTCGCGCTCGTCGAAGCGCGCGGGCGCTTGATGCAGGCGGTACCCGAGGCGGGCGGGATGCTCGCGGTGTTCGCTCACCAACGCGATCTGGACGAACTCTTGCCGCACGTCGCCGGACGCATCTCGATCGCAGCGTTCAATGGTCCCGGCCAGATCGTCCTCTCCGGCGCCACGCAAGCGCTCGACCGCGCGCGGCTCCTCTTCAAGCAGCGCGGCATCGAGGCCAAGCCACTCACGGTCTCGCACGCGTTCCACTCGCCGCTGATGCAGCCGATGGTCGACGAGTTCCGGCGCGTCGCGCAATCGATCCGCTATCACGAGCCGACGATCGCGCTCGTCTCGAACGTGACGGGACGCGTCGAGTCGACCAAGCTGACGTCGCCCGAGTACTGGGTCGAGCACGTCCTCGCGCCGGTGCGCTTCGCAGACAGCGTCGCCGAGGTCGCGCGCCTCGACGTCGGTGTGCTCCTCGAGATCGGTCCGCGCCCCGTGCTCGTCGGGATGGCGAAGCGCATCGTGTCGCCGGCCAAGCACGCCTTCCGCGGCTCGCTCGACGCCAAGACCGACGACTGGCGCATGCTCGCCGAGAGCCTCGCCGCGCTCTACGAAGCGGGAGTCGACGTCGACTGGGCCGCCTTCGACGCGCCGTTCGCGTGCGACGTCGCGAGCGGTCCGCTCTATCCCTTCGAGACGAAGCGCTACTGGTTCGACGCGCAAGCGACGGGACCTACGGTCGCGCGCACCACGCCGGGCGTGCACCCGCTGCTCGGGCGGTCGTTGTCGTCGCCGCGCATGAAGCAGGGCGAGCGCCACTTCGAGAGCGAGATTCGCCTCCCGGGTCCGGCGTTCTTCCGGCTCAACGCCGAGCCGCTCGAGCGCCGCGTCTCGCTGCTCGCCTACGTGGACATGGCACTCGAGGCGCAGCACGCGATCTCTCCGAGCGTGGCCAGAAGCGTGCGCGACGTCACGCTGGACGGGCTGCTTCAGATCACGCGCGACGACGCGCGGACGATCCAGACGATCTGCGAGCCCGCGGGCGCAGACGCGCACCGCATGGAGGTCTGGGCGAAGGAGGCGTCGCAGTGGCGCCGCGTCGCGCACGCGACCCTCGACGCGTTCGCGGAGGTCGAGTCGACGTCCGAGCCTCTCGACTCGCTGCGCGCGCGTATGGGGCGGCCCCTCGACGTCGACGCCTGGTACGAGAGCACGCGCGAGGCGGGGTTCTTCTATTGGGCGAGCCCGCACAAAGCGATTCGCCGTCTGTGGTGGGCCCCGTCCGAAGTCCTCGCCGAAGTGACGCTTCACCCCGAGGACGACGCGAGCTCCGCGGGCATCTGGTTCAAGCACTCGGTCTGGCATGCGTGCAATCAGGTCCTCGGCGCGCTCTGCCCGCGCGACGGACACGGCACCTACTTTCCGGTCTCGCTCGCGGGCATCCGCACCTTCCGCGAGATGGGGCGATCGCTCGTCATCCACGCGCGGCTCGTCGAGCATCGGACCGATTCTCCGTCGTGCGTCGTCGACCTCACGGCGTACGCGGAGGACGGGACGCCGATCGTCGAGGTCGAAGGGATCCGCCTCGTCCCCGACGAAGCCGAGCGCCGCCATCGCGTCGAGTGGCGGAAGGCGCCGCCCGAAGCGCGCGTCGACCTCCTCGTGGAGACGCTCCGCCGCGTCGTCGCGCGCGTCTTCCGTCGTCCCGTCGACGAGATTCCGATCACGGAGTCGCTCGCCGCGCTCGGCCTCGATTCGCTCGCCGCGATCGACATCGGAACGAGCGTCGATCAAATGTTCGAGATCGGCGTCGACTACGCGAGCCTGCAAGAAGGCGCGAGCGTGCACGAGCTCGCGATCGGTCTCGATCAGCAGCTCGCCGAGGCCGAGGGTTGGATCCGTCGGCCGTCGTCGAGCGACAAGTCACCGCTCGTCGATCTGAATCGCGGCGACGCGAGCCTCACGCCTCTCTTCTTGCTCCACCCCACGGGCGGAACGGTCTTCTGCTACCAGGAGCTCGCGCGTCACCTCGGCTCGCAACCGGTCGTCGCCGTTCAATCGCCGGCGTTCGCGGGCTCGGTGCAGATCTTCGACAACCTCGAGTCGCGCGCGGAGCTGTACCTCGCTGCGATCCGCAGCCGGCAACCGCACGGCCCGTATCTGCTCGGCGGGTGGTCGATGGGAGGCGTGCTCGCATTCGAGATCGCGCGCCAGATCGAGGTCGCGGGCGAAGAGGTTGGTTGTCTCCTCTTGCTCGACGCGCTCGCACCGAGCGACACGTCGACGCGGCCGGAGCAGGCGTACGTGCTGCGCCTCCTCGCGCAAGGGTTGGGGATCGATCTTCAAGGCGTCGCCGTGAGCGTGCTCGAAGGGGACGTCGACGTTGCATTGAAGTCTCTCCTCGCGATCGTGCGCGCGCAGAAGGACGCGCTCAAGTCGCTCACGCTTGCCGACTTCCGGCGTCTCCTCTCCGAGTTCGAGAGAAACCTCGAGCTCCTCGGCGGCTACGCGGGGCGACCGTACAACGGCACCGCGACGCTGCTCCGTGCGGAGATCCCGCTCGACGCGCGCCGTCCGCTCGCGTCGGGTCGCGAATGGGAGAAGTGGGTCGCGGGGATCGACGCGCTGCACACCGTCCCGGGCGATCACTTCAGCTTGCTCTCCGCGTCGCACGTCGCGCTCACCGCGTCGTACGTACGAAAGACGCTGCGCGAGATCGCGCCCCGTTCGAGCTCGCACGTCGCCGCCGATCGCGCGCTGACGTTGCCCTACCCGCGCGCGGAGAAGAACGTCGTCATCGCCTCGCCGACGCGAGGCCACGACGGCGTCGCGCGCGCGCAGCTCGTCGTCGACGAGGAGCACCCGTACTTCTTCGATCACCCGCTCGATCACGTCACGGGCGTGCTGATGGTCGAAGGGATGCTGCAGCTCGTGGAGGCCGCGGATCTCACGCGCGACGCCTACGTTCGTCATCTGCGCGTGACGTTCCCGCGGTTCTGCGAGAAGGACCGCCCTACGACGTTCGAGATCGCCGCGACGGCGGACGGCGAGAGTCGGACGTGCCGCGCGATTCAGGACGGACTGCCGGTCGCGATGATGAAGTTCCAGACCGACCGCTCGCCGTCGCCGCGCGACGCGACCTGCGCGCCGACGAGCGCTCCTGCGAGCGCGCGGCTGCTGCACAAGTCGCGTGCGGAGAACGTCTTCATCGGGCACGTGCGCGTCGCCGTCGGGCGCGCCGAGAGCACGCTCATTGCGCCGCCGGCACACCACCTCTTGGCCGGAGGCGACCAACGCCACTACAGCCCGCTCTACGCGCTCGAAGCCACGCGGCAATTCGTCACTGCGCTCGCGCACACCGAGTACCAGGTGCCCCGCGGGATGCCGATGAACCTCGTCGGCACCGAGCTGATCCTCTACGCGCCCGTCCCGCGCGGCGCGACGATCACGCTCGCGCACGACGTGAAATCGTTCGGACCCGCCACGCCGAATCGGTTCGCGCATTTCGACGTCGCGCTCCTGTCGGGCGACGAGTCGATCGGTCGCTGTCGCCTGACCGCGCAGCTGATGACGAAGGAAGCGTATCTGCGTGTGCGTCGCCACAAGGCCGTGGTGGCCGCGTGAGTGCCGTGAGGAGCAAACGATGAAGGGTATGCGCAACAGGTTGCCGTTGGTCTTCGCGATCGCGTTCGTCGCGCTCATTACGGCGTTGGCGTGGCACAAGCTCGCCACATGGCAGGGTGTGATGCGCGTGAGCGGTATCGCGTTCGTGGCGACGTACGTCCTGTGGCTGTTCCTCGAGTCGCGCGTGGCGCTCACGGAGAACAAGAAGGGCGAGACGAGCGCCGACCGCGGGACGTGCGAGGCGTACGCGCTCGGACGCGCGCTCGTCGTCATCACGGCGCTCGCGTTCCCGACAACGTGGACGGATCCGGGCGTCTGGATGGTCGTGGGTTTTGGCGTGTTCGCCGCGGGCGTCGCGTTTCGTCTGACCGCGATTCGCACGCTCGGGAAGTTCTACTCGCACCGCGTCCGCGTGATGGGAGACCACGAGGTCGTGAGCAGCGGTCCGTACCGCCTCGTTCGCCATCCGGCGTACACGGGAATGCTCACCGCTCACCTAGGCGTGGCGATCTTCTTTTTCAACCCATACACGCTCGCGTGCCTCCTCCTCGTGCTGCTCCCCGCGATGATCAAGCGGATCCGCGTCGAAGAGACCGCGCTCTTCGAGCTCCCCGGTTACTCGAGCTACGCGCACGACCGCAGCCGGCTCCTGCCGCTCCTCTGGTGAGCGAGTCGTGATGCGCCCCCTCACCATCCTCCTCCTCGGCGGAAGCGGCTTCGTCGGCCGCGCCTTGCTCCGCGAGCTCGCGCTTCTGCCCGCGGGCGCCGTGCGCGTGCGCGCGCTCTTGCGCACGCCCGATGCGGTCGAAGCGTTGCCGTTCCTCGAGAAGGTTCAGGGGAGCCTCGAGCACCTTCCGGCGAACCTCGCGCCCGACGAGCCGTACGTCCTCGTTCACTTCGCCGTAAAGCACATCGATCGCGACGGCAGTGGGTTCATCGCAACGAACGTCGACGCGACGCGAGCGCTGCTCGATGCGCTCCGCCCGTCGCCGCTGGGCATCGTCTACGGCAGCTCGATGTCCGTGTACGGGCAGGGGGCGCAAGACGGAATCGACGAAGGCGCACCGACCTCGCCCGATACACCGCTCGGCGCGAGTCGAATCCGCGCCGAGCAGGAAATCGCCACGTTCGCGCGACGACACGCGATCTCCGCGTTCTCTCTTCGTCCGCGCTTCGTGATCGGCGACGGGGATCGCTTCGTGATGCCGGCGCTCGCGAAGCTCGTTCGCCGAGGTATCGGCATCGGATCCGGCCAGCAGCGCTTCTCGGTGATCGACGTCGCGGACTACGCGCGCGTGATCGTCCGACTCGCGAAGCGCGCGGCGTCCGGCGCACCGATCGTGCAATCGCTCAACGTGGGCTACGAGCGACCCGTGAGCTTCGCGGAGATCGCGGCATCCATCGCCGATGCGACCGGCGCACCTTCGACCCGATTTCGGATCCCCGTCTCGCGCAGCGTCACGCGCGTCCTCCATCGCCTCCCCGTTCGCGCGATCGATCAGCTCGCGACGAGGCTCGAGCTCGTCGGTCTGTCTCACTGGGGCACGTCCACCGCGCTCGCCGCTGCGGTCGGCGGCGATCTCGTGCGCATCGACTCGATGAGCGTCATCCGCCGCGCCGCCGCCCTGCTCGCGCCGCTCGACCCCATCTCGATCACGAGCGCGACATGAAATCGATCAAGGGTTGCAACGACGCGTTCGCGAGCCGTGAGGTCGGTGGGAAGTTCGCCAAGCAGAAGGCGATGCTCGATGCCGGGCTCTCCGTGCCGCCGTTCTTCTGCCTCACCGTCGCGTTCTACGACGCAGTCTTCGCGGCGATCCGTCCCGAGGTGAAGGCCACGCTGAGCGAGATCGACTTCGACGATGCGGCGAGCATTCTCCGCGCGTCGCAGCGGATCCAGGCGCTGTTCGCGGAGGTCTCGCTCGCACGCCAAGACGTGGACGCGATCGAAGCAGCGTTCGACGCGCACTTCGCCCCGGGCACGCTCGTGTCGGTGCGCGCGTCCACCGTCGGCCACAAGCTCGAGGAGAGCGAAGACTCGCAGAGCAACCCGTTCGCCGGAATGAGCGAGACGTACCTCTACGTCCCGCGCGATCAGATCCTCGACAAGCTGAAGCGGTGCCTCGCCTCCGGATTTTCACAGGAGTCGATCCTCTACCGTCGCGCGCAGGGAATGGACCTCCTCGGCTTCGGCGTCGCGGTCGGCATGCAACGGATGGTCTTCGGCGAGCGCTCGTTCGTGATGTTCACGAGCAACCCGAACACCGCGGCGCGCGACTTCGTGATCATCGCGGGCCACGGCATCGGCGAGGGCGTCGTCCAGGAGAAGGTCGAAGTCGACCATTACTTCGTCAACGGCAAGACGGGATTGGCGACCTCCGAGCTCCAATCGAAGGCGCGCATGTTGACGTTCGACGACGCGGCCGGGCATGGTCTCGTCGAGCGCCCCGTCCCTGCGAATCTCCGCGACGCGCCGTGCCTGCGTGACGACGAGATCGCGATGCTCACCGAGCGCGGACGTCGGATCGAAGCGCTCTTCGGGTGCCCGCAAGACATCGAAGGGACGTTCACCGCCGACGGCGCGATCCACTTTCTCCAGTCGCGTCCCATCGCGTTCGATTTCGGCCGCCAGCGCGTCTGGACGAACACCAACGTGACCGAGTCGTACCCCGGCGTCACGACGCCGCTCACGTACACCTTCGCTCGCTACTTCTATCGAACGATCTTCTTCGATCTCTATCGGATGCTCGGGGTCCCGACGCGCAAGCTTCACGACAACGCCGAACCGCTCGATCGGATGATCGGATTTCTCGGCGGGCGCGTTTACTACTGCCTCACGAATTTCTATCTGCTCCACAAGCAGAGCCCGCTCTTTCCGCTCTTCGGCTCGCATTGGGAGAACATGATCGGACTGCCGACGTCGTACGAGACGCACGGCGCGATCACGCTTCGCGATCGTCTCGACAAGCTCGCGATCTGGGCAAAGGTGCCGCCCGCCGCCGGAGCGACGCTGTACCAGTACGCGACGCACGAGCGACGCATGGAGGAGTTCCACGCTTGGTGGGACGGCGTCGCGGATTCGTTCCGCGGCAAGGACTTCGCGCGCGAAGACGCGATGGTCCTGCAGAATCGCTTCTTCGAGATCTGGACGGAAGTGGGCAACCGCTGGGGCGTCACGCTCACCACGGACGCGTACCTGATTCCGCTCTACGGATTCCTCGAGAGCCTCTTCAAGAAGTGGCACCTCTCGGACGACGCGCCGGGCCTCCTCTCGGATCTGCTGTGCGGCGACGAGAAGCTGATGAGCGTCGAGATTCTACTTTCGGCGGTGTCGCTCGCCGAGCACGTGCGCGAAGACGCCACGCTGCGCGCCCAGTTCGAGCGCCACGACGAGCGGATGCTTTGGGAGATGGCGGAACGCGGCGAGCTCGGGTCGCCGTTCAAAGACAAGCTCGCGCGTCATCTCCATCTCTTCGGCGATCGCGGCCTCGAGGAGCTGAAGATGGAGCAGCCCGCGCTCCGCGACACGCCCTGGGTCCTCCTTCGGACGATCAAGACGTACGCGGGGCAGGGGATGACCGTGGCGAAGGTGCGCGCGCACGAGATCCGTGTGCGCGAAGAGGCGGACGCGCGTCTCGCCGACAAGCTCCGCGGTCGCAGCCAACGATGGAAGCGCGAGCTCCTCGGCCTTCTCCTCCCGCGCCTCCGTCGGCTCATTCGTCATCGCGAGAACTCGCGCTACTGCCGCGCCGAGCTCTTCGGCATCTCGCGAAAGATCTTCCTCGGGATCGCCGCCAGCATGGTTCGCGAGGGAGCGCTCCGCGCCGTCGACGACGTCTACTACCTTGCGCAGGACGAGATCTTCGGAGCGATCGACGGTACCGGAGTGACCGAGTCGCTCCAGACGTTGGCCGATCTGCGTCGCAAGGAGTTCGCAGAGAACCAGAAGCGCGAGCTCGCGGAGCAGATCACGACGCTCGGCGCCATCCGCCGCAACGCGCTCGACGCCCCGCGCCCGATCGAGAACGCGAGCGGCGTCCTCAAGGGCCTCGGATCGAGCGCAGGCAAAGTTCGCGGCACGGCGCGCGTCGTCCTCGACCCGACCGCGGTCGGCCCGATCGGCGACGACTTGATCCTCATCGC
>JAYVXB010000319.1:0-5928 GCA_043785585.1 Deltaproteobacteria bacterium | reverse complement strand
CGTCGAACGCGCGCGTGCCCGTCAGCATCTCGTACAAAATGGCGCCGAGCGACCAGATGTCGGAGCGCGCGTCGACGGCGCGGCTGTCCTGCATCTGCTCGGGCGACATGTACTTCGGTGAGCCGATGATCGCCGTCGTCGAGGTGATCTCGGCGAGCGGCGCGCCGAGCTTCGTCTTCGAGATTCCGAAATCCAAGACCTTGATGAGCGGCGAGCCGTCGAGCTTTGCCGTCAGAAACAAGTTGGCCGGCTTGAGATCGCGATGAACGATCCCGTGCAAGTGCGCGTCGGCGAGCGCTTCGCAGGCTTGGATGATGTAGTCGGCGGCGTCGTCGACGGGGAGAGACCCTTTGACGTCGAGGAGCCTCGCGAGATCGACCCCCTCGAGGAACTCCATGACCATGAACGGCGCGCCCGAGTCGAGCGTGCCGACATCGGAGACGCGCGCGATGTGCTCGCTCTGAAGGCTCGCCGCCGCGCGGGCTTCGCGCAAGAAGCGCTCGACCGCGTCGGGGCTGTCGAGCGCGCTGCGCCGGAGGATCTTCAGCGCGACGGTGTGCCCGAGCTGCAGGTGCTCGGCAGCGACGACGACGCCCATCCCCCCTTCGCCGAGGAGGGATTCCACACGGTATTTCTCCGCGAGAATTTCCCCCCTTCGTACGGGGATGGCTTCGCTGCTACTCGCCACGCATCCTCCCCAAGAAAGGCGCCCCGGTGATCGCAGAAAATGCGCTCCCAGCCTTACCCGAAGTGTAACTGCACGTGCCGACCCTCACAACGCTAAGGGCGGACGCGCAAGACCGTGCGGTATCCGTAGTAGGGAGAAAGCGGGATCTTGTAGGTGGAATACGGGATCGTCGCGTCTTTCAGGATGACGCTCGACGTGACGATGTCGGTCACCGGGACGTTCACGGCGTACGTGAGGCTCGACCACGTGCTGACGGTTGCGGGAGTTTGGCCCGGCGGTGTCGTGATCGCGTTGTCCGCGCAGAACGTGCACGCCGGCGCGTAGTCGGGGCGGGCTGCGATCGGGAACCTTCCGGCGATCGCGTCGAACGCCGCGGGGTTGATTTGATCGAGCCCGCCGGCGTTCGTTCCGGAGTAGAGCTCGCCGCTGATGACCGCGCGTCGACCGATCGCGCCCGAGCGACGAACCGCGTACGCCACGAGCTTCTTCGCCTGGAGCGACTGTTCTTCGAGCCAAGCTCCATCGCTGTCCGTCGCCGTGCCGCCGTACGCACCGGTGTACGGATGCGTGATCCCGGTCTGCGGTGACGTGAGCTCCGTGCAGTAGGCGTCGAGCGGCGATCCGTTCGGAAGCGCGATCTCGGCGCGCAAGACGCTCGCACGCCACTCCGTCGACGGGAGGACCCACTGCGACGACGCGCTGATCGGGTACCGCGAGAGGACGAGCAGGCTGCTCTGGCCGGCGAATGCGTAGCGTGCGAGCGGATCGGTCGTGCACGCCGTGCGTGTCGCGGAGATGCTCGTGCGTCCCTCGAGCGATGTGATGGCGCAGCTCCAGCACGTCTTCAGCAGGCCGCTGCCGAGGAAGAGCGCGGTCGCAGCGTTCTGGCAGAACTGCGTGATGCACGAGACCGGGTCGTCGATGATCGTCGCGGCGTCGTCGCCGGGCTTCGTGGAGCAGTTGTCGCGCACACACGTGAGGAGCGATTCGAGCTTGGTGGCCGCCGCGCCCGCACACTCGGCGGTCGTGGGCGCGGGGGGCGTCGCGCCGCTCTGGTCGGTCGGATCGTCGACCTGCGTCGCGAACGTATCGGCGAAGACGAGCGAGTACGGGAACCGGCTCTTCGCCGCGGCGATGATGGCGCGCTTGTCGTCGTCCGACCAGACCTCGGTGATGCACGCGACGTCCGAGTCGAGCTTGCTCACCGCGGTGACGATCGCGTCGTGGCGCAACGGCACGAGCGTCGCGAACGGGCCCCACAGGTACGCGTTGAACGTGTCGACGATCACGTCGGTCGACGGGAGCGTTCCGCAGCGCGTGAAGATCCCGTCGGCCTTTCCTTCGTCGCAGACCCACAGCTCCTTCGGAAAGCGAACATCGGTGCTGCTGCCGATCGCGAGGAACGTGAAGCTGTCGTTCCCCGAGAGCATGGCCGCGGTCGAGAGGAGCGCATCGGATTGCCCCACGATCGCGGCGCCGATCCCGAGTCTGCCACCGGGCGCGGAGAGCTGTACGTAGCCGTTCGCGTCGACGGTTTGACTCCCTCCGTCGGGGAATCCGGGCGGCGCGACACCTCCGAACGCGACGTCCGCGAAGAAGAGACCTGCGAGCTTTGCGGGGAGCGCGGGCGCATCGAGGAGGCCGACGTCGAGGTTCGGGGCGCCGGCGATCGCGTGGACGAAGCGGATCTTGGTGTCGAGCCGTTGTGGGCGGCTCTCGTGGAGCGTCACGATTTTGGGCAGCGCGGCGTCGCCGAGCAACAGAACGGTCGTCGGCGGTTGCGCGCCGAGCGCAAGCTCCGGCAACGTCGCGATCGGAGCGTCGGTGCACGCGCGGCCGGCCGCGATGACTCGAAGCTCGTAGTTGCCGGCAGGAACGGCGAACGGAGCGAGCACGTCTTTGTACCCGATGCCGCGCGGGCATCCGTCGCCGCCGGACGCGAGGATGGGTGAGCCGTCGATGGGCGAGGCGCCGTCCGTGCGGCGCAAGCAGAAGTCGAAGCGCGCAGGTGACGCGACCACGTCGCCGATGCGGAGCGTCGCGTCGCCTCTCGACGGCAGAAAGCACATCGGCGCCGCTGCATCGCCGGCGTCGTCGCCGGCGGTCGTCGCGTCGGGAAGATCCTGGGCGTGCGACGTGTGCTTGTCGATGCCGAGCACGAGCTCGCACCCCGATGCCGCGAGCACGACGAGCGAGACCACCGACACGAGGACGGCCCGTGCGATGCCGTCGACGGTCTCGAGCTCGGCCCTCCGCTGCATCGACGCGCTCTCCCCTCAGCATCTAACGCTACGCCGGCCGACGTCGAATGCAACGCGCTCAAGAGCTCGTCCACGCCTGTGCGCTCAAGAGCTCGTCCAGGCGTGCTGCGCTCAAGAGCGCAACGCGCGCTCGACGAGCTCGATCCGATCCTGCCCCCAGAAGAGCTCTTTTCCGTCGACGATCCACGTCGGCGCGCCGAAGACGCCGGCGTCGACCGCGCGCTTCGTCGCGGCAAAGAGCGCATCTTTGATCTCCTGCGTCGCGCAGCGCAGGATGACCTCGTCGGCGCCGGAACCGATCAGCTCCTTGAGCACGGCCTCGTCGTTGATGTCCCGATCGTCCGCCCAATACGCGCGAAACGTCGCCGCGCGAAACGCTCCACGCCGCTCTTCAGGCAGCGCGAGGTAGCAGCGCAGCGCCTTGATCGTCATCATCGGGAAGCGCGTCGGAAACTTGAAAGGCACGCCCCACAGCTCGGCCCAGCGCTGCAGATCTTTGAAGTAGTACATCCGCTTCGCTTCCGACCACGTCAGGATCGGCGCGTCGGCCACGCCGATCGTTTTGAACAACGCACCGAGGAGCATCGGACGCCACTCGAGCGTCGCGCCCGTGCGCTTTGCGAGCGCCTCCGCTTGCGTGCTGCCGAGGTACGCGAACGGCGACGAGAAATCGAAATAGAGCTCGAAGGTGTGTCCCATGTTTCACTCCATGCGCGCGAGCGCGCGCTCGACGAACTGCATCCGGTCTTGCCCCCAATACATTTCGCCCGCGACCACGAACGCGGGCGCGCCGAAGATGCCGAGCGCGATCGCTTCGTCCGTGCGAACGCGAAGATCGTCCTTCACCGAGTCGAGCGCGGCGAGCACCCGATCGGCGTCGTGACCTGCGGTCGTGAGCACGTCGCGCATGGTCTCGGGCGCCGATGGCGGTCGTCCTTCGATCCAATACGCGCGGTAGAAGCCGGTGACGACGCGCGGATCGATCCCAGCGACGAGCGTCGCGCGCAGCGCCTCGACGGTGCGCATCGGGTGCGCGGAGGGCATCGTCAGCGGCACACCGAACAGCGCAGCCCAGCGATGCATGTCGAGCGCGTTGTGGCGGGCCTTGGCCGGCGAGAGCTCGTTCATGAGGTTCTGCGGCGTGCTCACCGCGCGGAAGACGCCGCCGAGGAGCATCGGTTTGTAGACGAGCTTCGCGTTGGCGCGCGCCGCGAGCGCTTCGACTTGCGTGCTCGCGAGGTAGGCGTAAGGGCACGAGTAGTCGAACCAGAAATCGAAGCTCCGCATCGGCGATGCGAGGCTAGTGCGCGAGCCACCCCGCGTCCATCGTGAGCGCCGTGCCCGTGATCGACCAGGCCTCGTCGCGGCAGAGAAACGCCGCGCACTTTCCGACCTCGTCGGGCTCGATGAGACGCTTGACCGCGTTCTGCGTGAGCAAGATTCGGCTCACGACCTCGGACTCGGCGACGCCGTGGACCCGCGCTTGATCGGCGATCTGCCGCTCGACCAGCGGCGTGCGCACGTACGACGGGCAGATCGCGTTGACGGTCACGTTGGCCGAGCGCTCCGCCGCTTCGAGCGCGACCGTCTTCGTGAGCCCGACGATTCCGTGCTTGGCCGACACGTACGCCGACTTGTACGCCGACGCGACGAGGCTGTGCACCGATCCGATGTTGAGGACGCGTCCCCATCCGCGCGCGTACATCGTCGGGATGAGCGCGCGAATCAGGAGAAACGGGGCGGTGAGCATGACCATCAAGAGCTTGTCCCACTTCGCTTCGTCGAACTCGTCGACGGGGCTGACGTGCTGCAGCCCGGCGTTGTTGACGAGAATGTCGATGCCCTCCGCTTCGCGCGCGAGCTTGTGCACGTCGTCGCGTGACGACAAATCCGCGGCGATGGCGCGTGCGCCAGGTATCGATGCGGCAGCGTCGTCGAGCGGTCCGCGCGACACGTCACTGAGCAGCACCTCCGCGCCGCTCGCGGCGAGCTCACGCGCGACGGCGAGGCCGATCCCCGACGCGGCTCCCGTCACGAGCGCGCGCTTCCCTTCGAGCGACACCAGCTGCTTCATGACAGGAACCTCTTCACTTCTTTCGCGGCGTCGGCGTGCGTGACGATCCCGTAGTGGTTCGCGTCGATGTCGACGGCGCGTGCGCCGCGCACCTCGGCGACGAACCGATCGCGATCCGCCGCGCTCACGATGAATCCTGAGCTTTGCCCGAGCGGCCGCGCCGCGCGAAGAAGCAGCGACGGCATCGCGAGGCTCCCCCACAGGCGGTACGGCTGCTGCGTCGACGCATACGCGATGTCCTCGAGGACGGCCGAAGCGTTCGTGCGCGGCGTGACGCCTCCGCGCGCGGGCACGAGATCGTACCGGTAGTGCCGATCCCAGTATTGGCTCCACGGGACGACCGTGCCGAGGCGCTGCACCGCCGCGACGTACGCATCCGGGTCCGCGTGCACCGACCCGAGCCGTTGCACCGCGCCGAGGATCGGTGGCATCGATGCCGCTTCCGGCAACCCGATCGCGTCGATGAGCACCATCCGCCGAACGCGGGCCGCCGCTTGCCGAGCCACCTCGAGGCCGATGTACGCGCCCATCGAGTGCCCGACGAAGTCGAACTGCATCGCGCCGAGCGCCTCGGCGACCGCCAGCACGTCGCGCGCGTGGCTCGCCCATCCGTACGTCCCCGGGCGCGTCACGTCGCTCCACCCGCGCCCACGCAGATCGATCGCGACGACGCTCCGCTCGGACGACGCGAGCGACTCCGCGAGAAAATCGAAGCTGCGCGAGTTGGCGGAAAGGCCGTGGACGCAGACCACGAGCGGCGCGCCGGCGGGGCCGAAGCGATGCGCGCGGAGCGTACCGGAGGGGAGGGGAAGGCTCAGTTCTTGTGCGGCGCAACAATCAATCACAAGGCAATAACTATGGCCTCATGACGTGGTCGTCAAGGACGATTTGTTGCAACGCAACAT
>JAYVXB010000318.1:0-5931 GCA_043785585.1 Deltaproteobacteria bacterium | reverse complement strand
CTACGTCAATCCCGAAGGCCCCAATGGCAATCCTGATCCGCTCGCGTCCGCGAAAGACATTCGTGAAGCGTTCGGCCAGATGGCGATGAACGACGAAGAGACCGTGGCGCTGATCGCCGGAGGTCACAGCTTCGGCAAGGCACACGGCGCTGCCGATCCGAGCAAGTGCACGGGCGCGGCGCCCGCAGCTGCTGGCCTCGAGCAGCAGGGCATGGGCTGGAAGAACAATTGCGGTACCGGCGTCGGAAAAGACGCAACCACGAGTGGACTCGAAGGTGCGTGGACGTCGACTCCAGCGCACTTCTCGATCGACTACCTCACGAATCTCTTCAAGTACGAGTGGGTCCTGACGAAGAGCCCGGCCGGCGCCAAGCAGTGGGTGCCCAAGGACGGCCAGGGGGCGGGGCTCGTGCCGGATGCGCATGATCCGACCAAGCGCCATGCGCCGATCATGTTCACGACCGACCTCGCGTTGAAGTTCGACCCCGCTTACGCGAAGGTCACAAGGCGGTTCCTCGACAATCCGAAAGAGTTCGAGCTCGCGTTCGCGAAGGCCTGGTTCAAGCTCACGCACCGAGACATGGGACCGCGTCCGCGCTACCTCGGCGCCGAGGTGCCGGCGGAGCAACTCTCCTGGCAGGACCCGATTCCGGCATTGAACTTCAAGGTCGTAGGCGATGGCGATATCGCGGCTCTGAAGAAGAAGATCCTCGCTTCCGGTCTCACGAGCGGTGAGCTCGTTCGCACGGCGTGGGCTTCGGCCGCGTCGTTCCGAGGTACCGACAAACGCGGTGGCGCGAACGGAGCCCGCATTCACCTCGCGCCCGAGAAAGATTGGCCCGCGAACAACCCGGGCGAGGCGGCAAAGGTCATCTCGAAGCTCGAGGAGATCCAGAAAGACTTCAACAAGCGCGGAGACGGCGTGAAGATCTCGCTCGCCGACCTCATCGTCCTCGGCGGCACCGCGGCCATTGAGCAGGCCGCGAAAGCGGGCGGCGTCGACGTGAAGGTCCCGTTCACGCCTGGCCGCACGGACGCGACCCAGGACCAGACGGACGTGGCGTCCTTCGCGGTGCTCGAGCCCACGGCCGATGCATTCCGCAACTACTACGCGCCGAACAATCGCCTTTCGCCGCTCGACTCGCTCGTCGATCGCGCGAACATGCTCACGCTGACCGTGCCCGAGATGACCGTCCTCATCGGCGGCCTCCGGGTTCTCGATGCGAACGCGGGCCACTCGAAGCACGGTGTGTTCACGGCGCGGGTCGGCACGCTCTCGAACGACTACTTCGTCAACCTGCTCGACATGTCGACGAAGTGGCAGAAGTCGACCGGCTCGGAGGGACTCTACGAGGGCGTCGACCGCGCGAACGGCAACGCGAAGTGGACGGCTACCCCCGTCGATCTCGTCTTCGGATCGCACTCGGAGCTCCGCGCCATCGCCGAAGTGTATGCCGCGGAAGATGGCAAGCAGAAGTTCACGCAAGACTTCGTCAAGGCGTGGACGAAGGTGATGATGCTCGACCGCTTCGACGTAAACAACTGACGCGAGGGGCGGCGGCGGGAGGATGCGCGACGTCGCGACGCGGAGCGTCGGCGTGGCTGCCGTCCTCTCTCCCGCCGCTCACGCTTTGGACGACGGCCGTTCCTCGGGTTGTGCGCCTCCGAAAGCGTCCTGCGCAGCGGCAACGCTCGGCAAGGCAACAACGACATACGCGACCGCAAGACCCAATGCGCGCAACGCGACCTTCTTCGGCGTAGCCAACGCCATCATGAGAGCCCTAACACTACTGCAGGAAACTTTTCCATCTGGCCCGAGGCATGAGACTCGAGGTGTATGACCTACGAGCTCGACGCGGCAGGTATCGGTCGTTTGGAGTCGTACTTCGAGGAAATCGGGACACGGCTCGGAGAGAAGCGTTGGCACCGCGCCCAACTCCGACACTAAAAAAGGAACGCTCGGCGTGGCGGCGATGGCGGAGGACGCGTGAGGGCACGGCCCCGCGCGAAGTCGATCCGATTGGGGCCGACCATCCGGTCCTGCGTGGGGCCATGCCCTCGTCCACGTCGCGCCTGACTTTGCGGGACTGCGCCAAGTCACCCAATGCGTAGGTTTGCCGTATTTGACCCGCACGAATCACCGACGGCAAACTGACCTTTTTCCGAGCAAACGACCGGTGCGTGCGGCTTGATTTGGCTGGCATTGATCATGGTGTGGCTCCTTGTTTAGGCAGGGCCATCGAGCACTGCCGGTGCCAGATGGATCACATTGGTCCTTCGTGACCTTTACGGGGACGGCGTGCGCGCGCACCGAGCCATTCTTGCGCCGGTCGTGGCGATTTTGCGCTCCCACGAAGCGTGAACCCTCGAACTTCTCGGACGAACGCGATGGGGCATTGCCGACGCGACTGGCACGTCGAGTGCAGAGTGCGACCCACGATGAACGCGCTCGCTTTCGTGCTCCGGCAGCACCGCAAAGTCGAACAGCTCCTCCAACTCGTGAAGAACGACGGCTACCGCCGCGAGCAGCGACTCTCCGAGCTGATCGACGAGCTGTCCGCCCACCTCGTCGTCGACGCGAGTCTGCTGCGCCCGGCGATGCAAGCAGCAGCGGTCGGCGTGAGCTCGCGCGAAGCGCACGCGATCGACCGGCGCGCACGCAGCGTGATCGACGAGCTCGCATCGGCGAGAGGCGGGGCGGCGTTCGCGACGAAGGCGGCGGAGCTCGAGACTCTCTTCGCGCAGCATACCTCGCTCGAGGAGGCGCTCCTCCCCGCGCTCGCGCGGACCCTCGACGGCGACGATCTTCACGAGATCGGTAAGGACATGGCGCACCTGTCCTTCGCGCTCCTCGACCGAGGGCGGCCGCCCGCCGTCGCGCGGCGCGAGCAGGGCATCTCCGGCTCACGGTCGTCTTCGTCTTCTCGAACCTCGTCGCGTCGTCGAACGGATCAGGCGACGCGGTGGTGAGCGGCCTTCGCCGCGAGCACGCCGTTGTCCTCGAACTCCGCGACGAGCAGCTCGAGGTGCTTCGGATCGTATTGTCGCCCGAAGATGTTCGCGATCCGACGGAGGATCTTCCTCTCCGGTAGTGAGATCTCCTTGTCTACCGCCGCCGCTACTTCGAGGGCGTGGAGAAACGCGTCGCGGTTCTCCTCCGGTACCTCGGTCTTGATGCGCGCCATCCAGTCGATCTCGTCATCGGTGAACCGCTGCGTGACCGCGCGCCGCCGGATGGGATCGAGCTCGCTCAACATCGACGCGAGGCACGCCGCCTCTTCGGGCTCGAGCTTGCCGTCGGCCGTGAAGATGAACCACATCCCCTCGATGAGCACGTCGAGCTGCCCCTTGCACGCGCCCTCCGCGCGTGCGAGCGCGTCGCGCATCGCGCGGTGGTAGCGCATGTAGCGGCGCACGGTGTGGCCGAGGCGGCGCGTCAGAAGGAAGTTCGTGACGGCCGAAGTGACGATGCCCGCGAACGGCACGATGTTGCGCATCACGCTCTCGCCGACGAGGACGCGGCCGATCCGCTCGCCGACCTCTTCCCTCTCGAGACGCGTGACCTTCTCCACGAGCCCTTTGCCTGGGTCGTCGTCTTCCCCGTCGCGGTGGCCGTGAGTCTTGAACGCAAGCGCGTAGAGCCGCCAGAAGTCGTCCTCGTCGTCGGCGTCGAACTTCACACCGAAGATCTCGGCGAGCTCGCAGGTGAGATCGACGTGGACGGCCGCGCGAAACATCATCTCGCCGCCGATTGCGACGCCGGCGAGCGGGACGAGCGCGAAGCCGAGCGCGCCCTGGCTTTCGGCCGTGAGCACCGTGGCGGCGGTCGACACCGCTCCGGATGCCGCGCCGCTGAACGCGCTCTTCATGCACGCGCGTGTGATGGCCTTTTCGGCCCGTTCGGGCACGGCCAGGTCGATCTGCTTTCGGGCCGCGATGCGCGCGAGGTTTCTTTTGAAGTACAGGCCGGCGAGGCGCGTGAACCATCCGCGCCCGCGGCCCTCCTGCTTGATCCCGATCGCTTCGCCAACGGTGCGCAACAATTCGGAAGAGCGATCCGCAGCGACGGTCACAGCAGCGGAGGCTGGTGACGCCTCGGACGGGGCGGTAGAAGCGGCGTCGCTGGTCATCATCCCAATCGTAACCGACCGCGGCACATGACGGGCTTCTCATCGCGCGGTGCGGTCGCGGTCGTCGTCCCGCGGAGCGACGGCGTCCTCCGGCGTGGGATTCAAGGTCGTGAACGTGCCGAGCGCCCAGAACATCAAGTCGTACCACTCGGGCACGCGACGACTCCCCGCGAGGAGCATCGCGAGGCCCGTGCCCGCGAGCATCCCGGGCACGGCGACCCTCATGTTGACCTTGCGGTTCGTCGCGGAGCGGACGACGTCGTTGATCTGACCGAAGAACGCGCGTACGCGCGCGCCATCGTCCGGCGCGTGCTGCCAGTCGTTCGTGGGGTCAAGCTCGATTCCCTGGAGGCCGCCGATCTGCACCAGCAGATGAACGAGCCTCGGCAGCTGGATCTCGCGGGGATCGTAGCTGACGAGCAAGCTACCGGTGACCGGCGACATCGACGCGCCTGTGACGCCGTGCTCTTCGGCGATGCGCTGCGCGACCTCTGCCCCAACCTCGGGGAGCACGCGAAACGTCTCGGCGCGTACGCGAAGCCTGCCCGGAAAGTGCGAAACGATCCGCAGGCGATCCACTGTCTGCGTGAACGTCATCGTCGAAATGAGTCCCCTGAAAACGCGGCGAAAGGAGCGCGATTCCCGCGCGTCCGGAGAAGTCGAGACTACGCTCTTTCCGCGAGAATCGTGGATCAAGCGTGGAGGGAAGTGGCGCTCAGCTCTTCGGTAGGAGGCCGATCAGCTTCCTGGCCGCCTCCTCCGAAGACGCAGGATTCTGACCGGTGACGAGGTGGCCATCCACGACCGCGTGCGAAGCCCAGTCCGGCCCGCGCTCGTAGATTCCGCCGAGCGCCTTCATCTTCTCCTCGAGAAGGAAGGGGACGATCTTGGTGAGCCCTACCGCCTCTTCCTCGGTATTCGTGAACCCGGTCACTTTCTTCCCTTTGAGAATCGATACTCCATTCTCGTCGACCGCGCGCGTGAGCGCCGCCGGCCCATGGCAAACCGCGCCTATCGGTTTTGCCGCCGCGTGGAACTTCGAAATCAGCGTTGCGACCTTCTCGTCACTCGCGAGATCCCACATCGGGCCGTGACCGCCTGGGAAGAAGAGCGCGTCGTAGTCGTCAGCCCGTACGTCCGCGAGGAGCTTCGTGTGTGCGAGGGCCTCCTGCGCAGGCGGATCGTCGTGAAAGCGCTTCGTCGCTGCCGTTTGCGCATCGGGCGCCGAGCTCTTCGGATCGAGCGGAGGCTGTCCCCCTTTCGGCGAAGCGAGCGTCACGGCGAGTCCGCCATCCTTGAACGCGTAGTACGGACTGGCAAACTCTTCGAGCCAGAATCCCGTCGTCTTTCCCGTCTCACCGAGCTCGTTGTGCGAGGTCAGCACCATCAAGATCTTCTTCATGACTTTCCTTCCAAACTGGCCGAAACGAAAATCGCGCCGTTGAGACGTTAGGTGATCTTCACGCCCGCGCGGTCCTTCACGCCGATCGGTTTTGCACTACCTTCTCACACGGAACGTACGAAGGGTGGAAGGCCGCGCAAGGCACGGCTGCAGCTCCCGCGCGGGTCTCGGTCGCTTGGTCAGCGTGGCGTTCCGGCGTGACGTGCCGATGCGTCTCGCTTCGCGCTCGTCGCGCGTGCGGCACTTTGCCTCGTATCGTGCAATCGCCCCGATTCCCTCCGCAGATGTTGCCGGCATTGCTGTTGCCCGGCGCCGACGGAAGATCCAAAGTCGCACGCCCTGGTGTTTGCGTGCGTCGGCGCGCTCACTCGTCGGTTTTCCTCAGAGGAGAGTTTGCAA
>JAYVXB010000317.1:0-5946 GCA_043785585.1 Deltaproteobacteria bacterium | reverse complement strand
CGATGAATTGGGAAACGCCTGTAGTGGAGGAAATCAAAATGGACGCGGAGATCGGCTCGTATCAGGTCGACGACGAGGAACGGACGCCGGACGGAGCGCGCGAAGCCGCTCGCGACGACGAGCGCGCCGCGCGCTGACGGTCGAGCACGAACGTGTTCAGTCGCCCAATCGTCGTCCTCTTCACCACGGCCGTGGTCGCCGTCGCGCCGCCAGCCTTCGCCGACGAATCGCGTTTCGAGCTCGGCGCACGTTCGGGGATCGCCCACCCATACGGCAGCACCGCGTCGGGCGAAACGATGTCCGATTGGGGCCCCTGCGCGCCGGTGTGGTTCGATCTCGGCTTGCGCATCACCGATCGTTGGTACGTCGGTAGCTATGTGTCTTTCGAAACCTGCCTCGCTCCAGGCCGGCCCTCGAACGCGAACGCCTGGCGAGTCGGTCTCGAAGCGCGACTGCACGGCGGCGCCCGCGGGGCTACGCTGCTCGAGCGTGGATGGTGGCTCGGGCTCGGCGCGGGCGTCGAGCACTTCGGTTGGGCCGATTTCCCCGGGGAGTCCCACAACGCGATCAACGACAACAACGGGATCGAGCTCCTCCGACTCTCCGCCGGCCTGGACTTCACTACGCGCCCCCTGAGCGTCGGACCCTTCGCGAGCCTCTCGACGGGAACCTTCGGGTTCAGCAAGTATCGTCAGTATCATCCCCTTCTCGACGATCTTCATGCCTGGGTGTTCGTGGGACTTCGCGTGGCCTACACCTTCCCGCAACGCGAGCCTACCGTCCTCCCAACCCCTCCCAAACCCTGAGCCGAGGGTACTGATACTCCGCTGATCTGAAGGACGGCGAGTCGTTCAAGATCGTTTCGGGCATGTAGACTCACGCGCGCATGCCGAAGCCGTTCGTCCTCGCGCACATCTCGGACCTGCACGTGTCGACGTTCGGCGACACGTTTCACGATCGACGCCGCGTCGTGAAGCGGAGCGCGCGGATCGCGGACACGAGCCCCTCGCGGTTCGATGTCGCGTGGGAAGAGGCGGGGTGGCGCGTCTTGCGCGAGCGCGTCGCGCGACGCGCGAAGACGGTGCTCGTCGATTGGGCGGGGTACGCGCACGCGCTGCCTCCGGCGGAGACGGCGGAGCGGGGCACCGATCCGATCGAACGCGCAGCGGCGCACGCGTGCCGGCTCGAGGCGCGGCGCGCGGCGACGTTGGCGGGCGCGCTCCCGACGGACGGCGCGCTCGCGATGATGCTCGAGGTGACGCCGCGCAATTCGAACTTGCGGCTGCTTCGGGCGGCGCGTCAGCTCGATCCGAGCGACGTCGATGCGATCGTCATGACGGGCGATCTGACGGACGACGGCGACGGCTACGAGCTGATCTCGGCGCGCTTCGACGAGTGGCGGCAGCGCGGTCGGCTATTCGCGATCCCAGGCAACCACGACATCTATTTGTTTCCGCTCTCGGGGAGCGCGCGTCCGAGGCCGACGCACGAGAGCAAGCGCGCGGCGTGGCGCGCGTTCGCAGAGACGCTCGCGCTCCCGCTCGACGCGAGCGGCGCGTGGAGCAGGCATCTGCCCGAAGCGAACGCGGTGCTCGTCGGCCTCGACACGTGCGCGCGGCGCCAGCGCGCGTTCTTCCGGCACAACGGCGCCGTCGGGCCTGCGCAGCTCGAATTCCTGCGCGCGCTCGCGAAGACGCCCGCGTGGCTCGACGCAAAGCACCGCATCGTCGCGTTCCACCACCACGTCGTCCCCCTTTCGCAGGGCGTCGGTCGCCGCGCGCCGACCGAGATCGGGATGCGCCTCGACGACGCGCGCGAGTTCGCCGCGACGCTCGACGACGTCGGCGCGACGCTCGTCATGCACGGCCATCGCCATCTCAGCGAGGCGCGTCGTCCGGCGGGATGCAACTTCGAGCTCCTCGCGGCGCCGTCGTTGACGCTCGGCTGCAAGAGCGGCGACGCGCCGTCGTACTGGCGCATCGAGCTCGACGAGCGCGGTCATCGCGCGACGCGCGTGCGCATTCCGGTCGAGGCGATCGAGCAAGAACCGGATCCGGAGACGCCGGAGGGCGAAGCGGACGTGGAGTAGAGCGCGATCAGTCGGTCGCGGCTTCGACGGCCGCGTCGGCGGCCGCTTCCGCTTCGACGGCCGCGTCGGGCACCGGTGCGGGCGGAATGAGCCACGCGCATCTCGATTTCGGATCGGTCTCCGGGTGCTCGACGGTGGTGCAGTTGCCTTCGTTGATCGCCGCAACGCAAGCGTTGACGCTCGGCGCACCCGGATCGCCGACCGCGAGCCCGTGCTGGCAGGCGTCGTTGTAGAAGCGGATGCAGTCGTTCACGTCCGAGCCCGGATGAAGCGGCTGCGCGAGCGAGATGTTCGGGCAGTTGGGCGCTTGCCGGCAGCGCGCCGACTCGATCTGACGGCACGCTTCGATCCCGACCGCGTCGGTGCCGCAGGCCACCGCGAGCACGATAGCCGTGCCGATCGTCGACACGAGCCCGAGACGCAGGAGAACCTTGCGAAGCATCTCGTCGTGCGTACTACGCGGTCGCGTCCGCGAACAAGTTTTGGGCCGTACGCCGTCGATCCAGTAGAACCGCGGGGTGAGCGACGTGCCCGCGACGATGATCCTCTGCGCCGGGCTCGGCACGCGCCTTCGGCCCCTCAGCGAGTGGCGCGCGAAGCCGCTCGTCGTGGTCGGCGATCGCCCGGCCGTCGCGCACATCCTCGATCGCGTGAGGGCCGCGGGCGCGGCGCGCGTCGTCGTGAACGCGCACCACCGCGCGGACGATCTCCGCGCGTTCTTGCCGCGCGACGTCTCGATCTCGCACGAGCCGGTGCTCCTCGGAACGGCGGGCGGTGTCGCGAACGCTGCCGCGCTCCTCGGCGACGGCGACGTGGTCGTCTGGAACGGCGACATCCTCGCCGACGTCGATCTCCGCGCGCTCGCGTCGACGCACCGATCGGGCGCGCGCGTCGCGACCCTCGTCGTGCGCCCCCGCGCCGCCGGCGAAGGCAACGTCGGCGTCGACGAGCTCGGCCGCGTCGTCCGCTTGCGGCAAGAGACGACGCGCGCAGGCGAAGCGCGCGGCGGCGAGTTCCTCGGCATCCACCAGATCGGCGCGCAGCTGCGGTCCGCGATCCCGATGCACGGCGATCTCGTCGGCGACGTCTACTTGCCGGCGCTGCGCGCGGGCGCGACGCTCGGCGTGCTCCATTTCGCGGAGCCTTGGTGGGACATCGGCACGATGGCGAGCTACGTCGACGCGAACCTCGCGTGGCTCGCTGCGCGCGGCGACGACGCCTGGGTCGCGTTGGGCGCGTCCGTCGCGCCGGCTGTGGAGCTTCGCGCGAGCCTCGTCGGCGAAGGCGCGTTCGTCGAAGGCGAGGGGGCCCTCGAACGCTGCATCGTGTGGCCGGGCGCACGCGCGCGCGCGCCGCTCGCGGACGCGGTGATCGCGCCGGAAGGCGTGCACTTCGTCGAGGGAGCCATCGCGCGTCAGAAGTAGACGATGAGCCCGGCGTTGAGCCCGACGTGCCAGAGCGAAGAGTCGAACGTGACCGTCTTCGTCGTCGGTCCGGTCACTTGCTCGTTCTTGAGCGAGCCGCTGAGCGGAACGTCGAACGCGAGGCCGGCCGTGATACCGACGTGCGGGAACGGCGTGAAGACGAGGAGCCCCTCCGCGTCGAGCGCCCACTGGCTCACGCTGTTCGTTACCGTCGTGGGCGCGTTCACGTCGGCCGGTGATCTCACGCTGGCTGAGTAGTACGACAGCCCGCCGCGCGGCCAGATGGCGAACATCTCGCTCAGCGCGATGACGTACCCGACGCGCGGCGCGAGCCCGAAGAGCGTGATCGCCGCCCCATCGAGGTTCTTCGTCGTCGTCTGACCCGCGGCCTCGACCTTCGACGTCTCGCCGGAGCCGAGCGTGAAGAGCATCATCGCCGAGCCGCCGACGGTCAGGTTCGGGATGACGACGTAGTCGAAGCCGAGCCGCGGGATCTTGTAGAACGTCGTGATTCCGCCGCCAGGGCCCGCGGGATTCGATCCGAGAAACGACATCGACGTCTGCGACGCGCTGATCGTCGTCGTGGTGCCCTGGACCGAGGTGTCGACAGACTTCTGGCTCTCGAACGCGAAGAGCGTGAGGACGCGCTCCGCGCCGAAGATCATCTGCCCTTGCTCTCCGAGCGACGAGCGGGGCGGCGCCGCTGCGGGCTGCGCGGAGGCGGTCCCTGCCGCGAGGAGGGTCACAAGGGAGAGGCTGGTGGCGATCACGTTGCGAGGCATGGATTCTCCTGTCGGAAGGTCCGCGCCTCGCAGATTCGCGCTAGCCGGTCAGCTTCGCAAGAATAGTGCGCACGCGCTCGGCTCGGACCTTGGCCTCCTCGTCCAGCGCGTCGATGCGTTTCTTCACCGCCGTGTGCTTGTCCTCGGCCGCGAGGAGGCGCGTCACGAACGGTCCCTGCTGCGCCGCTGCGGCCCGCTCGCCGCCGAGCGCCTTCACGTCCTCGCGCAGCCGCGCCAGCTCTTTCTCGATCGACGCCAGCTCTTCACGCGCGGCCTTCCACGCGCGCTGGGTCTCTTCCAGCTCCTTCGCCTTCACGATCGCCTCGACGACGATTGCCTTGTCCGGCGCCGCGAGATCCGGCGACGCGGCGAGCTCGCCAAGGCGCGCCGACGTCAGCGTCGCGAACGCCATCGCGCGGGTGAGCCCTTCGACGATCGTGAGCGGCTTGTCGACGCGCTGGCGTTGCGCGACGCGAAACACCGCGATCGGCGTCGACGACGCGGTGTCGAAGTCGAGCTCGTCGGCGCCGGTGATCTTCGCGTTGCGATCGATCGCGAGCGCGACGTAGACCGCGCGCGGTCGGCCGCTGCGGTTCTCGACGCCGTACGTCGCGTTCGTCGTACGCAGAAAGTGCTCGGTCAGCGTCTCGTTCGCGAACGTCACGCGCTTCGTCTGCGAGGCGGCGCTCTTCGGCGTGACGTGGAGCTCGACGTCGAGGTCGGCGCCGAACTGCAAGAAGCGCCGCTCGCCCGGCTTCATCCGATCGAGCGCCGATTCGCCCGCGAAGCCGCCGTCGGCGAAGAACGCGATCGTCCCCGGCGGGAGCGTCTGCGTCGTGCCGTTCACGAAACGAACCGCGCTCCGTGCGTGCGCCGACTTGCCGTCGAGCCACGCGATCGACTCCGACTCGACCTTTTGCTGCAAGTACGGAACGAGCGCCGACGCATGACGCCGGAGGTGGAGCGGCGCCGCGAGCGAATAGACGAAGAGCGCGCCCGCTTCGGTCCCCGTCGCCTGCGCGACGCTCGCGAGGTTGCCGACGCCGAGGAGCGAGCTCGATCCATACGAGCCGGTTCCCGAACCGTGACCGATGCTCCCGATGCTGCCGAGCCCGATCCCTTGGCCGCTACCGCCGCCCCCCTCGCCGACGCCGCTGAGCCCGAGGCCGCCCGCGCCGTACGAGTCTTCGATGTGATCGCCCCAAATCGAATCGACCGTGCGCCCCATGAGTTGCGGCACCGTCGACAGCTCTTCGTCGGGATGAACGAGCTCGCGTCTTCCGTAGCGTGGCGCCGCGAGCGGAAAGAGAAACGAATCGGGGCGGCCGTTGACGAGCTCGACCCGCACGTCGCGCCAGTCTTCGTCGGTGTCGTTGTGCAGCAGCGCCCACGCTTGGAGCACCGCGGCCTTCGCCGTCGGATCGAGGACGAGGCGGTACGTCGTGCGCCAGATCGGCGTCTCGGCGATGTACGCCAGGGTCACGGGTCCTTTCGTGTCGCCGATGAGCTCGAGGAAGCGACGGCTCTGCGCGCCGCGCGTCGAGAGCGCGTCGAGCGCGGCGTCGAGTCGCGCGGCGTGCGCGGGATCGGTCGGGCGGATCGACTCGATGTCTTGCGCTTTGAGGCGGACGATTTCGGATTTGTCGGTGAG
>JAYVXB010000316.1:0-5946 GCA_043785585.1 Deltaproteobacteria bacterium | reverse complement strand
TCAGCATGATGAGCGGCACGTTGCTCTTCTGGCGAATGCGCCGACACGTCTCGAGCCCGTTCATCCCGGGCATCATGATGTCGAGCAGCACCGCGTCGAACGTCCCCGCCTCGAGCGCCGCGAGCCCTCGGGCTCCGTCGTGCGCACCGGTGACGTCCATCCCGTTCTGCCGCAAGTACGTCGCGAGCAAATCGAACAGCCGGGCGTCGTCGTCGATGAGCAGAATACGGAAGGCCATGAGCCGTTACCGAGAGTACGTCGAGGCCAACTACACCCAGGGATGTTTCGAGAAAACCGCCAAGGCGCCAGGACGCGAAGAGGAATGGGTTTGGGTACCTCCTTCCTTTGGCGTCTTGGCGCCTTGGCGGTGAAAAAAAATCACCGCGCCGTAGTGGGGCTCTCCGCGCGCGCCGCGTCGGCGCACAGCTTCGCGACGTGGCGTTCGAACTGGGCGTGATGGCTGCGTCGGTGGCAAGCGAGGCTCGCGACGCCGCCCGCGAATCCACCGAGCGTTCCGAGCGCGAGGAGCGCGATGAGGATCTTGCGTTTCATGGTCGTCGTCCTTTCAAACCGATGCGCTGCGGTAAGGGCCTGCGTCGCCGTGGTCGTGCCCGTGGTGATGTCCCCAATGGTCGTGGCGGTGCGAGCGACCACCGCAACGTCCGCCGCCGCCGAACGCGAGGAGCTGCCCTTCGAGCATGTCGCCCGCCACTTTGCGCTGACGATCGTCGAGCGCTTCGTGCACCGTCTGGAGCGCCGTCTTCACGCTCGCGCGGAGCTTCGCGATCAGCGCGTCCTGCCGTCCGAACGCCGTTTCGAGCGCGACCTCGTCGAACCGCTCGCCACGCATCGCGCTCGCGACGTCGTGCCGCGAATGAATCAGCTCTTCGCCGACCTCGCGCTTCGTCTTCCAAAGATCTTCGACGACGCCGAGGATCACTTTCTCCTGCCCCGGGCTCGTGTCGAGCCGCTCGAACAGAAACCGCAGCCCAGCGCGCGGACCGAACCCGCGACTGTAGCCACCCCAACGCCGCCCGCGCCAGCCGTGACCGCCGCGAAGCACCTTCACCAACCCGATGAGGCACACAGTACCGATCAGGAACCCAATCATCGATTCATCCTCCGTGCGCCGGGCGAAGGGCCCGACCACGCAAGACAGGATGGAGCCGCCGTGTGAAGGCCGTGCTCGCGCGAGTGTGAAGAAGTGTGAAGCCGTCTCGACTCGCTACCGCGCAAGCACCTTCGCCAACCGCTCCTTCACCGCCGGCGACGTCCACGCCGGCGCCGCCGCCGCAAGCAGCCGCGCCTGCTCCGACTCGGGCACCAAGTCGCTCGGCATTCCCCCGCGCAGCGCGCGCTTCGCTGCCGCGTAGGCGCTCGGCGGATGCGCCGCGAACGCCTCGAGGCGCGTGCGCGCCACGCTCACCGCGTCTTCCGCGATTTCGTCGACGAGCCCCAGCCTCAGCGCGTTCGCCGGATCGAACAGCCCTGCGCCGAGCACGACCTCTTCGATGTGCTGCGCCGGCACGCGCCGCTTCACGATCTCGAACGTACGCGGCGGGAACTCGACGCCGAGCGCGACCTCGTTCACGCCGATCTTGATCTTCGGCTCCGCCGCCGCCACGCGCCGATCGCAGCACAAGGCGACGATGCACCCGCCCGCGATCGCGTGGCCGTTCACCGCGGCCACGGTCGGCGCCGGATACAAGTAGAGCGCGGTCATCGTCCGCTCGAGGAGCGCGAGGAACGTCAGCATGCCCGACGCGTCGAGCGATGCGACCTCTTTCAGATCGAGCCCCGCCGAGAACGCACCACCGCTCCCCGACAAGAGGACCGGCGCGCCGTTCGCTTCGGCGAGCTTCGCCAAGAGCGCCGTCATCGTCTGTGTTCCGAGCGCGTTCTTTCCGGGGCCCGCAAGGGTGATCTCGAACATGGGCCGGTAAGGTACCATCGGCCTTCGAATGTTCGAATCCGCCGAGCTGGGTCACGAAATCGACAAGGAGACTTACGACAAGGAGGTCCCCGCGCTCCGGCAGGCGCTCCTCGACGCCGAGCTCGAGCTGGTCGATCAGAAGAAGTTCCCCGTCGTCGTCCTCATCGGCGGCGTCGACGGATCGGGGAAGGGCGACACCGTCAACGTCCTCTCGACGTGGATGGACCCGCGGCACCTGCTCACGCACGCGATGGGCGAGGCGACCGACGAAGAGAAGCAGCGCCCGCCGATGTGGCGCTTCTGGCGCGCGCTCCCGCCGAAAGGGAAAATCGGGATCTTCTTCGGCTCTTGGTACACGCAGCCGATCGTCGATCGCGTCCACGGCAACACGCGCGCCGCGGAGCTCGAACGGAGTATCGAGGAGATCGTCCGCTTCGAGCGAATGCTCACGGACGAAGGCGCGCTCGTGGTGAAATTCTGGTTTCACCTCTCGAAGAAGAAGCAGAAAAAGCGCCTGAAGGATCTCGAGAACGATCCGATCACCCGATGGCGCGTGACGCCAGCCGACTGGAAGAACCACGCGCGGTACGACGATTTTCGCTCCGTGAGCGAGCGCGTGGTGCGCCTCACGAGCACCGCGCACGCACCGTGGATCGTCGTCGAGGGGATGGACGCGCGCTACCGAAACCTCACCGTGGGTCGCGTGCTGCGCGACGCGATCAAGAAGCGCCTTCGCACGCCCGACGTCGTCGTCCCCACGCGCGCGGCGCCGTCGATGGTCGCGATCGATCGCCGCGACGTGCTGCGATCGCTCGATCTCACGCAGTCGATCGACAAAGGCGAGTACGAGAAGAAGCTCTCGAAGTACCAGGCGCGCCTCAACGAGCTGTCGCGCGATCCGAAGTTCAAGAACATCGCGGTGATGTGCGTCTTCGAGGGGAACGACGCGGCCGGGAAGGGGGGCGCGATCCGTCGCGTGACCGCGGCGCTCGACGCGCGCATGTACCACGTGGTCCCCATCGCAGCGCCGACCGAAGAAGAGCGCGCGCAGCCGTATCTTTGGCGCTTCTGGCGGCAAGTGCCGCGCCTCGGGCATCTCTCGATTTACGATCGCTCGTGGTACGGGCGCGTCTTGGTCGAGCGTGTCGAAGGCTTCTGCAGCGAGGCCGATTGGATGCGCGCGTACGGCGAGATCAACGACTTCGAAGAGCGCCTCGAAGCGCACCGCGTCGTCGTCGTGAAGTTCTGGCTCTCGGTGAGCCAGAAGGAGCAGCTCGCGCGATTCAAGGAGCGACAAGAGATCACGTTCAAGCGCTTCAAGATCACGCCGGAGGATTGGCGCAATCGGAAGAAGTGGGACGCCTACGAGCGCGCGGTCTGCGACATGGTCGACCGCACGAGCACCGACGTCGCCCCGTGGAATCTCATCGAGGCGAACGACAAAAGGTTCGCGCGCGTGAAGGTGCTGCGGACGCTTTGTGAGCAGATCGAGGGGGCGCTTTAACAGGAGAGGGCTCGGCGAAACCCTCTCCGACTCCCACGCATCAAAGACAAACCTCCGAAAGGAACTCCCATGATCCAGATTGGTGACCGCATCCCCGACGCAACGCTCACCGAGTGCACCGAGTTCGGCCCCGCTTGCCCCGTTTCTCCGGCGAGCGTCTCCGTCGCCGACGCGACGAAGGGGAAGCGCATCGTCGTCTTCGGACTCCCCGGCGCGTACACACCGACGTGCTCCGCCAAGCACGTGCCCGGTTACGTCACGCACCTCGATGCGCTCAAAGCAAAGAAGGTCGACGAGGTCTGGTGCGTCTCGGTGAACGACGGTTTCGTGATGGCCGCGTGGGGCAAAGAGCTCGGCGCGTTCGGCAAGGTGCGCATGCTCGGCGACGGCAACGCCGAGCTCACGAAGAAGCTCGGCCTCGATGCCGATCTCAGCAAGGGCGGCATGGGCACGCGCACGCGTCGCTTCTCGATGTTCGTCGACGACGGCGTCGTCAAGCAGATCAACGTCGAGCAGCCCGGCAAGTTCGAAGTGAGCAACGCCGAGACGATGCTCGCTCAGCTCGGGTAGACGGAGGCTTCTAGAGGGACGTCGCGTCGTTCTTCCACCTCACCGACGGACGCGACTTCGGCGGGTCGTCCGTCGTGTCCGCGACCCCGACGAGATCCGCCGCGAGCGAGATCGCCGCGTCGAGCGTCGGGGCGAGGTAGCACATGCTCTTCAGCTCGGAGTGCTTGAAGATTCGGCGCGGCTCGGGGAGCGGACCGGCGATGACGACGCGTTTCTTCGCGCGGCGGATACGGCCGATCGCGCTCTCCAGCGCGACGAGGCCGGACGCGTCGATCGTCGGAACGCGCGCGAGATCGAGGATGATGACCTCGGCCTCGCCGCCCGCGGTCTCGAATGCGCTCATCGCGTTTTGGGCGGCGCCGAAGAAGAGCGGCCCTGCGATCTCGTAGAGCACGACCGACTTCGGCAGCGTGTGCGACGACTCGCCGAGGCCTTGATCGAGCACGGCGCGCGTCTGCGTGAGCTCGGCCATGCGGCGCATGAAGAGGAGCGCGGCGAGGACGATCCCGACGGTCACCGAGACGACCATGTCGAACACGACGGTGAGCCCGAAGCACGCGAGGAGCACGGCGACGTCGCTCTTCGGCGCGACGCGCGTCATGTGCACGAAGTGGCGCGCCTCGGACATGTTCCACGCGACGATGAGCATCAGCCCCGCGAGCGACGCCATCGGGACGTACGAGACCCATCGCGCGAAGAGGACGATCGTCAGCAGGACGAAGACCGAGTGAACGACGGCCGAGAACGGCGACCGTCCGCCGGCGCGGATGTTGGTCGCGGTGCGTGCGAGCGCGCCGGTCGCGGCGATCCCGCCGAAGAAAGGAACGATGAGGTTGCCGATGCCGACGCCGACGAGCTCCGCGTTCGGATCGTGGCGCTTGCCGGTGAGGCCGTCGGCGATGACCGCCGAGAGGAGCGACTCGATCGCGCCGAGCATCGCGATCGCGAACGCCGCGGGCAGGAGCTCGCGCAGGTAGCGGAACGACAGCGCGTCTCCCCACGGCAACATCGGGTGCGGCGCGACCGGCGGGATCCCTGCGATGGTGACGCCGTCGATCACGGTGTGAAAGCGGCTGCCGATCGTCGCGACGTGGAACGCGGGGACCGCGTGCGTGAGGAGCGTCGAGCCGATCGTGACGAGACCGATCGCGAGGAGCGGCGCCGGAACTTTGGGCAAGAGCTTTGGGAACACGAGGAGCAGCGCCAGCGTCGCCGCCGCCACGCCGAGCTCGGCGAGCGACGCCCCCGCGCGCGCGTCCCACATCGCCACGATCTTCTCGGTGTAGTGCTCGGGCATCGCCGCGACCGGGAGCCCGAGAACGTCCTTCACTTGCAACGTCGCGATGACGACGGCGATCCCGGCGGTGAAGCCCGTCGTCACCGGGTACGGGATGTACTGAATGAGCTTTCCGAGACGCGCGACGCCCATGACGACGAGCATCACGCCCGCCATGAGCCCCGCCGTGAGCAAGCCCGAGAGGCCGTGCTTTGCGACGATCGGCGCGAGGATGACGACGAACGCCGCGGTCGGACCGGAAATCTGGAACTTCGATCCGCCCGTCAGCGCGACGACCGCGCCTGCGATGATCGCCGTGTAGAGCCCGTGCTGCGGAGGCACGCCGACCGCGATCGCAAGCGCCATCGACAGCGGGAGCGCGACGACGCCGACGACGATCCCCGCGAGGAGGTCCGCGCGAAAGTCCGCCGCCGTGTACCCCTTCTTCAGCGTGCGCCGCAGGCCCGCGGCGAACGGGATCGCCTCGACCGCCGCGCGCGCGGGGCGCCCGATTCCGTAGAGACTGCTCGCGATTCGCCGTCGCATCTTTGCGCGGCGTTCACTCTAGGGGGTGTCCCTATTTGCCGCGACTGAAAGTTGGATCAAATCGATCGGTTACATGAATGGATTGAGTTTCGGCGTCGATCATGATCAAAAATCGTG
>JAYVXB010000315.1:0-17930 GCA_043785585.1 Deltaproteobacteria bacterium | reverse complement strand
TGGTACGCGAACGCGTAGATGCTGATCTGGGGCGGACCACCGAGGCTCGTCGGGAAGAGCGAGCCGTCCGCGACGAAGAGCCCCTTCACGCGATGATGCTCGCCCGTCGAGTCGACGACGGCTCCGCGCGGATCGTCGCCCATGCGCAACGTGCCCATCGGGTGCACCGCGGTGAGCGGGAGCGCATGCGGGCGCACGAACGAGAGATCGAGCGCGTCGAGATCCTTCATCGACGTCAGGCGCACCGGCGGGATCGCCGGGATCGTCACCTCGCGCGCGCCTGCCGCGAACAGCAAACGTGCGCACGCGGCGAGCCCCTTCGCGAGCTGCGCGCGGTCGCCCTCGGTCATCTTGTACGAGATGATCGCGCGACCTTCATCGTCCGCGCGCACTTCGCCGCTCGTCTCGTCGTGAACGACGGCGGAGAGGACCGCGAGACGTCGAAACTGGCGCATCGCGGTCATGTGCGCGGCGCCGAAGCTGGGGAGCGCCGACGCGAAGCCGATCGGATGCGCGAACGCCGGCACGATCCAGACGCGCTTGTCGCTCCCTTCGTCGAAGGAGAGGTGCTCGGTGCACTCGTAGCTCTGCGGGATGCCGCGATGGCCGTCGATGTCGTCGTCGAAGCGTCCCGCGACCGCCGCGCCCGGGTGCATGCGCAGGCGGAGGCCGAGCTGCGCGTGCGGATCCGGGAGCGCGCTGCGGTGCGCGAGGACCGCCGATCCGACGGCGCTCCCCGCGAGGACGACCACGCGCGCGCGCACTTGCACCTTCGCGCGTGCGCCACCGTTCGCGTCGAGCGCGACGGCTTCGACGCCCGAGACGCGCGCGCCGTCGTGGAGCACGCGAAGCGCTCGAACGTCCGCGTACACCGTCGCGCCCTTCGCTTCGGCCTGCGGGATGAGCACCTTGAGCGCGTTTTGCTTTGCGTCGTACGCGCACCCGAGCTCGCAGAATCCGCTGAGCGCGCATCCCTGACGGTTGTGCGCGAGCGGCCCGGCGCGCCAACCGAGCGCCGCCGCGCCTCGCTCGAGGACTCGGTTGTTCGCGTTGCGGAAGTCGATCGGGATCTCGCTGACGTTCAGATCGCGCTCGATCGTCTCGAACGCTTCGCGCATGTCCGCGGGGAGCGCGCCGCTGACGCGATGCTTCGCGGCCCAGAGATCCAGGATCGCGTCGGGCGTGCGCTTGCACAGGTTCGTGTTGTGGACCGTGCTTCCGCCGACGCCGCGCCCCTGCAACACGCGAATCGCGAGATCTTCGGTCGCGCGCCCGCCACCGTCTTGAAAGAGGAGCGGGAGCATTCGATCTTCGCGCTGATCGAAATCCTTCGTCGTGTGATGTCCCCCTTCTTCGAGCGCGACGACACGCGCGCCCGCGCGCGCGAGCTCGCGCAGCATCACCGAGCCGCCGGCGCCGGTGCCCACGACGACCGCGTCGACGTCGAGCGCGACGTCTCCCGTGAGCTCGCGCCCGCGAACGATCACCGCTGCCACCCTTTGTCTGGGCGGTTCACGATCGGCCCTTCGTAGCCGAGGATTCTCCACGTGCGCGCGTCGCGGTAGTAACCCATGAAGACGAGCGACTTCAGTCCCGCGAATCCGCCGCGTATCAGATCCTGATCGCTCGCCTCCATGCCTGCGAGCACCTTGTCTTGCTCGTGTGGCGCGAGGCGCGTGAAGCGGGAGGCGTATCCGACCGCGACGGGCGCGAGGTGCTCGACGTACCCGAAGAGGCGCACGACGTCGCGGCGCATCGCGGTCGGCATCGCCGCGACGTAGCCGTCGATGAAGTCGGCGACGTCGACGTCGTCGGCGGTGGGCGCGTCCGCGCGATCGGTCGCCGCGACGCGACGCGCGACGTGCTCGACGACGACGAGCTGCCACGACTCGAGCGCCGCGAGCTTCGCGGCCCGTTCCTTCGAGACGTCGTAGCCGCGCGTTCGAAAGTACGCGACCGCGGAGCCGAGGAGGACGAGCCCTCCGCCGACGATGCCGATCTTCATGAAGCGTCGGCGCGTGGGCTTCGCGGCGTGATTCATCGTCGGTCACTCCCCCGACGATGGCTTTCGTACGCGCATCTTGGGAACGCTCCGCGGCTTCTTCGGAAGAGGCGGCGCGATCGACGGCGTGGCCGTCCCCGCGAGCGGCGCGGGCGGCGCCATCGTTGCGCGCGGCGTCGTGCTCGGCGCGCTCGACTGCCGCAACCACATCGCCTGCTTCCGGCGCTCGCCGGGGAAGAGCTTGTCGAGGATCGCGCCGACGAGCTCCGGCATGTCGACGCCGGCGCCGTGCGCGAGCGCGAACGCGTCGAGCGCACGCCCGAAATCCGCGGCGGTCGCGTAGCGATCGTTCGGGTCGCGCTCGAGCGAGTGCTTGACGATCCGCCAGAGCTCCTCGGGATACGTCGGGACCGTGGCGCGCGGATCGGGTACGAGCCCGGCCTTCACCGCGAGCAGTGTCTCGACGTCGTCGTCGCGCTTGAAGAGGCGGCGCATGGTCGTGAGCTCCCAGATCGTCGTGCCGAGCGTGAAGACGTCGCTGCGGCGATCGATCGGCGTCTGTGCGACCTGCTCGGGCGACAGATACGGCAGCTTGCCTTTGACGATGTGCGCCTGGCTCTTCGCGTCGCGCCCGCGCGCCTTCGCGAGACCGAAGTCGAAGAGCTTCACCTCTCCGGAGTGCGTGAGGAAGATGTTGCTCGGGTTCACGTCGCGGTGAATCACGTGGAGCGGCGCGCCGTGCTCGTCGTTCAGATCGTGAGCGTACTGGAGCGCGTCGCACACGCGCGCGCCGATCCACGCCGCCATGTCGAGACGCAGCGCGAGCTTGTTCGCGCGGCACGCTTCGAACACGTCGAGCACCGTTCGCCCGACGAGGAGCTCCATCGCGATGAAGTGAAGCTCGTCGTCCGAACCGAACTCGTAGGTACCCGCGATGTTCGGGTGCGACAGGCGCCGGAGGATGTTCGCCTCGTCGAGGAACATCTGCACGACCTGCGCGTCGTGACGAAGCTCGTGCCGAATGACTTTGATCGCGGCGACGCGCTCGGCGCCGTTCTCGCCCTTCGCGCGTCCGAGGTAAATCGTGGCCATCCCGCCGCCGGCGATCTTGACGACCACATCGTACGGGCCGAGGCGCTTGGGTCTCGGAGGGGCGGACACGGCAAAGAGAGCGTACCAGGTCCTCGCGCACAGTGGCGTCGTTCCCCCACATTGCGAGGCTGGCGCACGGCCACCTATTCTAGGTGAACATGGAAAAGCTTCGTCGTTCGCTCACGATCCTGGTCCTCTCGTTCGGCGTGGCGACGAGCGCCGGCGCATGCGGAAGTAGCGACGCTGCGTCGGAGTTCGACGCGTCACCGGGTGACGACGCCTCCGCGAGCGACGTGACGACCGGCGACGACGGCGGCCCCGTCTTTCCCGACGGCGGTTTCGGATCCGACACCGGCACCAGCGACGCGCCGCATGTCTTCGACGTCACACCGAGCGCGCTTCAAACGATCACGGTCACAGCAGGACAGTCGATGCCGACCGTCGTCTTCAGCGCGACGCTCGACGGCAGACCGACGGCGGTGGCGTGGGGTATCGATCGCGGAGAGGTGGGCAAGGTCGGCGCAGGTCCGTCGCCGCAAGGGATCTTCACGCCGACCGGCACGACCGGCGGCCTCGTCACCGTCGTCGCGGGGCTCAATGGCCAGACGCTGAAGCGCCAAGTCTTCGTGCAGATCACGTCGACGCAGAGCGGAGCGACGGCGGGCGAAACCGGGCAAGTCGCGACGACGCCCGGACAGCTGACGGCGGGCGGCGGCGTCGGTGGGGTCGGTGGCGAAGGGCTCGGAGCCATGGTGACGGACACCGCGACGCTGACGGCGTTGCAGTCGCCGACCAACAACGGGCAGGCGCAAGCGCTCTCGCTCCTCTATCCGTACGACAAGACCGTCTTTCCGCGCGGCCTCCTCGCGCCGTTGCTCCAGTGGTCGTGGACGGTCGGCGACGCCGACGCGATTCAGATTCATCTCGAGACGACGAGCAAATCGTACTCGTGGACCGGGACGTTCGCGCGACCGGCAATCCTCGCGCAGACCGGCGGCAAGTTCATTCGTCATCCGATTCCGCAAGACGTGTGGGCGATGGCGACCAACACCGCGGGCGGCCCGAGTCCGAACATGATGACCGACAGGCTCGTCGTGACGCTCGTCGTCGCACGAGCCGGACAAGCGTACGGACCGATCACCGAGACGTGGACCATCGCGCCCGCCCGACTCGCCGGTACCGTTTATTACAATTCGTACGGCACCCAGCTCGTCAAGAACTCGACTGACAACGATTTCAATGGAAGGCAATACGGTGCAGCGGTCCTCGGAATCACCGAAGGGGCCACCGGGCCGAGCGTCGTCGCCGGGACCGCGAGCAATCTTTCGGGCACCGGATGCCGCGTGTGCCACGTGGTCTCTGCGGGCGGAAGCAAGCTCATCGCTCAGCACGGCGACGCCTACGCGCGAACGTCGGCGTACGATCTCCGGAACAACAACGCGGAGACGCCGCTCACCGGGTACGACGATCTGTTCGGGTGGGCTGGGCTCTCGCAGGACGGGACGCTCGCGCTCACCAATGCGGCCGACCTCGCGGCGGCAGCGCCCGCGAGCCAGCTGTACGCTTTCCCGCCCACGAGCAACGTGCCGATCAGCGTGACGGGCGTCCCCGCCAACTTGAAGGCGGGCACGCCGACGTTCTCCGGTGACACGAAGCACGTCGCGTTCGACTTCCTCGGTGGGACGATTGGCACTGCGACAGGCAATGGCACGCAGCTCGTCTCGCTCGATTTCGACAATGCCACGAAGACGTTCTCGAACCTTCGTGTGCTGGCGACGATGCCGTCCGGAAAGCGCGCCGGCTTCCCCTCGTTCTTGCCGACCAACGACGGCGTCGTCTTTCACTACCAAATCAATCCGTCGAACCACCGATACAACACGTGGCACGGCGCGACCGCGCAGATCTGGTGGTCGGATTTGGGGACCGGCAATGCCATTCCGCTCTATCAACTCAATGGATTGAATCCGGGTGGAGCGAGTGCGTACATTCCGACCGGTCCGAACAACCATACGACCGATACGAATCTCAACTACGAACCGACGGTGAATCCGGTCGCGTCGGGCGGCTATGTCTGGGTCATCTTCACGAGCCGCCGACTCTACGGAAATGCGGCGACGATCGATCCGTGGACGAGCGATCCTCGCAGCTACGACTCGACGACGCTCGCCAACGTGACACCGAAGAAGCTGTGGGTCGCCGCGATCGATCTCAACGCGCCGGCGGGCACCGACGCGAGCCATCCCGCGTTCTATCTGCCGGCGCAGGAGCTTCTCGCGGGCAACGCGCGCGGCTTCTGGGTGCTCGACCCGTGCAAGCCCGACGGGCAGTCGTGCATGAGCGGCGATCAATGCTGCAACGGGTACTGCGAGCCGGGCAACGGTGACGCGGGGCTCGTCTGCACCAACGTGCCTCCGAATACGAGCTGCTCGCGTCCTCAGGAGAAATGCACGACGGCCGCCGACTGCTGCGACGCGCAGAACACGTGCGTCGGTGGGTTCTGCGCGGTGCCGCCGCCGCACTGATCGCGATTCGGTTCGCGACTACAATCCTCGCTGCGCCTCCCCGCGCATTGGAATCTTCCCCGCGAGCGCGGCATCGATTACGTGGACGATGCGCGCACGATCGCGCGGCAATCTCCCCGCGAGCGGCAGGTAGTTCGACGCGTGGTTCGTGCGGAACACGGCGTCGCGCGGCCGCGCGTGCTCGACCATCGTACGAAGCTCGCGTAGCAATCCGTCGATTTGCGGCACCTCGAAGCGCCCCTTCGCGCGCAGCGTCGCGAGTGGCGTCCCCGGCACGACGGTCACGGTGAGCGCCGCGAAGTACTCGGGATCCATCGCCGTGACGAGATCCGCCGTCGCGCGCGCGTGCTCGTCGCTTCGATCCATCGCGATGCCGAGGAGCGCGATCACGCTGAGCTCCATCCCCGCCGCGTGCGCGCGACGCGCGGCCTCGACGTGCGCAGCCGCATCGTCGCCCTTCGCGATGCGCTTGAGCGTCACGTCGTCGCCCGACTCGGGACCGATGTACAGCGTCGACAGTCCCGCGTCACGGAGGCGCGCGAGATCTTCGTCACTCTTCGCGAGGACGTTGCGCGCCATCGCGTAGCACGACACGCGCCGGAGGTTCGGGAAGAGCGCGCGCGCCCGGTCGAGGATCGGCATCCAGTGATCCATCGGAAGAACCAGCGCGTCGCCATCGGCGACGAACACCTTTTCGACGCGTGGATCGTTCGCGTGCGTCTCGAGGTCGGCCAGCGTCTCGTCGAGCGCGCGAACGCGAAACTCTTTCTCCCGGTACATGTCGCAGTAGGTGCAGTGGTTCCAGGAGCATCCGATGGTCGCCTGCACGATGAGCGCGTCGGCCTCGGACGGCGGACGGTAGATTTTCCCTTCGAAGCGCACGCGCGTACCTTGCGACGCGCGCGGCCACGGTCAAGGCGTCTCGCTCGCGGCGCGACGGACGCTTGTCGTGGCAGCGCGCCTGGCCGTACGCTCGTAGGTTCGTGACTCCTCGAGATCTCGCCGGCGCGTCGCCCGAACACCCCGTCCGCGTGGGCCGGTACGACGTGACGGGGCTCATTCGCGCGGGCGGCATGGGGACCGTGCACGACGCGGTCGATCGCGAGCACGGAACGCGCGTCGCGCTGAAGACGCTCAATCACTTGAGCCCGTCGAGCCTTCTGCGCTTCAAGGGCGAGTTCCGATCCGTCGCGGACCTCTCGCACCCGAACCTCGTGGCCGTCTACGAGCTGAGCTGCCACGACGACCTGTGGTTTTTCACGATGGAGCGGATCGACGGCGTCGGGTTCATCGATTGGCTTCGCGGCGCATCGGAGAGCGAGACCGCGACGATCGACGACGCGGCGCGGCTTCACGCGCCGACCGTTCGAGGTCAGTCCGATCCGCACGTGTCGCGACCTCGCGGGCGCGACGCGACTCCGACGCCGGTGCCGTCGGTGCCCGCGCTTCGCGATGCGTTCGCCCAGCTCGTTCGCGGCGTGCGAGCGCTTCACGCCGCGGGGATCCTCCATCTCGATCTGAAGCCGAGCAACGTGCTCGTCGACCGCGCGGGGCGCGTCGTCGTCGTCGACTTCGGTCTCGCGCGCGAGATCGATCGGACCGGTGGCGGCGCGGGCGACCCGATCGACGCCGACACCGCGCGTCGCTCCGGCTCGACCGAGCCGAGCTCGATCTCCGGCACGCCTGCATGGATGGCGCCCGAGCAATACGCGGGTGTGGGGATCGGCGCGCCCTCCGATTGGTACGCAGTCGGGTTGATGCTCTACCTCGCGCTCACCGGCGTCGCGGCGTTCCCGCCCGCGAGCATCCCGGTGCTCTGGTACGCGAAGCGGAACTTCTTGCCGACGCCGCCGGACCGGCTGCTCGCGGACCTTCCTCCGGATCTGTGCGCGCTCTCGCTCGCGCTCATGGATCCGGATCCGGCGCGGCGTCCGACCGGACGATCGCTGGCGTCGCTCACCTCCGGTGGCGTCGTGGAAGATCGTGTCGAGCGCCGCACGCGGCAAGAGCTCGTCGGACGCGAAACCGAGCGCGCGCGCGCGTCCGATGCGCTCTCGCGCGTGCTTGCGGGTGGCTCGGCGGTCGTGCACTTCGTCGGACCGTCGGGCGTCGGCAAGTCGACGCTCCTCGAAGCACTCCTCGACGACGCGCGCCGCGACGCGCTCGTCTTGCGCGGCCGTTGCTACGAACGAGAGAGCGTTCCGTACAAAGCGTTCGACCGGATGCTCGACGGTCTCGCGCCGCTCCTCGCCGAGAGCGGCAGCGAGCGGCTCGTGTCGGATCTCCCCGTGTGGATCGGCGAGCTGTCGCGTGTCTTCCCCGTGCTCGCGAGCGTGCCGGCCATCTCTGCGCGACTCGCGGACGAGGCGCCGATCTCGTCGACCGTCCCGGTGATCGAGGTGCGTCGTCGCGCGGTCGAAGCGCTGCGCGAGCTCTTCACGTCGATCGCCGCACACCGTCCGCTCGTCCTCGCAATCGACGATCTGCACTGGGCCGACGCCGACAGCGTCGCGCTGCTCGTGAAGCTGGTCGAGCCGCCGGCGCCGAAGGGGCTGCTCATCGCGGCGTCGTTCCGCGCGGTCGAAGCGGCGAGCTCGCCTCTTCTTCCGTACCTCGATGCGCTCCGCAAGGTCGACGCGAGCGCGCCGATGGATCTCGCGTGGATCGAGGTCGGTCCGCTCGCGCAAGCCGACGCCGAGCGGCTCGCTGCGGCGACGCTCGCGACGCTCGGCGTGATCTCGGACGGATTGGCCGCGGCGATCGCGCGCGAGGCGGGCGGCGTTCCGTTCTACGTCGAGGAGCTCGCGCACTACGCTGCGCACCAGCGCGCGGCCGGCGCGGACGCATCGACGACGGGCGTCGCGCTCGAGAGCGTCCTCGCGCGTCGCGTTCAGTCACTCGCGAGCGCGGAGCGTGCGATCGTCGAGGCGCTCGCGGTCGCCGGCAACTCCGTTCCGCTCGCGGTCGCGTTCGCCGCCGCCGGCATCGAAGGCGAGGGCGTGCTGCGCGCGCTGTGGTCGCTTCGTAGCGGCCACTTCGTGCGCGGGACGGGCGCGAACGCCGACGATCGCGTCGAGCTCCATCACGATGGCATGCGCGAATCGGTGCTCCGCTCCTCGTCGCCCGAACGCGTCGACGATCTTCACCTCGCGCTCGGCCGCGCGTTCGCCGAGCGCATCGCGCGCGAAGACGCGAGCACCGGCGCGTTCCTCTTCGAGGCGGTCCGCCACCTGAGATCCGTCCACCATCGCCTCGTCGGCGCCGAGCGCATGAAGACCGCCGCGCTCGATCAGATCGCCGGACGCCGCGCCCGCCGAGCCGCCGCGTTCCCGCTCGCCTTCGCGTGCTTCCACGCCGGCACCGAGCTCGCCGGCGAAGCCGCTTGGGACGCCGACTACGATCTCGCGCTCGGTCTCCACGGTGGCGCCGCGGAGATGGCGTACCTCAGCGCGGCATGGGGCGCGCTCGACGCGCACGTAGCCCAGGTGAAGTCACACGGCCGCACGATCCTCGATCAGCTCGTCGCATGGGAGGTCGAGATCGACGCATGCATCGCGCGCAGCGAGTACTCCGCCGCCGTCGACGTCGGTCTCCAGGCGCTTCGTCTCCTCGACGTGGATCTCCCCGCGAACCCCGGCGAGGCCGAGGTCGGCATCGAGCTCACGCGCGCGATGGAGGCGCTGGCGCGCGTCGGCCCCTCGGCGCTCGCCACGCTGCCGAACGCGACCGATCCTACGGTCGTCGCCGCGATGCGCATCGAGAGTCGTCTCGCGTCGGCGGCGTACTTCGCGCGGCCCATGCTGCTGCCGCTCTTGGCATCGCGTCTCGTCGCGACGTCCGTCGACTTCGGCCTGTCGCCCGCTACGCCGTACGCGCTCTCCGTCTACGGCATCGTCCTCAACTCGCTCGGCATGCTGCCGGAGGCGCATACGTGGGGCAAGGTCGCGCTCGATCTCATCGGTCGCTTCGACGATCGAAGCCTCGAAGCGCGCACGCGTCACGTCGTCCACGACCTCGTCGGGACGTGGATCGTGCCGCTCGCCAGTACGCTCGACGATTTGCGCAGCGTCGTCGCGATCGGACGAAGGACGGGCGATCTCGAGTTTGCCGCGTACGCCGCGCACGCCTACGTCCACAACGCATTCTACGCGTCGCGGCCGATCGAGCCGCTGCTCGACGAGGCGCTCGTGCTCGGCGCGTTCATGCGGGGACACGAGCAGGTGAACGCGCTCCACGTCCACGCGCCGTTCGAGCAACTCCTGCGGTGCTTCTCGGGGCGAGCGGCGGATCCGGCGAGCTTGAACGGTGACGGCTTCGACGAGGTGACGTCGGTCGAGGCGGCGCGCGCGGCCGGGTCGCGGAGCGCGCAGTGCATCGTCGAGTTGCTGATGGGAATCGCGCGCTACCACTTCGGCGCGGTCACCGACGCCAGCGCGTGCTTCGAGCGCGCGCGCCCGTTCCTCGACGGCGTCGTGTCGACCTGGCACACGCCGATGCTCCATCAGTACGCCGCGCTCGCCATCCACGGTCTGCCGGGCGCCGAGCGTCGCGTGCTCCGCGACGCCGCCGACGCGGGCCTCGCGGCACTTCGCGCCCTCGCCGTGCACGGCGCGTCGAACTTCGCGCATCGCGTGTCGCTCGTCGAAGCCGCGAGCGCGCGCGCCGACGGCGACACGAGGCTCGCGCTCGAGCGCTGCGAGCATGCGATCGCGGGCGCGACCGACGGCGGATGGCTCGCAGACGTCGCGATCGCGCACACGATCGCGTCGCTGTGCCATCGCGCGCGCGGCGATGCCGGTGCGGCGGAGCGCTCGTCGCAAGCTGCGCGAGACGCGTATGCGCTGTGGGGCGCGGTCGCGCCGAAGCACGGGCTCGACGTCTCTCTTGGGCAATGAGCGGTTCACTCGCCGAGGTGGGCGAGCGCCGTGTTTGCCCACACATCGACACCGAACGATGCGTCGTTCGCGCACTCGTCGAGTCGCTCGAACGTCTTCGGCCAGCACGCGACGGTGCCGTTCGCGCCGGACGCGAGCGCACGGAGAGTCTCCTCGTCGCGGAGCGAGGCGAGGCCGCGAACGACGCTGATGAATGCGATGCGCTCGCCGACGCCGTCGTCGCCGGGTGGGCACACGAAGCGCGGCCGCGTCGCCTGACGCAACGATTCGCGCACCCGCGGCGATCCGGCGTGACGCTCGTGCGTGGTCGACGCGAGCGCCCACGCCTCCGTTGCGCGTGTCCAGCACGCGGTTCGCTTCGCGGGCGCGCCGAGCGTCGCCTTTCCGTCGTCCGGCACGTCGTCGGCGATCAGCGCGTCGGCGAGCGCGTCTTGCGCGTCCTCCGCTCCGCTGAACGCGAGCACCTCGGCGACACGCCGTCGCACGTTCGCGTCCGTCGATGCCATCGCCGCGACGAGCAGCGCGCGCACCGACGGTCGCTCGCGGGCGATCGGGCGCAGCGTCGACGCGAGCGCGGTTCGCTCGTCGCCGGTCAGATCGAGCAAAGGCGTGGGCGTGCCGAAGCCGCGCGCAACTTCGATCCATAGCGGCTCGTCGTTCGCGATCGTCGCGTACGCGATGGCTGCGGCGAGCTCGGCTTGGAAGTTCGTCGTCGCCGCCTTCCAATGCGTCTTCGTCGCATCGGCGTGCGCCGCGGGATCGCGGAGGAGCTCGATGACGAGCGCGCGGGTGCTCGGAACCTTCGACCACAGCTCGGCGGGGCTGCGCGCCGTGTGATGACGACACAGGAAAGGCGCGCGTCCGTCGAGCGCGACGTTGCGCCAGGTCGCGCCGTCGTCGAGCGAGATCGCGGCGGCGTGGCCGTCGGCGGCGATCGTTGCGGCGAGGCTGGCGGTGTCGAGCGCCGCGTAGCAGGCTTGATCCCGCGTGCACGATTCGATCGCGACGCCCGACGCGGCGCTCGTCGCGAAGTAGAGCGTGCTCGTCTCCGGCCGAGCGCCCTGCGCTTCGCTGCGGTAGCCCGCTTCGTGAACGACGTAGAGTCGCGCGCCGGCGAGGCGAGCGTTCGGCGACGCGACGTCGACCGATGGCTCGTGCGCGCACGCCGCCGAGAGGGTGATCGCAACGGCGAGCGCGGCGCGAGCGAACGAGGCCATGGCCGCGATGCTACGTCAGTGGACGATCGCCGCTCGCACGATCATGACGTCGATCGTCTCGCCCTCGCGCACGACCGACACGCCGACGCTCGTACCCGCCTGCCCGCGCAGCCGCTGCAGCACGTCCGCGAGCGACATTCCGTCGGTCTCCTCGCCGTCGATCCGCAGAATGCGGTCTTCCGCGCGAAGCCCCGCGCGCTCGGCGGGATCGCCTGCGTAGACGCTCCCGATCGAGATCCCGTCTCGCGTCGGCTTGAGGAGCGCGCCGATCCCGCCGAGCTCGATCCCTGCGCCACCGTCGGCGACGGTCAGCGTGATGTCTTGCGTGAGCGTCCCGCGAGCGTCGACGCGCAGACCCGACAAGAGACGCAGGCGGAACCCCTCTTTCGCCACGCGCAACGTGAACGGGCCCGACGGCGCGCCCTCGAGGCGGAAGACGCCCGCGCCGTCCGTCTTCGCCACGGCGTCGCTGTCGACGACGCTGCTCACGAAATCGAATCGGAGATCGACGTCCGCGATCGGCGCGCGCCGATCGTCGTAGACGTGCCCGATCACGGTACCTCCTTGCGACAGAACGATTCGCACGCCGCTCGTTGCGACTCCGCTCGCTACGTCGATCACGTTCGAGCGTGCGACGGCTTTGCCGGGCGCGGTCGCGGTGAGCAGGTAGCTGCCTGGCGGGAGCTTCTCCAAACGGAACGCGCCGCGCGAGTCCTCGAAGCGACGGCGTCCGCCGCGACGGAGACCACGACCCCGCGACGACGACGATTCGACGCCGAGCTCGTACGACGCCACGCCCGCGCCGCGATCGTCGATGACCACGCCGTCGATCGATCCGCCGGCCTTCAAGCGAAGCGCGAGGCGAGTCCCTTCGACCACGAGGGCGGGATCGCTCGTCGCCATCTCGTCGTGTTGCGCGACGGCGTCGCACCCGATCGCCGACGGAGGCAGTTGAAACGTTCCGTCGTCCGCGGTCGTGACGCGCGCTTCGAAGGGTTGGCCGACGCACGCGACGATTCGTGCGCGCACGGGCTTTCCGTCGACGTCGCGGACGTCGCCGTCGACCGGCGAGGCGGTCGCGAGGCGAACGCGAACGACGCTCTCTTCTTGGGCGCCACGACGCGGGAGAAGGACCTTCGCCGTCTTGTACCCTCGCGCCACCGCGACGATCGATGCTGCCTCCTGCGGAACCGCCGCGAGACGGAACGCGCCGGTCGCGTCGCTCGTCGCGCTTCGAACGATCCACGGCGCGCCCTCGACCGAGACGACGACGCCACCGACCGGATGCTCTTCCCCATCGACGACCGTGCCGCGGACCGCGCTCGCCGCAGAGAGGACGAGCGTGATCTCCATCGTCTGGCCGTCGGCGACGTGGAGCTCTGCGCTGCTCACCACGCCGTCCGGATCGTGGTCCGCGACGACGCGAACGTCCCACGCGCGCACGTTCGCGAAGGAGAAGCGCCCACCCGGACCCGTCTTGGTCTCGCGGAAGATCGAATACGGTGGTCGCGGCGAGACGAGGCGCACGTCGGCGCCCGCGACGGCGTTCCCATCGGCATCCACGATCTGCCCGCGAATCTCCGGCGTGCGATCGTCCGCGGGCTCGACGGTGACGACGCTCGACGCGGACGCGGAAGCCGCCGCGATCGTCGGGCTCGGTCCGAACGCGCGCGCGACGACAACGGCGACGAGCGGAACGAGGAGCAGCGCCACGATGGCGAGCGCGGGGCCTCGCAGCGATGATCGAGCGTCACCCACCGTGGAAGGATAGCGCGAAGCATCCTCGACGACGCACGCGCAGGGAGACGATCCGTCGACCCCGAAATCGATCGCTGGTCAGGCCGGGCCGATCTCCGTGCCGAGCTCCGCGAGAAAACCCTCCATGACGCGCATTCGTTTCTCCGCCATCCGCTTCCCTGTCGCCGTGCGCAGATGATCCGGAATCCGCAAGAGCTTCTTGTAGAAGTGATCGACGCCCCACAGCTTGTCGTCCGGCGCGCGCTCTCTGCAGAGCGGATCGTTCGACTCGTAGAACGGTCGCCTCATGTCGGCGCATGTCGCGAAGCACCGCGCGATTCCGATCGCGCCGATCGCGTCCAGGCGATCCGCGTCTTGGAGAACCGCGGCCTCGAGCGTCGTCGGCGTGATGCCGCGCGAGAACGGGTGCACGCGAATCGCGTACGCGATCGCCTCGATGCGCTCGGCCGGACATCCCTCGTCGCGGAGGACGATCGCCGCGTGCTCCGCGCAGACCTCGCCCGACAGATGCGACTCGGGGTGCCCCTTCGGATGATTGAAGAGCTCGTGCAAGAGCGCGGCGGCGACCGCGGCGAACGTGTCCGCGTGCTCTGCCTCCGCGATCACGCGCGCGTTCGCTGCGACGCGACGCACGTGGAGGTAATCGTGCGCGGCGTCGGCGTCGGCCGCGCGGTCTCGAGCGATGCGATCGAGGCGAGAGAGGAGCTCGTCGTTCATGAGACCGAGTAGGCTAGGCCGCGCATGACCGCCACGTCCAACGATCGCGTCGGTTGGTCGCGCGCGCTCGTCGCGCTCGGCGTGCTCGTCCTGCTGGTCGTCGCGGCGCTCGCGACGTTGACGCCGCCGTCCGCGGTCGGGGTGAGCGCGTCGGCGACCGAGTTCTCGTCGGCGCGCGCGATGAAGCACCTCGCGATCATCGCGGCGCGTCCGCATCGCATGGGGAGCGTCGCCCACGACGAGGTGCGCGCGTACCTCGTGCACGAGCTCGGCGCGCTCGGTCTCGCGCCGGAGGTGCAGGAGACGTCGGTCGCGCAGCTCCGGTTCACCGAACGGTGGGGATGGCCCGCGCGCGTCGCGACGGTGAAGAACATCGTCGCGCGTCGCAAGGGGACCGAAGGCGGACCTGCCGTCCTCGTGATGGCGCACTACGACACGCGATCGATGACGCCGGGCGCGGGCGACGACGGCGCGGGCGTCGCGGCGCTCCTCGAGACGGCGCGCGCGCTCACGGCCGGCGAGCGTTCGCGGCGCGACGTCGTCTTTCTGATCACGGACGGCGAAGAGCTCGGGCTCCTCGGCGCGAAGGCGTTCCTCGACGAGCACCCGGCGGCGAAGGAGGCGGCGCTCGTTCTGAATTTCGACGCGCGCGGCGACAAGGGCGCGGTGCTGATGTTCCAAACGAGCGAGAACGCGTCGCACCTCGTTCGTGAGCTCGCGCGAACCGCGCCGCACCCGATCGCGAACTCGCTCTCGCAAGCCGTCTACAAGCGGATGCCGAACGACAGCGACCTCAGCGAATTTCTCCCGACCGGCGTCGATGCGATGAACTTCGGCTACATCGGCGGGCTCGATCACTACCACTCGCCGACCGACACGGTCGCGAACATGGACGAGGGGACGCTGCAGCACGTGGGATCCTACATGCTGCCGCTGACGCGACACTTCGCGGACATGCCGCTTCCTCTCGCGCGCGAAGGCAACGCGACGTACTTCACCGCGGGCCCGCTCTTCGTGCGCTATCCGGCGCGCGCGGACTTCGGCGTCGCGCTCGGCGCCGACGCGCTCGTCCTCTTGGTCACCGCGATCGCGCTCGCTCGCAAACGCGCGCGCCTCGGTCGCGTCCTCGCGTCCGTCGGCGTCGCGCTCGCCGTCGCCCTCGTCGCGGCGCTCGCGGCCCATGGTGCGTGGACGTTCGCGAGCGGACGTCACGCCGACTACGCGATCGCTTCTGCGGCGAGCGGCATGTTGCGGGATCGATGGGGCGCGGGGTTCGCGTTGATCGGCGTCCTGGTCGCGATCATGTTCGTTGCGATCGTCGGACGAAAGCTGCGCGCGATCGAGCTCGGGCTCGGCGCGGCGATCGTGCTCGGCGCGCTCGCGGTTCCGTGTGCGACCGCGCTTCCCGGCGGCGGATGGTGCGTCGCGTGGCCGGTCGCGGGGGCCGTCGCTCCGTGGGGCATCGCGATCACGTTGGCGCGTGGCGAGGAGGACTCGTCGCGCCTCGCGTTCGCGATGCGACTCGTCGCGTGCGTCTTGCCGATCCTGCTCCTCGTCCCGGTCGTCGCGACGTTCTACGAAGCGTTCGGCCCGGACGCCGCCGTCGTCATCGGCGCGATCATCGCGCTCGGCTCGATGCTCCTGGCTCCCGCGATCGCAGAGCTCGTCCTGCCCGATCGTCGCGTGGTTCCACTCGGTGCGTTCGTCGCCGCCGCCGGCGTCCTCGCGCTCGCGTGGACGACACCCGCGTTCGATCGCTTCTCGCCGCGGCCGCACACGCTCTTGTTCGCAGCGGATCTCGACGCCCATCGTTCGTGGTGGGTGAGCCCGGACGCCGCGCCGGACGCCTGGACCGCGAAGGTGCTAACGGGCGCCACGCGCGGCGCGCTCCCCGCGCACATGTTCGCGTACGGGACTCAGGACCTCGCGAGCGCCGAGGTGCCCTTCGTCGACCTCGCCGGCGCGAAGGTCGAGATCGTGCGCGACGATCGCGCGACGACCAAGACGATCGATCTCCGCGTCGTGCCTCCATCGCAAGGCGAGCTCGTCGTCGTGAGCGTCTCGGGCGGCATCGCCAGCGTTCGTGCGCACGGCCGCGCGCTGCCGGCGAAGAACGGCGCGTGCGTCTTCTATTATTCGGCGCCGCCCGCGAACGGATTCGCGTTGTCGCTCGACGTCGAGTCGGCGGGCAAAGTGAAGGTGCGCGTGACGACGCAGCGCGCGGGGTTTCCTCGCGCGTTCTACGACGTGCTCGGGCCGCGCCCCGAGGGCCTCATCGCGAAGCCGGGGATGCTCCCGCCGTGGGACGAGATGCAGGAGAGCGACATGACGGTGACCACGCGCGCGTTCGAGCTGTGATGCGAGGTCAGCGACATGGACTCTGACCGCACGTGCTGATCGTGAGCGTGACCGAACCGTTGCCGACGGGCACCGTGCACGTGTGGGGGCTGCACGTCCCCGTGTCGCCACACTCGGCCTCGCCGCCGCACGACTGGTATTTCGGAAGCGCGCATGATGTCTGGCACGCGAGCGTCGGTGAGCCGCCGTCGTCGAGCGTGATGCAGCAGAGCAGCGGGCCGGCTTCGTTCCCGTTGCAGTCGGCGGCTGCCCTGCAGAGGGCTGCTGTCGCCGGGAGTGGTTTGTAGTCGTCGGTGTCCCCCGTGACGATCAAGCAGCCCACGAGCACCGCGCCGAGAGCCAGGCCACCAACGATGCTCCACGCGCGCCGCATCAGAACGTGCTCCGGACGCCGAACGAAAGCCCGGATCCGTTCGGCGTCACGCCGACCGCGGTCGTCCCTTTCTGCGTCTCCTTCGGATGCGTGATGACGAGGAACGCACCCGCACCGATACCGACCGCCGCGACGATCCACGCGCCGAGATTCCAACCCGCGAGCGATGCGATCTGCGAGTTGGCGTCTGTGCCCCTCGTCCCGCACTGCTTCTGCGCGTTGCAGTCCGAGCTTCGCACGCTCATGTCGTACAGCATCACGCCCGACGTCCCGAGCGCGATGGCGCCCGCGCCCGCGCCGACGGCGATCGAGATCCACCCGACGTTGCGCGTGTTCTCGTTCGACGCTTCGTCGTTCATCTTCTTGTCCGCGGCCTTCGCCTGCGGGCTCGGCGCGACGGCGTCGACGTTCGATCCGGGCGTCTGCGGCGGAGCCCCTTGCGTCGCGCATCCCGCGAGCGTCACGGCGAGCCACGCGAGCGTTGCCATCTTCTCTCGGCTGGTCATCGGACGCTGCAGCCTAGCCACGCGCCCTCGGCGGCGCCAGCCGGAAGCTATGTCCCGTGCTCGCGAATCCACGCGCACCCCTGCTTGTTCCCCGCCGCGCACGCCTTCTTCATGAGCGCGAGCGCGCGCGCCTCGTCGCGCGGCACCCCTTTGCCGTCCTCGTGCATCACGCCGAGGTACGCGCACGACTTCGCGTCGCCGCCGTCGCACGCGCGCCGCCATCGCTCGACCGCCTTCGCCGGATCGTGCGGCGTGCCGCGCCGGTACTCCTCGAGCATCTCGACGTGCAGGCACGCGTACGATTTCGCCGCGCTGCACCCGCTCGCGTACATCTCGGCGGCGCGCTTCATGTTGAGCGGGACGCCGTCGCCGTACTCGCTGATGAAGCCGACGTTCGCGCAGCCGATCGGCTCGCCCTCGCGGCACGCACGCTCGTAGAAGCGCGCGGCGAGCGCGAAGCTCTGGGTGACGCCGTCGCCGTAGTAGTAGT
>JAYVXB010000314.1:0-5959 GCA_043785585.1 Deltaproteobacteria bacterium | reverse complement strand
GCGCCGGCGATGGAAGGGCTCAGCAAGAGGGAGCGCGAGATCGCGCGGCTGCTCGTCGCTGGCTACAGCGGCGTCAACGTCGCGGCGATCGCGGGGCTCAGCGAAAACACCGTCCGCACGTACGTGCGTCGCCTCTACGGAAAGCTCGGCGTGTCGAACCGCGCCGACCTCGTGCGAAGGCTCGTGTCGCCCGAGTCCGCGAAATCGAGCGCTTCGCCTTCGTCGCAGATCGCGCCGCCGCCCGACTCGTCGCTCCTCGAAGGCGACGACACGCTCGATTGATCGCGAGCTCCGCGGTCACAGCGTCGGCTTGAACACCATCAGCGCGACGGTCGCGACGAGCGGAACCAAAATCAGCGTCGCGGTCAGCGGCGTGCGTCGCCCGTCTTTTCCGACGGCGTAGAGCACGACCTGCAGCGAGAAGAACGACAGCGCGAGTCCGCCGAGGATCCACGCCGACAAGAGCGAGAACGGAACCGTCCCCGCGAGCACGAAGCCGACGATCCACGACAAGCCGAAGCCCGGACCGGCGATCGCGTACGCGAAGCGCTGGCGATCGCGGAGATCGCGCGCGAGGACGGCGCCGATGCTCCCCGTGAAGAGGAGCGCGACGGCGATCACTTTCACGAAGTGGAGCGCGAGGTACAGCACGCCCGCGACGATACAGCCTTCTGGCGCGCGAGCTAGGGCGTGCGCGGTCCGAGCAAGAACGCGAGCGCGCCGGGCAGCCGTTGCGACCAGTAGATCTCGTTGTGCTGTCCGCCCGCTTGAACGAGGTAGTCGAGCGTCTGGGCGTCGACGTAGCCGACGTCGCGGAACTTTTGCGCGAGCGCGCGCGTGTTGGTGACGTCGTCGCTCGATGCGCCCGAGTCGCCGCTGTCGACGTAGACGCGGAGCGGCTTGGACGGCTTCATCGACATCGTGGCCACCTGGCCGAGGATCATCGTGTTGTCCCACCACGTCGACGGCGACATCGCGCCGACGATCCCGAACGTGTCCGCGCGCTGCACGCCCGCGTACGCCGACACGAGCCCGCCGAGCGACGACCCGAGGATCGCCGTCTGATCGCGCGTCGTGAGCGTGCGAAGCGCCATGTCGACCATCGGCTTCATCTCTTCGACGATCATCCGGAGGTAGAGATCCGCCTTGCCGCCCGCGCCCGTGCCCGCGTCGCGCGTCGGCGTGAGCTCGTTGATGCGGTCGGCGGTGTTCTCGACGCCGATGACGATCGCCTCGCGGATCGTGCCGTCCTCGGCGCCCGCGTTCATCGTCTCGTCGACCTTCCACTCGTTGCCGCCGAACGCCGTCCCCGCGTCGAACAGATTCTGCCCGTCGTGCATGTACACGACGGGAAACTTGGCGAGCGTGTTCTCGGCGTAGCTGGGCGGCAGGTACACCATGACGCCGCGCGTGCTCGGGAGCACGGTAGACGTGAACGACGGCCATTTTCGCGAGTACGCGCCGCTCGTCGTCGTGAAGTGCGGATAGACGTCGATCGTTTGGCCATTCGCGATCGCGTAGTTCGGTCCGCGCGACCACGTCGCGTCGTCGAGCAGCGGCTTGACCTCGATCGGCGCGGCGAGCGAGCCGAACGAATAGGTCCACGTGTCGTTGGGGCCGGACGTCAGCGCGACGCCCGTCGTCCAGTTGAGCGGACCCCCCGAGCCGCGGAGCGCGATGTGATGCGTGCCGGCCGGGTAGTGAACGCGGAGGTTCGTGCCCGCGGGCGCCGCGTCCATCGGTGCGGCGTCGGGCATCGGTGCGCTCGCGTCGCTGCCCGGAGCCGCGGCGTCGGGCGCCACGCCGCCGCCGTCGACGTTCGTCGTCGCCCCTGCGTCGCTCTCCGGCGCGGTCCCCGTGCGCGTGCCTCCGTCGGAGGCGGAGCACGCGAAGACGGCCAACGGGAGCACGACGAATGGCCAGCGCATCGTGCGTGTTCTACCGTAACTCAGCTCTGAGTCAATACGCGGCTTCCCTCTCACCGAGGGGCGCAGCTGCCGATGATCGGCGTGTGATCCGACAGCCCACGGAAGGCGCCCTCGCGATCTCCGAAGCGCGTCGTTCCGTCGAAGTCGACCCACCGCAACGCGGGCCCGCTGAAGACGTGATCGAGGTGCATCCGCATCCGCAAGAACCCCGCCGTCGGCCACTTCGCGAGCGCATCCTCGTCCATCCCGTGGTGGAGCGCGAAGGCGTCGGTGAACTCGCACTCGCCCGTCAGGTAGCGGTACACGGGCGATCCCGGCAGCGAGTTGAAGTCGCCGACGATGACGAAGCGGTCGCTCGCACGATGCGCGTCCACGAAGCGCGCGAGGTTCTTCGCCTCCTCGAGCTGGTTCGGCCCCCACCCCATGCGCTTCGGCTCGACCCAGAACGCACGCGAGAGCGTCGACGGCAGACTCATGTGCGTGTTGAAGAGATCGATCGGCGACTCGCGCCGGCGGCGAAAGCGGACGTGGGCGCAGATGCGCGTCTGCTTCAGGTGCGGGATCGGGTGCATGCGCCGGTGCGTGATGTCGGCGGGCGCGCGCGCGTTGTGGTGATCGACGACGCAGCTCTCGTGCGCGAGGACCGCGAGGCCGGTCGTGTAGACCTCGGCGCCGCGCGCGATGCGGTATGCGTGCGCAGGGAAGTAGTGCGCGGCGTAGACGTCGCGAAGGCCGCGATGGACGAGCGCGGCGTGGAGCATCCCGACGAACCGCTCGAGCTGCGTCTCGCCCGCGCGGCTGACCGGATGCGCGAGCGTCGATCGCAGCGACGACGTCTCGACCTCCTGAAAACAGAGAATCTCCGGGAGCGGATCGAGGAGAGCGATGGCTCGAGCGATCGCGCCCATCGCCTTCGCCGTGCTTGCGATGCCGCGGGTGGAGTGCCCGAAGTAACGGACGTTGTACGAAAGGACGCGCAGTGGCGACAGGAGCGACATCGCAAAGGACGATGGCGACTCTCGCGGTGAAGGTCAAACCCTTGCTACGCTCGCGGCGTGATCCGTCTCGAGCCGCTGAGCGCTGCTCACGTTCCGCACGTGATGACGTGGGTGAACGATCGCGACGTGATGCAGTACTTCGCGAATCGTCAGACGACGGTTACCGAGGACGAAGAGCGCGCGTACATCGAGACGCTCGCCCTATCGAAGAACGACCGCGCGTACTCGATCTTCGACGAGGGCGACTACGTGGGTCAGTGCAGCATCAATCAGATCTATTGGCCCGCGAAGAACGGTCGACTCTTCGTCGTCGTGAGGCGTGAGATGCAGGGCTGCGGCCACGGACCGGCGGCGCTCGCGGAGCTCCTCGCGAAGGCGTGGGGCGAGCTCGACTTGCACAAGGTGTGGCTCATCGTGCGTCGCGACAACCGCAGCGCGCAGGCGATGTACCTGAAGCTCGGCTTCGATTTCGAAGGCGTGTCGCGCGACGAGTACTTCGTCGGCGGGAAATGGTTCGACATGGTGCGGATGGCGATCATCCGGCCGTAGACGTCGTCAGTCGTCCGTCTTCAGCTCGTGACGAAACTCGCAGCGAGCGTGGCCCTTCGACAGGAGGCGATCGAGCGGCACCAGCCGATAGCGCGGGTTGAGCTCGGCGAACGTCGCGGTCTCCATCGCGTGGATCACGTCGCTGCACAGCTCGGGAGCGCCCGACGCTATCTCCGCGAACGGGCACACAGTCTCGCATTTCGTCGCGCGCGTTCGCGTCCGCTCGGTCCACTCGCCGGTCACGCCGAAGACGCGATCTTCCCAGTCTTGCAGACGCCCCATGTCGGCGACGTCGTCCACGTCGAGCCCGAGCTCGTCGCGCAGGATCGGCGCGCGCCATCGCCCGAAGCGCACCGCACCGATTCGCGCGGCGCGCAGCAGGCGACTTCCGCCGCGTCGTTTCTCGGCGACGACCGCGCGGAAGAACACCTTCACGAGCCCGATCAGCAGCGCGCGCGCTCGCGCGTCGGTCTCGGCGCGAAACGCGAGCGCGTAGAAGAGCCGCTCGACGAGCGCCGGCGCAGCGGGTGCGTCGCTCGCCTTCGAGCTCGCGGGAGCGGGCTCCGAGCGGCTCACGTGGCGACGGGCGTCCCCTCGTCGCCGCCGCCGTACATCTTCTCGGCGATCGAGAACGTGAGCGTCTCGAGCTCTTGGTAACTGTCGCGGATCGACGCGAGGTCGGCCTGATTCGCGAGCAGCTCACGCAGCTCGCCCGCCTTCGTGCGCGTCATCTCGAGCGTGTCGGCGTCGACGAGGTTCGCGTATCCCTCGAGCGCCTGCTCCGTCGTGTAGAGGAGCGTCTCGGCTTGGTTGCGCAGCTCGGCGAGCTCCTTACGAAGCTCGTCGGCGTACTTGAAGCGGTCGCCTTCCTTCACGAGCCGCTCGACCTCGTCGTTCGACAGCCCGCTCGTCGGCGTGACCTTCATGCTCTGCAGCTTGCCGGTGCCGAGATCCTTCGCGTCGATGCTGACGACGCCGTTCGCGTCGAGCTTGAACGTCACTTCGATCTTCGGAACGCCGCGCGGCGCGGGCGGGATCCCCGTCAGCTCGAAGCGCGCGAGGCTGCGGTTGTCCGCGGCCATCTTGCGCTCGCCCTGAAGGACATGGATCGGCACGAACGTCTGATTGTCGACGCTCGTCGTGAAGATCTCGCCCTTCTCCGTCGGCACGGTGGTGTTGCGCCCGATGAGAATCGTGAACACGCCGCCGCCCGTCTCGACGCCGAGCGAGAGCGGCGTCACGTCGAGGAGAAGGACCTCGACGTTTTGATCGCCCGCGAGCGCGGCGCCCTGAAGCGCGGCGCCGGCAGCGACGACCTCGTCCGGATTAACGCCTTTGTGCGGGTCGCGCCCGAAGAACTGCTTCACCGCTTTTTGCACGGCCGGCATGCGCGTCATGCCGCCGACGAGGACGACGTTCTGAATGTCCGCCGGCGAGAACCCCGCGTCCTTCAGCGCCTTGTCGCAAGGCTCGAGCGTCTTCTCGATCAGATCGCCGACGAGCAGCTCGAGCTCGGAGCGCGTCATCGTCTTGATGATGTGGAGTGGCTCGCCCCCCGCGCTCGTCGCGATGAACGGCAGGTTTATCTCGGTCTCGAGCGACGACGACAGCTCGTGCTTCGCTTTCTCACCCGCCTCCTTGAGGCGTTGGAGCGCCATTCGATCCTTGCGAAGATCGACCGAGTGCTCCTTGAGGAACGACTCGGCGATCGTCTCGACGATCCGCGCGTCGAAGTCCTCGCCGCCGAGGTGCGTGTCGCCGTTCGTCGACTTGACGCTGAAGACGCCGCTGGAGATCTCGAGGACCGAGATGTCGAACGTGCCGCCGCCGAGATCGTAGACGGCGATGCGCTCGGAGGTCTTCGAGTCGAGGCCATACGCGAGCGCGGCCGCCGTGGGCTCGTTGATGATGCGCTTGACGTCGAGGCCGGCGATTTTTCCTGCGTCCTTCGTCGCCTGGCGTTGCGCGTCGTCGAAGTACGCGGGGACGGTGATGACCGCCTCGCTGATCTTCTCGCCGAGGTACGTCTCGGCGACCTCGCGCATCTTCGCCAAGATGATCGCGCTCACCTCGGGCGGCGACATGTCGCGCCCCGACACGTGAACCCAGGCGTCGCCGTTCGGTGCGGCGAAGATTTTGTAGGGGGCCGCCTTGATCTGGTGCTGAGCCTCGGGCGAGTCGAGCTTGCGGCCCATCAGGCGCTTGACCGCGAACACCGTGTTCGTCGCGTTCGTCACGGCTTGCCGCTTGGCCGCTTGACCGACGAGCCGCTCTCCGTTCGCCGGAAAGCCGACGATGGACGGCGTCGTGCGCGCCCCCTCCGAGTTCGGGATGATCTTGACCTCGACCTTGCCCGTGGCCGACGTCTCGACCATGGCGACGCACGAGTTGGTCGTGCCCAGATCGATGCCGATGACCCTGCTCATCGCTCCGCCCTCACGCCCGTCAATTGCTGCTCGACTCTTCGGTCTTGGCCTTCGCCAC
>JAYVXB010000313.1:0-43904 GCA_043785585.1 Deltaproteobacteria bacterium | reverse complement strand
CGGAATCCTGGCGATACGTTCTCTTGCGTCATGTCGATCTGGTAGCCCGCCGTGCGCATCGCTGCCTCGAACGAGTCGCGCGTGTATGCGGGGATCTGGCGCGTCGTCACGATGCCGAACGTCGGTATGTCCGACGCCGTCGACGAGGCGGACGCCGCCGGCGCTGGCGCCACGACCGGACGCGCCGCGAGCCGCCACCCGACGAACGCGGTCAGCATCACCGCGGCAAACGCAACGCTCGCGACGAGGAAGCCGCGACGTGATCCCGGTGCGAGCGAAGCGACGCGCGGCGCATCGACACCGCCGACGGAGAGGCTGGGATCCGCAGAGGGCACGTTCCCCGTGGTTGGCTGCGCGGCGAAGAGGGCGATCGTCTCTGCGCCGCGCGCGCCGGCGATCGCGGCGTCCATCTCGCGTACGAACGCAGCCCCGTCGGGCGGGCGGGCCGAGCGATCGACGCTGAGCGCGCGCTCGATCACGTCTTCGATGATCGGCGCGACGGTGACGCCGAAGCGGCGCGGTGTGGGCCGCTCGGGAGCGAGCGCGGCCATCAGCTCGTCGGTGCGTGCATACGGGCGCTGGCCAGTGACGAGCTGCGTGAAGACGAGCGCGAGCGCGTGCACGTCGGTCCACGGACCTGTCCCCTTTGCCGTGATCTGCTCGGGCGCCGCGTACGCGGGAGTGAACGCCCTTCGCGTGGTGGTCGTCGCGTTGGACTCGGCGGCCTCGATGGCCTTCGCGAGCCCGAAGTCGACGACGCGCGGCGCGAGCTCGGCTCCCACGCGCACGACCATGATGTTCGACGGCTTGAGATCGCGGTGAACGATGCGCTGCCCGTGCGCATACGCGATCGCCTCGGCGGCGGGGCGCAGCAACTTCCAGGCGCTCGAGGGCGTCATCGGCAGAGCGACATCGCCGTCGGCCATCAGAGCCTCGAGCGTCTTCCCATCGCACCACTCGAGCGCGATCCACGGCACCGACGTCCCCGGGACGACCCCCGCGTCGATGACGCCGACGATGTTCGGATGGCGCAGCCGCGCGAGCGTACGCGCCTCGTGAAGGAACGCGGCGACCGCGTCGCTCGGATCCGGCGAGTCCGCGAAGCGGTCGTGCAACACTTTGATCGCGACCGGGACGTCGAGCACGAGGTGATGGGCAGCGTAGACGACACCGAAGCCGCCGGAAGCGACGCGGCGGTCGACGCGGTAGCGTCCCGTCAAGATCCGGTGGTCGCGGAGAAAGGACTCGTCGTTCACGCGAACCCCCTCTCCCGGCGTCGCATCTCTCCTCCTTTGTAGCGCGTCGCGCGACGGCCGTCAGCGCGCTCGCGTCTTCGCGGTCGCGATCTCCGACTTCGCTTCGCGCGCGCCTTGCGCCGCGAGCGCGTCGGCCCGCTCGTTCCCCGCGTTGCCGTTGTGCGATCGCACCCACTGAAATCGCACGATGAGATCGCCACCGGCGATTCGCTCGTCGATGCGCCGCACGCTGTCGACGATCCGCGGATCGACCGATGCGAACGCGCGAGCGCGCCACGTCGGAAGATGCTTCATCAGGTTCTCGACGAGCGACTGGTCGTCGGAGAACACGATCGCGTTCGCCCCGTCGGGGAGCGCGGCGACCGCCTCCGCGACAGCGCGGTACTCCATCACCTTCGCGAGCGTCTCCTTCGCGCTCCCGTACCCTTCGACGGTCGGCCCCGTCGGCGGTTTGATCACGAAGCCCCAGCCTCCGGGAGCGCCGTCGCCCGCTTTGCACGCGCCGTCGGTGTAACAGAGGTGCTCGCGCCGTCCGCTCACGCGCAAACGATACGCGTTGTCGAGCGCGCGCGCTCGGAGCGCGAGCGGCACGACGGTTGCGATGACGTCCACCACGGTCGGTGGGACGGCCGCAGTCTTTCACTTCTTTCGCGTGGTTCGGGTTTCCAGTCTGACAACGCTGTCACACCGACTGTGAACCCGAAGGAGGACACGATGAGCCGACTTCGCTTGCTTCGCTTTTTCTCTTTTGCACCTCTGCTCGCCGCCGCGTTCGCCGCGACCGACGAACGGACGGCGGAGGCGTGCGGAGGCTGCTTCGCTCCGCCGACGCAATACGACCGCACCGTCGTCACCGATCACCGCATGGCGTTCGCGATCTCGCCGGAGCAGACGGTGCTCTGGGATCAGATCAAGTACAGCGGCAACCCGCGCGAGTTCGCGTGGGTGCTCCCCGTGAAGCCGGGCGCGAAGGTCGAGCTCGCGAACGACGCGTTCTTCGCGGCGCTCGACGCGAGCACCGAGCCCGTCGTCGTAAGCCCCGCGTACTACGGCGGCGGATACGGATGCGCGCTCACCGGCTGCGGCGCGTCGAGCGCAGCGAGCGGCGCGGACGCACCAGGCGCAGGCCAAGTGCAGATCATCAGCCAGCAGGTCATCGGTCCGTACGAGACGGTGACGCTGCGAGCGACCGATCCGAAGGCGCTCGAGAACTGGCTCGTGCAGCATGCGTACGACATCCCCGACGCGATCCGCCCGACGATCGATCAGTACGTCGCCGAAGCGTTCGACTTCATCGCGCTCCGCCTCGTGCCGCTGTGCAACGAACGATCGATGCGTCCCGTGCGAATCGTGTCGCCCGGCGCGGACGCGACGCTGCCGCTTCGCATGGTCGCGGCGGGAGTGGGCGCGAAGGTCGGCATCACCCTGTATGTGATCAGCGAAGGACGTTACCGACCGCAGAATTTTCCCGAGGTGATGCTCGACGAGGACAAGCTGACCTGGGACCGCGTGCAGAATCGATCGAACTACGAAGAGCTGTCGCAACAGGCGATGGCGACGTCGAACGGACATGCGTGGCTCACCGAGTACGCGGGACGACCGCAGCTCTCGTTCTATGGGCAATACAACCCGCCGCCGAGCTACTACGGCAACAGCTACAACGGCAATCCAGGGCTCGCCGAGGCGTACTACTCGCTCTGCCGCCCGACGAGCACAGGCGGCTCCACCGGAAATGGAGCCGGGGGGCAGCCCGTTCCGTGCACGGCGCAGGACGCGGGGCACGACGCGTCGCCGACGACGACGCCCGACAGCGGGACGGCGACGCCCGACGGCGGGAGCGACGCGGCCGACGACGGAGCGACGATCGACGCCGATGCGCCGGACGTCGATCTCGCCGACGCAGGTACGACGCACGACGCAGCGTCGCAGCCGGACTCGTCGCCTCCGCCCGTGTCGGGTCGTCCGAGCGGATGCGAAGCCTTCGACGATCTCGACACGTCGCTGCTCGGCCTCCACGCGAACGACGTGTGGGTCACACGACTTCGCGCGGTGCTCCCGGTCGACGCGTTGAAAATAGGCGATCTGCGCCTGCAGCCGTCGGACACGCAGACGACCGTGAGCAACCAACACCAGGCGCTCCGCTACGCCGACGAGACGAAGCAGGCCGCGAGCTGCATCAACGGTCCGCGCCGTCACCAGGCGTTCAGCGCGTACGCGCTCCTCGCGACCGCGACGCTCGCGATCGGTGCGATCTTCCGTCGTCGTTCGCGACGCGAACGCTGAGCGAACGACTACTTCGGGTCCGGCGCGATCGGCGAGCCGGGTGAGCCGGGCGACGGGACCGGCGCGGCGGACGGCGAAGGATCCGTCTGCGGCGGCGGCGGGTAGCCTGGAGGAGGCCCGCCGTAGCAAGCCGACAGCGCGAGACCGACCGCGACCGTCGCTGCGACAGTGCAGACTGCGGCAACGGAGGAGCCGAGCTTCGACGTCAGGCGATCACAGAACGGACAACGTCGCGCGTTCGCCTTCAGATGGCGACCGCAACCATCACACGGATGCATCGGAGCGCTCATCCTTCGAGGCTATCCAAATGCGCGCTCCGACGTCGCGCAAATAGAAGATGATGATGACGAGCGGATGCCCGTCTACGTGCTCCCACAACGCCTCGTCTTTCCGCCCGCCGAAGACGCGGAAGACGGCCTCCTCGCGGTCGGCGGCGATCTCAGCCCCGAGCGACTTCTCCTCGCTTACCGCCAAGGGATCTTCCCTTGGTACGAGGACGACTTTCCGATCCTGTGGCACTCGCCCGATCCGCGCTGCGTCCTCGTCATCGAGCGCCTTCACGTCGGACGCTCGCTCCGCAAGGTGCTCAAGCACGGGACACTCGCTGTCCGCTACGACACGCGCTTCGCCGACGTCATCCATGCATGCAAAGAAGCGTACCGGCCCGGGCAACGCGGGACGTGGATCACCGACGAGATGGAAGCGGCGTACGTGAAGCTCCACGAGCTCGGCTACGCGCACTCGGTCGAGACGTACGAAGGGGGCGAGCTCGTCGGCGGGCTGTACGGCGTGTCGATCGGGCGGATGTTCTTCGGCGAATCGATGTTCAGCCGGTCGTCGGACGCGTCGAAGGTGGCGCTCGTTCGTCTCGCGCAGCGAGTCGCGACGTGGGGATTCCGCGTGATCGACGCACAGGTGATGACGCCGCACACCGAAGCGCTCGGTGCAGAAGAGTGGCCGCGCGCGCGCTTCCTCGAGGTGCTCGCGCAGGAAGTCGCGGCGCCGACGAGGCGAGGGAGTTGGGCCGACGACGATCCGCCGCTCGTATGAGTTAGGATGAAGCGATGACCGAGGGGAGAAGAGGGGCGCGCGTATCGACGACGTTTCTCGTCGCGGTCGAAGGGATCGATCGCGAGCCGAGCGCGCGCAAAGGCGACATCAGCGCGACGGGTGCGTACTTCGAGACGACGCGCAACGTCGGCGGCGTCGGGACGATCCACTGGCTCTACTTCGTGTCCGCCGATCGCTCGCGCACGCTGCGCGTGATGGCGTACGTCGTGCGCGCAGCGGAGATGGACGCGGGCAAGCGGCGCGTCGGCGGGGTCGCGTTCGAGTTCATGCCGGACAACGACGCGTCGGCCCTCGCGGTCCACGAGTTCGTGCGGCACGTGCTCGCAGTCGGGCGGCCAGGAGTCGAGGACGAGCCGACGATCACGCCGCGACTCGACGCGCAGGTCGGCGACAGCGACACGCACCGCACGGCGACGGTGCGTCAGCTCAGCGTGCGCTCGATGGTGCTGCAGACGAGCTGGCCGATCGAACCGGGCGAGAGCGTGCGCGTCGACATCGTCGCGCCGGGGATGACGCGACGGATCCGCCTCGACGGACGCGCCGTTCGCGTCGCACGAAAGAACGCGGACCAGAAGACGTGGGACATCGAGGTCGAGGTCCAGCACGAGACCGAGCGCCCGATCCGCACGCACTCGTCGATGTCGATGCAGGCGGTGCGTCCCGACGCGGTGCCCGTCGAGGGGCCGAGCCCGTCGAAGCCGGACGACGAGGAGGTGACGCGCGCGCTCGACGATCTCCTCTCCGCGCTCATCTTGCCGCCCGAGCAAGACGCGCCGCGACGACGCGCGCACCAGCTGTCGGGGCAGCTCGCGAGCATCAAGCTCCCGACGCTGTTCGCGCTCTTCGAGATGGATCGCATGACCGGCCGGCTCGTCGTTCGGCACGGCGACGCCGAGGCGCGCATCTTCTTTCGCGACGGACAGATCGTCGACGTCGAGCCGGTGGCGCGCGGCGAAGCGCGTCGCGCGCGGATCATGGCCGTCCTCGCGTGGGAAGACGGCGCGTTCGATTTCTCCGTCGAGCCCGTGTCGCGCCCGAACGCGATCAACGTCCGGACGACGGCGCTCCTCATCGATCTCGCGCGCGAGACCGACGAGCTGGCGCGCGAGACCGACGAGAGAGATCACGGAGAGAGCTCGTAGCGCTCTCGCGCGCGCGTGCCCTGACCTCTCGTTCCGGCCGTGCTACTAGCGTCCTCGAGCTCATGAACCGAACACACACGATCGCTCTCGTCGCTTTTCTCCCGCTCGCTTCTCTCGCGCTCGTCGCTTGCGGCAGCGAAAACTGGGGCGGCCCTGCTGCCGTGCCCGCGAGCACCGTCGCACCGGGCGCGACGCCGCCTCCGCTGACGACACCGCCGCCTTCGCTCCCCCCCGCTCCGTCGTCGTCGAGCTCCTCAGCGCCCGCGGCTTCTTCGACGCCGCCGCGCTGATCGGTTTGGACCGCCAAGACGCGGAGACGCCAAGAAAGAGTAGCTTGGCGACTTTGCGGCTTGGCGATCTCTCGTGCCTTCAGCCTTGCGCGGGACGGCCTGAATACGCAGGCGAAGCGTTCCGTCGCGTTTGCGGTCGGTACGATCGTCGGCCGCCGCCACCGCCGCCGTTTGACTGCGGCTTGCGCGAACGCGGACTTTGCGGCGACGAGTCCATCGCGCCGTGACCCGCGCGATGCGGATGCTCTTCGACGACCGGGATTCGCTGCTTGATGAGGCGCTCGATGTCGCGAAGGAACTCGCGCTCCTCGTAGTCGCAGAACGAGAGCGCGATCCCTTCGGCGCCCGCGCGCGCCGTGCGACCGATGCGGTGCACGTAGCTCTCGGGGACGTTGGGCAAGTCGTAGTTGATGACGTGCGAGACGCCGTCGACGTCGATGCCGCGCGCCGCGATGTCCGTCGCGACGAGGACGCGCGTCGTCCCCTTCTTGAAATCGGAGAGCGCACGCTCGCGCGCGTTCTGCGATTTGTTTCCGTGGATCGCCTGCGCGCCGATGCGAACGCGACCGAGCTGCTCGGCGACGCGATCCGCGCCGTGCTTGGTGCGCGTGAAGACGAGGACGCGCGCGATCGCCGCGTCGGCGAGGAGGTGCTCGAGGAGCGCGCGCTTGCTCGACTTCTCGACGAAGAAGACCGACTGCTGGATCTTCTCGACGACCGTCGCGGCAGGCGTGACTTCGACGTACGCCGGATTGCTGAGGATGCCGTTCGCGAGCGCTTGGATGTCCGTCGGCATCGTCGCCGAGAAGAGCATCGTCTGCCGCTTGGCCGGGAGCGCCGCGATCACGCGACGCACGTCCGGCAAGAAGCCCATGTCGAGCATGCGGTCGGCCTCGTCGAGGACGAAGACCTCGAGATCCGCGAACGACACGATGCGCTGATGCATGAGATCGAGAAGGCGGCCCGGCGTTGCGACGAGAATGTCCGGACGCTCGCGGATCGCGCGCTCTTGGTGGTACTGGCTGACGCCGCCGAAGACGATGGCGCCGCGCAAGCGGACGTTCGCACCGTACGTGCGGAAGCTGTCGGCGATCTGCGAAGCGAGCTCGCGCGTCGGCGTGAGAATCAGCGCACGAATGCCGCGTGACTTGCCAGCGGCGAGGCGTTGAAGGATGGGGAGCGCGAAGGCGGCGGTCTTACCGGTGCCCGTCTGCGCGCATGCGAGGAGGTCGCGACCTGCGAGCGCGTGCGGAATCGCTTGCTGTTGAACCGGTGTCGGAACGTCATAGCCCTCGGCCGCGACCGCACGCGCGAGCTCGGGGATCAGATTCAGATCAGAGAAATTCATTGGCGCATTCCCTAGCGTGGTACTCACACTAAGTCGAGGCGCTCCTTGCGCATTCGGCGTTTCCGGCTACTCTCCGCCGGCCCTCAGTACGTTTCCCCTCCTCTGACGACGACGCTCTCTCGATACTGGGATCGCGGCGGTCGCTTCGACGACGGCGACGAGATTCCGAGCCCCTCGAGATGCAAGATCAGATGAGAAGAAGCGACAAACCGGCCGAAGCGCGACGCGAGCTTCTCGCGGCAGGCGCGGTGGTCGTGGGCGAGCGCTGGGCGGAAACGTGGCGGGAGGATCTTCGCAAAGAGGGACGCCCGGTGTCGGGTGGTTGGCCGGGGACTCTTCCCGAAGCGCGCGCGCGCGTGACTGCGTACTTTGGACAAGAGCTCGCGCGCAAGCGCATGTCCGTGCTGACGGCAGACGAGCTCGGATGGGCCGCGCGTGCGACGTACGAGCGAGCGAAGCGCGATTGGCTGGGCAAGGCGATCCCGACGCGCAAACGTTGAAACTGGACGGCGGCGCGTAGTATGGAGCGCTCAAGTTTGAGCGCCGCTACGAGCGTCGCGATCGAGGCAGAGAAAGCATGTCGAACCCGAGCGTCAACAAGCGGCAAAAAGAGAAGAACCGGCAGGACAAAGCGCGGGAGAAGGAGATGCGTCGGCAGCAGCGGCGCAACGACAAACCCGATCGCCCGGTCGGCCCCGACGGCATCGATCCGGACATCGCCGGCATCATCCCCGGCCCGCAGCCGATTCCCGAGGACTGATCTCGCGAGGGTCACATGATCCGCCGCCGACCGACCGCGTACTGGGACTACATCAAGATCGAGCAGCTCCTCGCGCTGCAGGGAGGCCTCGCCGAAAGCGACGCCGACCTCGCGAACGACGAGGTGATGTTCATCACCGTGCATCAGATCGACGAGCTGTGGTTCAAGCTCGTCTTGCGCGAGATGGTCAGCGTTCGCGATCTGTTCGCGAAGGCACCGGTGCCCGAGCAAGCGCTCGCGTCGGCGGTGCGCGGCATCCGTCGGATGGAGACGTTGCTTCATCATCTCGCCGGCCACTTTGCGGTGATGGAGACCATGACGACGCGCGACTACCTCGCGTTCCGCGACAAGCTCAGCCCCGCGAGCGGATTTCAATCCGCGCAGCTCCGCGAGATCGAGATCCTGATCGGGCTCGCCGACTCCGAGAGAATTCCGCTCGGGCACGAGCACAGCTACATGCAGGCGCTGAGGAACGAAGACGGATCGCCGTCGTCGGCATCGAGGCGCGTCGAGGCGCGGCTCGAGGACACGCCGACGTTGCGCGACGCGATCGCCGAGTGGCTGTACAGGACGCCGATCCAAGGATCGCTCGTCGGTCAGCCCGACGACGCGGCTCGCGTTCGCGCGTTCGTCGACTCGTACTGCGCCACGCACGCGACCGCCGTTCGCGCGGCGCTCGAGCTCGCGCAGACCCACGCGATGACGCCGGCCGATACCGTGCGCCTCGAAGAGCGATTCACGCGCGAGGTCGACGGCGCGCGCGCGTTCTTGCGCGCCGAAGAGCTGCCCGAGGATCAGCGCGCGCGCGCGTCGCGCATCCGTGCCGCGCTCGTCTTCATCGAGAGCTACCGCGAGCTCCCGCTCCTCGCGTGGCCACGCGAGGTCATCGACGGCATCGTCGCGCTCGAGCAATCGTTCGTCATTTTCCGCCAGCGGCACGCGCGCATGGTCGAGCGGATCATCGGACGACGCACCGGCACCGGCGGATCGGCGGGCGTCGACTACCTCGATCAGACGGCGCTGAAGTACCGCATCTTCCGCGAAGTGTGGGCGGTGAGAACGCTGCTCGTGCAGAAGAGCGCGCTCCCCGCGCTCGAGAACGCGGGCTTCTACGGGTTCGCCGGCGAAGGATCGATTCCGCCGCCGGCGTGATCAGCCTTCAGCTCCCGAGCAGCGTCACGTAGAGGATGGGGATCGCCACGCCGATCGCGACGAAGATCGCGCCGCGTCCGATCATCCCTGCTCTCCCCTTCAGCATGAACATCCCGCTCATCGCGAGGAAGAGCAGCGCGGCCGCGTACGTGTCGGCGGCGTAGCTCCACGCCTTCTTGCCGCGGTTCAAGTGCAGCCAGTTGGCAGCGCGAAGGAGAAAGCGCGGCTTCTGTTCCTGATCGAGCACGTGCCCCGTCTTCACGTTCACGTGCAGCGTGCGATGGTCGAAGAGGATCTCGACCTCGTCGTCCGTGCGGTACACCTCCTTCGGCGTCTCGCGCACGTCGAGCTGCTTGTCGACGACGCGCGCGAGCTCTTGGTCGTCCTCGGGCAGCGGCAACGCGACCTGCGTCTCGCGCGTGTAGTTCCGAAAGTTCGGATCCCAATCCGCGACGTGGTTCACCGCGAGACCGGAGAGCGCGTACACGACCGTGAGCCCGACCGCCGTGTAGCCGACGTCGCGATGCACGGCGCGCAGCCACGGGCGCCATTGAAATTTCTTTCGCGCGCTTGGAGCAGGCCGCGCGTCGGCGGCGTCAGCCATACCGCTCTTCCCTCCACGGGTCCGCGTGGTTGTGGTAGCCGCGCGTCTCCCAGAACCCCGGGCGATCGACGTCGCTGAAGCGAATGCCGGTGAGCCACTTCGCGCTCTTCCAAAAATACAAATCGGGGACGATGGCACGCACGGGAGCGCCGTGCGCGCGCGCGAGCGAGTCGCCGTCGATCTTGTGCGCGAGCATCACGTTCGGACGCATCGCCTCGCGCAAGGGGACGTTCGACGTGTAACCGTGCGCCGCTTCGAAGATGACGTAACGCGCAGAGCTCTTCACCTTCGCGCGCGCGGCGAGATCCGTGAATTTCACGCCGGTGAAGCGCGCGTCGAGCACGGTCCACTTCGTCACGCAGTGGACGTCGCTCGTGATGTCGACCTGCGGCATCTTGAGCAGCTCGGCGAAATCGATCGTGAACGGGCTCTCGACCTCGCCGTACACCTTGAGGCGAAAGCCGCCGGGGCTCGGATCGCCCTCGTCGCCGCCCATCGGTCGCATGCGCTTCAAGAGATACTGGTTGGGCGGAAGGCGCGGGCGGCCGTCGGGACGCTTCGACTCGCGCGCGCGACGCTCTTCCTCCGAGTCCGCGAGGACGTACGCGGTGCCGCCGAGCGCGACGATGATCGTCCCCGCGGTGAGCGATCGCAGAAACGTGCGGCGCTGCATCGACGGCTGAAAGGGATCGGGGTCGTACTTCAACGGGTCGCCTCCATGACAAGTCTACGCCCGAGGCACCACAAAGGTTACGCGGCCGCGGTGGGACATCGTGGGCACCGCGGGGACCGGCACCGCGGGGACCGGGAGTCTGATAAATCTCGTGAGATGACCGAGCGTGACAGCCCGAGCGCGTTGGAAGCGAGCCTCGGCCCGTTCGGCCACGCGCTGCTGCAGGCGGCGAACACCGCAGGCATTGGCGTCGCAGTGACGATGGTCGACGAGGCCACGCCGCGAAACGTGTTCGTCAGCGATCGACTCGCCGAGATCTTCGGTCGAACGCCGGCAGAGATGTGCGCGAACGCGCCGATGGGGTTCGTCGCGCCCGAGGACGTGGAGCTCGCGCGGTCACGCTTCGCGCAACGACACGCGGGCGTTCGCGGGAGATGGAGCTACGAGCTCAACGGCCTGCATCCGGACGGACGGCGCGTGCCGATAGAGATCGCTGTGGGCGACGCGATCATCGACGGACGGAACGCGACGATCACGTTCGTGACCGACATCGCCGAGCGCAGGCGCGCCGAGGACGCGTCGCGCCGCTCGGAGGCGAGCTTCCGCAAGCTCATCGAAGCCGTCCCCGAAGCGATCGCGATCATGCGGACGAATCGCTTTCTCTACGCCAACCCCGCCTACGTTCGGGTCTTCGGGTTCGCGAACGTCGAGGAGCTCCTCGCGACGCCGATGGATCAGCTCGTTCACCCCGACGACGTCGCGACGCTGAGGGCGCGTGGCGCGCACATCATGCAGGGGACCGCGCTCGAGCCGCAGCGCTACCGCGTTCTCCGACGTGACGGTACGACCGCGCTCCTCGAGGTCGCGTCGGTGCCGTTCGAATACGAAGGGGCGCCGGCGGTCCTCGGGATCGGACGCGACGTCACGGAGCGCTCGCGCATGGAGGCGCAGCTGCTGCAAGCGGATCGCCTCGCCGCGCTCGGGACGCTCGCGGCGGGCGTCGCGCACGAGGTGAACAACCCGCTCGCGTACCTGACGTTGAATCTCGAGTGGCTGTCGCGCCAGCTGCCGGAGCTCGCGCGCGATCCGTCGCGCCTTCAGGCGTTGTCGCTCATGCTCGAAGAGGCGCGCCACGGTGCAGCTCGGGTGGCCGCCATCGTCCGCGATCTCCGCGCCTTCTCGCGCGTCGACGGCGAGACGCGCGCGCCGGTGGATCTGCGGGCGGCGCTCGCGTCGGCGATCAAGATGGCGGCGCACGATTTGCGGCACCGCGCGAGGGTCGTCACGGAGATTGAAGACGGCGTGCCGCCCGCGTGGGCGAACGATGCGCGGCTCGAGCAGGTGCTGCTCAACCTGCTGCTCAACGCGATGCAGGCGATGGACGAGACGGCGATCGATCGAAACGAAATTCGCGTCGCGGTGCGTTCGTGGCCGCCTGGGCGCGTCGTGATCGAGATCGCCGACAACGGCGCGGGGATGCCGGCCGAGACCGCACGACAGATCTTCGATCCGTTTTTCACGACCAAGCCGATCGGCACGGGCCTCGGGCTCTCGATCTGCCACAGCATCGTGACATCGTTCGGCGGGCGCATCTCGGTCCAGAGCCGCGTCGGCGAAGGGAGCACGTTCCGCATCGAGCTGCCGACGCGAGCGCATGTCGCCGACAGCCGGCCGCCGCCCCCCCCACCATCGACGGCCGGGACGGAGGACAGCGGCGTCACGCGCCGCGCGCGAATCCTCGTCATCGACGACGAGCTCGCGATCGCCAACACGCTGCGGGAGCTCCTCCAGGTCGACCACGACGTCACGGCGTTGACGTCCGCCGCAGAGGCGCTCGAGACAATCGAACGAGGCGCCCCCTTCGACGTCGTCTTCTGCGATCTGATGATGCCGCAGATGGGCGGGATCGATCTCTACGAGCGACTACGCGAGAGAAAATCGGGGTTCGAGCGACGGCTCGTCTTCATGACCGGCGGCGCTTTCACGGCTCGCGCGGCCGATTTTCTCGCGCGCGTGCCGAACCGTCGCATCGAGAAGCCGTTCGCACTGACGACGATCGAGCAGATCGTGCGCGAGGCCGTCCGCGCGGCCGGTGTGGACGAGAGGGGCGTCGCTTGATGCTGCATCTCGTCTCGCGTGTATGATCAGCGCATGTCCACTGCACTCGAACCCTGCCCGTCGTGCCGTCGTCACGTCCGCGCCGCTTCCGCGTGCCCGTTTTGCGCGGCCCCGATGGAACTGCGGAGCACGGTCGCGCGTGCCGCCATCGTCGTCGCGCTCGGCGCCAGCGTCGCGGCCGCCGCATGCGCAGCGCGGGGGCCGGCGAACGTCTACGGCGGACCGCCCACGGAGCTCGATCGAGATGCGGGCGCGGCGCCGGGCTCCGCGGATCCCGCGAAGCCTCCGGTCGATCCGTCGCCGACCCCGACGCAACCGCGCGCCCCCGCTCCCATGTACGGCGCGCCGCCTCCGCCCGAGCAGCCGTAGGTCAATTCGCCGCGAGCGTGACCGCGAACGCCGGGACGTTCCCTCCACGCGCGGTGCGTGTCACGCCGTAGATCGCGTCCATGGCCGCGATCATTTCTTCGTAGCGCGTGTCGTTCGACGTGTGGAGCACGGCGCGGTCGCGCCTGAAGTCCGTCGGCGCTCGCGTCGTCCCTTCGGTCTTCCACTCTTTCTCGATCGCCGCGCCGAGATCGGCGAAGCGCGCGCCGCCACCTGCGGTGACCGCGCCACGCGGTACATCGAGCGACCGAAGCACGACGCCGTCTTGCTTCCACGTGAGCACGAACTTGTCGCTCGCGTGCATGTCGACGTGAAGCTCCTTCGGCTTCTCGCACACGCCGTCGCATGGCTCGGCGGTCGGCGGACCCGGCACGTTCGCGCTCGCATCGAGTCTCGCCATCGTCGACCACACCGCCGTGATCAGCAAAAACGCGATCGTGACCATCAGGAGATCGATCATCGGGATCATGTTGATCTCCGAGTCGAGCGTCCTCCGCCCACTCTTGCCCGCTTCGACGCCGACACCTGCCATGGGAACTTCCTCCTCCTCGACAGACCGCCGTCGACGCCGCGGCTTGGGCGCGCGCACGGCATCGACGAACGAAAGGGGCGCGCGTGCGGAAAAGTTCAGTCCGGCGGCCAGAAGGTGGGATCCGGTACTATCCGGACCTCGATGCTCCCCGCGGCGACACCGTCTCTCGATCGGCTCGTCGCGCACGCCGTCGACGAAGCGTGGACCGCGCGGGCGATCGCCGTCGAGCCGATTCATTTGCTCATCTCCGTGCTCGGCGAGCTGTCGCTCGATGCGCTCGCGCGCCTGGCAAAGGCGGGGATCGAAGTCGACGCGGTGCGCGCCGATCTGCGCGCGTTCGCGACGAGCCACGGGGGCAAGCACGATCGGGAGCCGGCGCGGGTCTCGTCGCGTGTGACGTTCCTCCTCGAGAAGGCGCGAAGCTACGCTGCGCGCGCGGAGCGTGAGGTCGATCCGATCGACGTGCTCTCCGCGCTCATGAAGTACCGCGACGACGCGATGAAGCGCTTCCTCGCGCAGTCGAAGATCGCGCCGCGCGACGTCCTCGAGAAGATCGGCGACCTTCCCTTGCAGGCCCGCGCGACGTCGCGCCCGTCGACACCGCCGAGCGCTCCCGATCGCAAGCCGCATCCGCCGACGCCGACGCTCGATCGCTTCTCGAAGGATCTCACGCAGCTCGCGCGCGAGGGCCGGATCGAGCCCGTCCTCGGGCGCGAGGCCGAGACGAAGCAGGTGATCCGCGCGCTCCTTCGAAAGCAGAAGAGCAACCCCGTCCTCGTCGGCGACGCCGGCGTCGGCAAGACCGCAGTCGTCGAAGGGCTCGCGCGGCGCGCGGTCGACGACGACGCTCCGGAAGAGATCCGCGAGCTCCGCATCGTCGAGCTCGTCATGGGCGCGCTCGCGGCGACCGCGAAGTTTCGCGGCGACTTCGAGGACACGCTCGTCAAGATCGTCGCCGAGGCATCGGCCGATCGCGATCTCGTCCTCTTCATCGACGAGCTCCAGACGCTCGTCGGCGCCGGCGGCGGTGCGCTCGACGCAGCGAACATCTTGAAGCCTGCGCTCGCACGCGACGTGCTCCGGTGCATCGGCGCGACGACACCCGCGGAATACAAGAAATTCATCGAGAAGGACGCGGCTCTCGAGCGGCGCTTCCAGCCGATTCGGATCGAGGAGCCGACGCGCGATGAGGCGCGCGCGATGCTCGCGGGCGCACGCCCGGCGCTCGAAGCGCACCACCACGTGTCGGTCGACGACGACGCGATCGACGCCGCGATCGATCTCTCGATCCGTTATCTGCCGGACCGACGCTTGCCGGACAAGGCGCGCGATCTGCTCGATCAAGCGGCCGCGAGCCGTCGCTTCCTCACGCTCTCACCTCGACGCGCGAAGCGTGGGCGCGCGGCGGTGTCGCGCCACGACGTGGCCGCGGTGATCGCGGACTGGACGGGCATTCCGGCGGAGAGGCTCACCGAGGATCGACAGCGTCGGTTGCTCGGCATGGAGGCGGCGCTGAAGGCGCGCGTCGTCGGCCAGGATCACGCGGTCAGCGCGGTCGCCGAGGTCGTGCGCACCGCGATGGTCGGCCTCGCGGATCGCCGCCGCCCGTACGGCGTGTTTCTTTTCCTCGGACCTACCGGCGTCGGGAAGACCGAGCTCGCGAAGGCGCTCGCGGAGTTTCTCTTCGACGATCCGCGTCACCTCGTGCGCGTCGACATGTCCGAGTACGGCGAGGAGCACGCCGTCGCGCGCCTCGTCGGATCGCCGCCGGGCTACGTCGGCCACACCGAAGGCGGGCAGCTCACGAACGCCGTCGCGCGCATGCCGTACTCGGTCGTGCTCTTCGACGAGATCGACAAGGCGCACCCCAAAATCGCCGATCTGTTCTTGCCGATCTTCGACGAAGGGCGCGTCACGGACGCGCAAGGCAAGATGGTCGACTTTCGCAACACGGTCATCATCATGACGAGCAACCTCGGCGCCGACGCGATGGCGTCGCCCAAGCGCGCTCTTGGCTTTCGCGCGCGCGACGACGACGGCGCATCGATCCATGCCGACACGGCGTTCGAGCCGCCTCGCGCCGACGCCCTCCCGAAGGCGCTCGCCACCTTCTTTCGCCCCGAGCTCCTGAATCGCATCGGTCGCGTCGTCCCGTTCAAGCCGCTCGGCATCGTCGAAGTACGCCTCATCATCGACAAGATCCTCCGCGACGTGCGCGCCCGGCTCGCCGACAAAGAGATGACGCTCGACGTCGGCGCCGACGCCTACGACGCGCTCGCCAAGGCGGGCTACGCGCCCGATCGCGGCGCGCGCGAGATGGAGCGCGTCATCGAACGGCAGATCGTCCAGCCGATCGCGACCGGCCTCCTCGACGCCACCTTCGCGCGCGGATCGCGCGTGTGCGTCGTGCCCGGCGCAGGCGGCGTCGTGGTGCGTCCGGCGTGATCGCTACTTGATGATCGTCGAGCAGCCGACGACGATCTTCACTTGCGCCGTCGCGACGCCCTTCACGTCCGAGCACGCCTTCCCGAAGAGCTCGACCTTGCCGTCGGGCGTGTAGTCCCAGCAGCCGTCCATCGAGCACGTGTCGTTCGGGTCGCTGCGCTTCTTGAGATCGACGGTGGTGCCGTTGACGGTGTACGTGACGTTCACCTTGGTGCGATCGATCATCCCGCCGTCGGCGTTCGGGAGCTCGAAGATGCAGCCGAGGACCTTGCCGCGAATCTGCTCGATCGCGGTCGCGAGCGTCGCCGCCGAGTAGTTTCCCGTCGTCATGTCGAAGTGACACGACACGGCCGGATCACCGCCTGTCTTCGAATACGCGCGACCGGTGCACGCCGCATCGACGGTCTCGGGCGAGCCGGCGAACGCATACGCGCTGAGCGCGTTACGCACGTGGTACGGCGGCTGCGTCATGGGATTGCTCCCGTTCGTGTCGGCGCCCGGCACGCCGACGACGAACGTCGACACCGGCGCGGACGTGTCGTCGTGTGCGTTCTTGATCAGCGTGACGATCGTGTCGGGGACCTCCCAGTCCGGGCACGCGTTGGCGTCTTGGTAGGACTGGCGTATCGGACTGGCAACCGACGTGCAGCCCGCGCCACCGTCGGTGATGTAGAGCAGGATGCGCTTCACGTTCGAAACGAGCTTGAGCGAGTTGAGTCCGTTGCGAAGCGCGTCATACGTCGGATTGCCGTCGCCGGTCATGTCGTCGACGGGTGTGTTCGCAGGCGCGACGAGCCATGCGTAGATGTCGTGGCGCACTCCGGTCGCGGCGTTCGACTTGTTCGTCCCCGCAGGCTGCAGCGCGACCTGCGGGAGCCCGGAGGTGCCACACGCGACCGCGGTCACGCCGAGCATCTGGAGACACTGCGGTGCCGCGGTCGTTCCGCTCGGGAACGCCATCAGGCCGAGCGTCATCGTGTCGAACGGATCCTGATCGATCGCGGCGACGATCGCCTGCTGCGCGAACGCGAACTTGTTGTTGGCGGCCATCGTCCCGCTTCGATCGAGATCGATGAGGAGCGCGGCGGGCGACTGGTGCGCCTGAAAGTTACCTGTCGCGCAGCCCGCGAATTGATCCGACAGCGCGTCGAGCGGAAGGCCGCCGTCGTCACCCGGCGATCCGTCGCCGGCCGAGGCATCTCCGTCGCCGAACCCGTTCGACTTCGAGCTGCCGCAACCGCCGATCCCGATCACCGCAGCGATCGACGCGAGCGCAAGCGTGCCTGCGAAACGGCCAAGACGACGAGAATGCATGGCTACCCCTCGCTCGAACCTACCACGCGATCACCTACGCGCGGCGGGCTGCACGATGAACGCGCGCGCACCGCAGCGAACACAGAAGCGCGAGCCCGGGCGGATCTCGCTTCCGCAGAAAACGCACGGCGGCGGCGGCTTGACCGCGCCACCGCACGCGGGGCACGCCTTCTCTTCCACCGCGACCTGCGCGCCGCACCGCGCACACGATCCGGCGACCGCGGTCGCCTCGTCGGGCGGCGAGGACGCCGACGCCGGGAGCGCTTGCCTCATGCGCGACGACGAGCGTTGCGTGCGAAGCCACGTCTCGGTCGACGGGTCCATCGTGAGCGAGAGCCCCTCGATCGCGGCGACACCGAGGCCGAGCGGCGCGAGCGTTTGCCCGAGGCGCTTGACGAGATCGATCTCGACGTCGCGACGGACCGCCGGGCCGATCGCGTCGAGGAGCGAGCAGCTGGTCTGCCGCGCGGCCGCGGCGATCGACGCGAAGATCGCTTGCGTGACGAGGTCGACGACGCGGGAGCGAAACGACGCAGGGGTACCCGCCGCGCGCTGCGCTTCGACGATCGCGCGGACGTCGCGTGCGTCCGTGAGCACGCGCACCTGCGCGGTCACCTTCGCTTCGAGCAGCGACTGCGGATCGAGCACGCCGCGCTCGACCGGCCCCACCTCGACGATCGGAGCCTCGCCCGCACGCCCCATGCCGAGAAGCGTAGCAGCAACCTGGTATGCTCGCGCGCGCCGATGCCGCACGCGACGCTCACCGTGCAGACGCTCCTCTACGCGCGCGAGCTCGCCAGCGGCGATTTCGCGGTCGCGCCCGTCGTCGATCCGACGCTCGCGAGCTTTGGCTCCGAAGCGTCGTGCCTCGCGGAGCAGCGCCTCTTTCTCACCGAGTACCTCGCGCGCGCCGCGCCGGAGATCGTCGCCCGCTTCGCGTTACCCGAGGGCGTCACGCTCCGCGAGGTCGACGTGCTCGTGCCGCGCGAAGGGCTGCCGCGTCGGTTGCAGATCGACGCGCCGCTGCGGATCGCGGGGATTGTGATCCCTGCGGAGCGCGGCGCGGGCTCGAGTGGTGAACGAGACGGTGCGCCTCTGCGAAGCCGCGCGGGCGCGTGGATCGTCGTGCCGGCGATCGATCACACGTTCTTCGTTCGTTCCGAAGACGACGTCGACGAAGCGCTGCGCGCGGAGGTGTCGCGAATGGCGGGCGCGCTCGATCTGTCGGCGTGGCAATACCTGCAGCTCTTCCCGCCGCGCGCGCACGCGCTCGTGCCGGTGGAGATCGAGGTCGAGCGGATGGATCGCGCGCCGATGGGGCGCACCGCGGCGCGAAGGGCGCTCGTCGATGCCGAGCGACGCCGTTGGGCCATCGAGGTGCTCGAGTCGGTCGCGACGCCGCTCGATCCGGGCGACGCGCCGCCGCTCGTCGGACGCGACGCAGAGGTACGGCAGCTCGCCGCGCTCGTGCGCGCGCAAGAGCGGAGCGCGGTGCTCGTGACCGGCGGGCACCTCGAGGGGAAGACGGCGCTCGTGCGGGCGGCGGTGCGTGGTGCGGGTGGCGGCGAGCCGCTGCGTGTCTACGCGACGTCGGGATCGCAGCTCATCGCAGGAATGAGCGGCCTCGGGCAATGGCAGGAGCGCGTGCGGCGCGTGATGGAGGCTGCAGAGGTGCTCGACGCGACGCTCTACTTCGAGAGCATCGCCGATCTCCTCGGCGATCACGCAGGCGGCGGTGTCGATCTCCCCGCCGCGATGAAGCCGTGGCTCGAAGAAGGGCGCGTCCGCATCGTGGGCGAGCTGCGCAACGATCTCCTCGAAGCGGCGGAGCGGCGGCACTTTGGCTTCCTCGCGTTCTTCACGCGTGTCCGGCTCGCTCCGCTCGACGCCGCGCGCACGATCGAGGCGCTGCGCGGTCGCCTCGTGTTCGAAGCGCGACGCGAGCCGGATCTTCCGCGTCTGCGCGACGACGCCGTCCTGCCGCTCGTCGACCTCGCGGAGCGCTACCTTCCGTACCAGTCGTTCCCCGGCAAGGTGATGCGCCTCTACGACGAGCTCCGCGCGATGGAGCACGACGTCGCGGGAGCGGCTGGCGAGACGCGCATGCTCGACGTCGATCGCGTGTACGAGCTCTTCAGCGTGCGCAGCGGCGTTCCGTCGTTCCTCTTGCGACAAGATCGCGCGCTCGAGCTCGCCGACGTCATCGAGCACCTCGGACGTCGCGTCATCGGACAAGACGAAGCGGTGAAGCGCGTCGCCGAGACGGTCTGCGTCGTGAAGGCGCAGCTCCAGCCGACCGGCAAACCGCTCGCGACGTTCCTCTTCGTCGGGCCGACCGGCGTGGGGAAGACCGAGCTCGCGCGCGCGCTCGCGGCGTTCCTCTTCGGATCCGCCGAGCGCATGGTTCGCTTCGACATGAGCGAGTACGCCGACGCGGGCGCCGCGGAACGCCTGATCCGCGGCACCGATCGCGCCGACGGTCTCCTCACGCGGCGCGTGCGCGATCAGCCGTTCGGGATCGTGCTGCTCGACGAGATCGAAAAAGCTCACCCCGCCGTCCTCGATCTCCTCCTCCAGGTCTGCGGCGAAGGGCGACTCACCGACGCGCGCGGGCGGACGGCCTACTTCCACGACACGATCGTCGTGCTCACGAGCAACCTCGGTGCGACGTCACAGCGTGCGAGCGTCGGCTTCGGCGGCGAGTCGGCAACGTCGCCCGACGCGGCACGCGCGCACTACGCGCGCGAGGTCGAGCGCTCCTTCCGGCCGGAGCTCGTCAACCGGCTCGATCGCATCGTCACGTTCTTCCCGCTCTCGCGCGCGACGATCGCCAGCGTCACACGCATCGCGATCGATCGACTGCGTTCGCGACGCGGCGTGCTCGAAGGGCGACTGCGGCTCGAGCCGAGCGACGCGGCAGCGGCGACGTTGGCTGCGGCCGGCTATTCCGAAGCGTACGGTGCGCGCGCGCTCCGGCGAGCCGTCGAGGACGAGCTCGTCACGCCGATGGCGCGCCTGCTGTCCGGGCTCGGCGACACGGCGCGTGGTGCGTCGGTCCGCGTCCGCGCGGCAGACGAGCCTCGCGATCGCGGCGAAGCGGCGGCGACGATCGACACCGAGACCCTCTCCGTCGCGGTGCACAGAGCCAAGGCGGCCACGCGCGATCGCGACGCGATCGATCTGCACGCCGTCGCAGAGATCCGACGCGACGTCGATCGCGCGATGCGCCTCGATCGCGTCGGGCAGCTCGAAGAGCAGATCGCGCAGCTCGTCACTCAGCTGGGCTACGGCAAGCGCCGCGACGGCGATCGACGGACCGCGCACGAGGTCTCGACGCTCCAGGCCGAGCACCACCGACTCGCGCAGATCTGGCGACGCCTCGCGGGGGCGCAGGCCGATGCGCACGCGGCGGAAGAGGTCGCGTTGATGGCGATGCGTGAAGGCGAAGCGATCGATGCGTTCGCGAGCGAGGCGCGCGACGTGCGCTCACGTTTTCGGCGCGAGCTCGTCATCGCGCTGCTGGCGCTCGAGCCGCAGCGCGATCGGGTCACGCTCCTCATCGAGGACCACGCGGCAGGGCTCGGGCTCGGGCTCTGGCTCGCACCGCTCCTGCGCGATCTCGAACGGCGCGGCTGGCACGCCTCGCTTCATGCGCACGGCGCGTCACGCGACGCGACGTCGAGCGAGTGGCCCACGTCGCGCAAGTGGGGACCGCCTCGCGATCCGACGTGGATGCTCGAGCGAATCGCCGACGCCGCGACGGCTCCGCGCAACGTTCTCCTCCGATGCGAAGGCGCGCACGCGGGCGTGCTGCTCGCGCTCGAAGGGGGGCTTCATACGTTCATCCGCCCGATCCCGGACGTCGACAAAGCGTTCGTGACCGTCCGTCGCATCGCGATGCGCACGGCGCTCCTCGACAAGGAGTGGGGCTCCGCTGCGCTCGTCCCCGACTCGCCGGCCGACGCGAACGTCCTCCGCCGCGTCCCGGCGGTGCGGACGCTCGATGTCCCCGCGCGAACGCTCTCGATCGCCGCGGGCGCGCGAGCTCTCGACGATTGCGGCGTCGACGACTACTTCCCACGACTCGAAGAGATCGCGCTGCTCCATCTTCTCCACGTCGAACAATCCGATCTCGATCGCGACGAGCTGTTCCTCGGCCCGCTCGACAACGACTACTGACGATCATGTTCCTCACGGTCCCGGTCTATCAAAAGAAGGACGGCGGGTTCCTCGAGTGGACGACGCTCGGGATCGGTCCGTACACGCGCGCACGACGCGGGCGCCACCCCGGGAAGCTGCAGCAAGGCTTGACCGACGAGCTGCGCGACGTCGTGGCGAAGCTCGAGCCGCGCGAGCTCGAAGCGTTCCAGCTCGCGCGCGGAACGCAGCTCGAGCGCGTGCGCGTCGAGCTCGTCTTGCGCGGCGCCGGACAGCGTCGGAAGGTGTCGGGGCTGTGCCCGCTCGTCGTCGAGCCGCGCTGGGCATCGGAGTCGCGGCGGCTCGTCCTCGCGTACCACCCGCAGCGACAGGCGGAGTGGTTTCCGTTGCGCGAGGGGGCGTCGCTCGTGGAGCAGGCGACGGCGTTCTTCCAGACGGCGTGGAGCGAGCTCGACGACGAGCAGCTCGGCGAGCTGTGGAGCAACGGTCGCGATCTCATCAAGCTCGTGTCGTTCGCCGCGACGCCGCGCTCCCTCCTCGATTCGCTTCCGAAGAGACCGCGCGGCGTGTGGGACGATCTCCACGACAATCGAAGCGGAGCGAAGCGCAGCGGCGGCCTCAAGGTGTTGCCGGAGCTCGGCGTGAATCTGACGACGCAGGCGGCGGAGTCGCGGCTCGCGATCGGCTCACCGCGCGCGGTGTACCGCGAGCAGCTTCGCCTCGCGCTGTGCGGCACGAAGAAGCAGCCCGTGATCGCGATCGGCGCACCCGGATCCGGAAAGACGACGCTCCTCAATCGCGCGGTCGCCGATCTCCTCTCCGCCGACGACTACGACACGCATCGCAACTTGGATCGCGCGCACGCGGTGTGGCGCATCGCGGGCAAGCGGATCATCGCGGGGATGAGCTACCTGGGCGATTGGGAACAGCGCTGCGTCGATCTCCTCGCCGACGTTCGCTCGGCGCGCGTCGTTCTCTTCGTCGACGATCTCCACCTCTTCGGGCGCATCGGTCGGACGCGCGAGAGCGATCGCAACCTCGCCGAGATCTTCCGCGGACCGATCGCGCGCGGCGAGATCGTCATGGTCGGCGAGGCGACGCCCGATCAACTTCGGCAGCTCGAGGACGACGCGCCCGCCTTCGCGTCGCTCTTCACGCGCGTCCACGTCGCGCCGACGGACGCCGACGAGACGTTTCGCCTGATGGTGCACGAGATGCGCGCGCTCGAGCCGCGGCACCACGTCGCGTTCGCGCCCGACGCCCTCGCGGCGACGCTCGATGTCGGCGCGGCGCTCCTGCCGGGGCACGCTCTCCCGGGCAAAGCGATCGATCTTCTGCGGCAGCTCGCGCGCGACGGCGCCGGTACGGAGGAGAGACCGCGTCCGCTCGGCGCGCGCGACGTGCTCGCGCTCTTGTCGTCGCGCACGGGGCTACCCGAAGCGCTCATCGAGGCGGGAACATCGCTCGATCCAAACGACATCGAGACGCAGCTCGCGTCGCAAGTGATGGGGCAGCCCGAGGCCATTCGCGCGGCGACCGATCTCGTCGTGCGGATCAAGACGGGCCTCGTCGATCCGTCGCGTCCCTACGGCGTGCTCCTCTTCGCGGGGCCGACCGGCACGGGGAAGACCGAGCTCGCGAAGGCGCTCGCCGAATACTTGTACGGGAGCGCGTCGCGTCTCTTGCGCTTCGACATGAGCGAGCTCTCCGGTAGCGACGCCGCCGCGCGCCTCGTCGGCGATCGCTGGGCGCCGGAAGGGATCCTGACGCGCGCGGTGCGCGAGCAGCCGTTCGTCGTCGTGCTCCTCGACGAGATCGAGAAGGCACACCCGCGCGTCCACAACCTGCTCTTGCAGATCTTCGACGAAGGACGACTCACCGACGCCGCGGGCGAGACCGCGAGCTTCACGAACGCCGTGGTCGTCATGACGTCGAACCTCGGCGCCCGCACGCGCGCGGCGGTGGGATTCGCGGAAGAGGGCGAGGCGGCCGAGGCGTTGCGCGACGCGGCGTCGCGGCACGAGCACGTCGAAGCGGTGCGTGCGTTCTTCTCGCCGGAGCTGTTCAACCGGATCGATCGCGTCGTCCCGTTCCGGCCGCTGACGCGCGAGTCGGCGCGCGCGATCGCATCGAAGGAGCTGTCGAAGCTATTGTCGCGGCGCGGGCTCGTCGATCGGCACGTGTTCGTCACGACGCAGCCGGGCGTCGTGGATCGCGTCGTGCGCGACGCGTTTCGCGCTTCCGACGGCGCGCGTTCGCTCAAGCGATGGCTCGAGAACGCGGTCGCCACGCGGCTCACCGAGCACCTCGTCGCCTCGCCGCCGGCAACGATGCAGCTCGTCGAGCTCGTCGCGACCGACGACGGGATCACGGTCCGCGCCGAGTCGCTCCGCGAGCGCGATCCCGTCGACGCGACGTGGGAGCTCGAGCGCCTCGAGAAGCTCCCGGTCGCAGCCATCGAAGCGCACGTCGCGGGCGACGTCCGCTTCCTCGACGATCTCGCCGCCGGTCCGCAGCTCGAGACGCTGTCCGAAGAGATTCGTCACCACCTCCGCCAACACGGTCTCGGCCATCGCGGGAGCGCCGACCAGCTCTTCAACCTCGAGGCGATGCGCACGCAGATTCACGATTTTGGCGCGCGCATGGATCGCCTCGCGCGCTCGTTCCGCGACGACGAGTACGATGGCCTCGAGCTCACCTCGCTCGGATTCGCGGCGCTACCGAAGGACGGTCACGTCCAGCGCCTTCGTCTCTTCGATCGCCGCTCCACCGTCCTCTCGCCGCCGCGCCCGGTGCGCGCCGAGCTGCTCGAGTGCATCGCCGAGGCAGCGTTCTTGCGGCGCGCACTCGCGCGCGTGCGCGATCCGTCGCAGCACGCGGCATTCCTCGACGTCTCGCGCGTCGGCGATCCGGCGAAGATTGGGCGCTTCGGGATCGCGGAGGCGGGGCTGCTCGAGTGGCTCGCGAACGCCTACGCCGAGGCGCGCGGTGAGTGCCACGGCTTCGCGGCGCTCACGCTCGACGGTCGCATGGTCCACGGGAGCGGCGAAGAGCTGCCCGACGTCGTCGCGACGGGTGTGCGCCGCCTCGTTGTGAAGCAGGTCGGTCTCGGTGTCCTCGACTTCTTCGAGCTCGAGACCGGCTGCCACATTCGCCACTCGATGAGCGCCCCGCCCGAGATCGTCCGCGTGCAAATCTCCGCCGCCGACGCCGAGCGCTCACCTGCGTCGGTCCTGGCCGAGCCCTTCGAGCAGCGCCTCCTCCCCGCCGTTCGCACGATTCGCTTCGAGCCGAGCCACCGCCCCGGCGCGACGAGCGCGCTCGCCCTCGAGGACTACGCGATGGCCGTCACGCTCGACCTCCAGGTGCGCGAGGTGCAGGACGCGCTCGATCGCCTCTGGCGCATCCGCATGTCGCGCGCGAAAGGAGCGGAGGCGTGAGCACTCGATCGCTCCGCGTCTACTTCGTCGGTCACGGCGCGGATCGCGTCAGCGGCATCTTGATGCGCGCGATCGACCGGCCGACCGACGAGGCACCGCCGACCGCGATCGGCGAATCGGTGGAGGACGTCCATCGCCAGCTCGAGGTGCTCTTCGCGGCGCTCGAAGCGAAAGAGAGCAGCGTGCTCGATCGCTATCTCTGGGAGGAGGCTCTCGCCACGCGCGAGGTCGCCGTCGAAGTTCATCCGCAAGCGGCCGTGAAGAAGCGGATGGTGATCGGCAAGGCCGAAATCCCGCTGCGCATGACGTTCGTGTACGCGAAGCTCGCGTCGGGCGGCTACCGCGTGATGCTCCCGCGTTTCGGCTGGTGGTTCGTCCTCGAAGAGCTCGCGCTCGCCGAAGAGGTGCTGGCGGGGGCGCTCGGTTCGGCGTTGCTCGGCGCGACCGGAAAGTCGGTCTACGATTTTCGCCGCGAGGGCGACGAGTGGGTCAGCGAGTGGAGCCCGCGGTTTCTTCGGCGCGACGGGCGCGACGCGAAGGACGACGACGCGACCCCACGCCCGACGCTCGACGCGATCGCCGAGGAGCTCGTCGACAAGGCCGCTCGCGGCAAGCTCCCCGCCACCGTCGGCGATTGGCCCGACCTCGCGCCGAGTCTCTCCCTCTTCGATCGCGAGCCGCTCCCGTCGATCCTCCTCGTCGGAGGCGCCGGCGTCGGCAAGACGACCTGGGTGCGCCGCCTCGCGCGAACGTTCGCTCAACGACGACGCGACGCAGGCGTGCGCAGCGACGCGCCGATGCCGAAGATCTGGTCGACGTCCGCGGATCGAATCCTCGCGGGGATGGTCTACCTCGGCATGTGGCAAAAGCGTTGCCTCGATCTCGTGCGCGAGCTCTCTCACGAAGGCGACTACCTCTACGTCGATCGACTCGTCTCGATCATGCGCCCGCAGCCCGACGGCGCGTCGATCGCCGAGATCCTCGTGCCCGCGATGCTCTCCGAAGAGATCAGCGTCATCGCCGAGTGCACCGAAGAGGAGCTCGAGCTCTGCCAGCGGCGCGCGGCGTCGCTCGTCGGCGCGTTTCGGATCGTGCGCATCGAAGAGCTCGCCGCGCATCGCATGCCACAGCTCCTCGATCTGTACCAACGCAAGCGCGACGCGCTGCAGCTTCACCCGTCGGCGCTCCAGCGCGCGGTGCTCCACCTCGCGACGTTCCAGCGCGATCTGCGCTTCCCCGGGAAGGCGTTTCGTTTCCTCGATTGGCTCGCGCAGACGAGCGGCACGAAGAAGGACGAGCGACGGACGCTCTACCCGCGCGACGTGTCGGAGGCGTACTCGCGCTGGTCGGGGCTCCCGATCGATCTCGTCTCGGACGATCGCGCGGTGTCGCACGCGGATCTCTCGGCGCAGCTTCGCCGAGGCGTCATCGGACAAGATCACGCGTGCGACATCGCCGCGAAGGTGCTCGCGCGGCTCAAGGCGGGGCTCGACGATCCTGGAAAGCCCTGCGGGACGCTCCTCTTCGTCGGACCGACGGGCGTCGGGAAGACCGAGCTCGCGAAGCAGCTCGCCGCGTATCTCTTCGGCGACGCGACGCGGATGATCCGAATCGACATGAGCGAGTACATGCTCGGCGGGTCGGCGCAGCGTCTCCTCGCGGTGGGCGACGGCACGCGGAGCCTCGCCGAGCAGGTCCGCGCGCAACCGCTCAGCCTCGTCTTGCTCGACGAGCTCGAGAAGGCGCATCCCGAGGTCTTCGATCTCCTCCTCGGCGTGCTGGGCGAAGGGCGCCTCACCGACGAGCAGGGACGGCTCGTCGACTTTCGAATGACGGTGATCGTGATGACGTCGAACCTCGGTGTCTCCGACGCAGCGCCGGTCGGCTTCGAGTCGGCGACGCCGCGCGACTACGAGCGTGCCGTGCGCGATCACTTCCGGCCCGAGCTCTTCAACCGGATCGATCACGTCGTGAGCTTTCGCCGCCTGTCGCGCGACGACGTCGCGCGGATCGTCGATCTCGCGATCACCGAGATGTCGCGCCGCACCGGGCTCGTCCGGAAGAACCTGCGCGTCGAGGTCCATCCGGGCGCGCGCGCGCGGCTCGCCGAGCTCGGATACAGCCCACTCCGCGGGGCGCGCCCGCTCAAGCGCGCGATCGAAGAGCACGTCGTCGCGCCGATCGCCGCGCTCCTCGCGCGCGAGCCCAAGCTGCGCGACAAGACGATCGTCCTCGACGAACGCCTGTCGGTCTCCGTCCGCAAGTGACGCGCTACGGCTTGGCGAGCTTCATGACGGCGCCGGTGCTCGGATCGTTCGTCGTCCAGTAGATCGCCGTGTCGTCGAGCGCGATGCCGAACGCCTCGCTCTGCGACGAGAGCACCGTCACGCCGTCGGCGCAACCCGTCGAAGGGCACATCGAGATCGCGCCGCTCGCTCCGAACGTGGTCCAGTAGACACCCGACGCATCGACCGCGATGTCCCACGCGCCGTCTTGTCCGGCGGCGAACACTTGCGGCGTGCCGCCCGATTTCGCCAGGTACATCACGGCGCCGTCGCCGACGCCGTTGCCGACGTTGGTCCAGTACAGGTTCGTCGCATCGACGGCGATGTACGCGGGGCTCGGTTGCCCGTCGGCGAGCGTCTCGGCGATCCCGCCGGTCTTCCGAATGCGCCGCACCGTGCCGTCACTCCCACCGACCCCAAGCCCCTCGTTGACCCAGTACACGTACGTGTCATCGATCGCGATGCCGCGCGGGCGCGACTGATACAGCGCGAGGAGCTGCGGCGGCGGGCTGCCGCAACCGGTCGCGCGACAGACGACGATCGATCCATTGCGTGACGCGACGGTCGAGCCGGCGTTCGTCCAGTAGACGCCGGTGGAGTCTGCGACGACGCGATCCGGACTGTTGACGTACGCGGTGCCGCCGACGCCGCTCGCGACGATCGATCCCCGTGGGCTCGTCGATCCCCCAGGGTGAAAGACGCAGCCGACGCCGCCGAGCGGACAGCGGCCGATGGCGAACGGGTACGTCATGCTCGTCCAGTAGAGACGCCCTTGATCGATGAAGAGCCACATCGGATCGACGTCGGTGAGGACGATCTTTCGAGGGACGTCGCCGGGCACGAACTTGTACGCGGCGCCGGCGACCCCCGGCACGGAAATCTCGGACCAGTAGACGTCACCGTTGTCGACGGCGATCCCCCATGGCGAGGCGCGACCGTTGATGAGCGTAACGGGCTGGCACTTGCCTTTGATGCACGCGCCCCCGAGGCAGTCCTTCGCGCACAAAATCGCGGAGTCGACAGGTGCAGCCGCGTCGCCACCGGTGAGATCGCCGAGATCGCGAAACGAGCACGCGCCGATCGACGACGTCGCGATCGCCCCGACGACGAGCGCCGCTCCTGAAACGCGAAGACTAGAAGCGAAGGCCAACGCTCGCCCCTCCGCCGCCCGGCATCGCGTGCACGCCGATCCGCGCTCCCGTCCGTGGTGCGCCTGAGGCAGCAGGTCGCGAGAAGTAGACCCACGCGGCAGCGCCCGCGGCGACGACGCCGATCGCGAGCGCGGCGTCGGCGACGTGGTACTTCGTCGTGACCGAGCTGACGTCCGACGGATTGCACAGCGGTTTGCACGACCCGCGAAGGTTGTTCTCGTCCGAGAGGCCGCTCAACCCGAAGTACGTGAAGACGCCGAGGCCGACGACGGCGACGCCCGCGAGGCCGTACGCGAGGATCGGTACGTCGCGCGGCGGCGGCGGCGGCGGTCGAGCGATCGACGCGCTCGGTGTCGCGCTCGCGCTCGCGCTCGGCACCGGCGGAGGATCGGGCGGGCGCGGTGGCTCGAACGTCAACTCGACGCGCCGAGCCTTCTCGCCCTCCACGACGGACAGCGCCTGCTCGACGGGCGTCACTCCATCCATCTCGCACTTCAGCGTGTGAGCTCCCGGGTTGATCGAAACGGGCGCAGTGTCCAAGCGCTCGACCAACGGCTCGCCGTCGAGCGTGCACCTCACCGCCGTCGTCGGCGCGCCATGCACGTCCTTCGCTGCGATGACGATCGACGGGACGCGCTCGTCGACTTCGACGAGCCACACGCTGCAGTCTTGGCGCGCGAGCGCGGGGCACGCGTCCGCGGCGCAGAGCTGGAGCTTGGCGCGTGCTTCGAGGAGGCGTCCTCGCTTTCGCGAGACCTGCGCTTGCTCGTGGGCCGACGCGCACGCCTCTTTGTCCGGCGGCGAAGGCGCGGGGGCCTGCGGCGCGGCGGTCGCGGACCATGCGATCGCGGCAAGCACACAAGCAGAAGCGTAAGAGGCGCGAACGTGTCGCATTCAGCGCGTGAAGACTAGCACGCAGGCAGCTCCCTCGGCGGCGCGGGCCGGACGAGCGAGAGAAGCGCGCCCGCCACCGCGACGATCGCGCCGCCAGCCAGCGCCAGCCGCGGTGCGTGAAGCACCGTGCCCGTCGCGGCGACGCCGATCGCCATTCCGACGTTGCGCGCCGTCCCCATCATGCCGCCGGCGATCCCTTGCCGCGCCGCGGGCGCTGCGCCGATGACGGAGCTGTTGTTCGCCGGCGTGAAGAGCCCCGCGCCGAAGCCCACGAGCGCGAGTGGCACGACGAAATCGAGCGCCGACGCATCGCCGACGCCGATCGCGTAGAGACGCCACACGCCGACCGCGAGCAACCCCATGCCGACCGTCGCGGGTGCGCGCGTCCCGATTCGATCCGCGAGTGCGCCGCTCCATACGGCGGTCGCCATCATGACGGCAGGCTGAACGCTGAGCACCCATCCCGACGCTTGAACGTCGAGACCGGAGACCGCGACCAGCTCGAACGGCACGACGAGCGTCACCGTCGCGACGACGACGTACTGGAGCACCGCCGCGCCGAGGCCGAGCGTGAACGCGGTCGAGCGCAAGAGCGCGGGCGATGCGACCGACGACGGAGCTCGCGCCGCCGCGGGATCGCGCGGGAGCGAACGCATCGCGAGGAGCGCCGAGAGGAGCGCGATCGGCGCCACGATCGCGATCGCCCCGCGCCATCCGGCGTGACGCGCGACGAGGCCCGCGATCGCCGGACCGGTCGTGAGCCCGGCGTACACGAGCGCCCCTTGGAGCCCGAGCACGCGCCCGCGACCCGCCGACGGGAAGCTCGTCATCAAGAGCGCCGGTCCGTTCGCCGTGAGCGCCGCCGCGCCCGTCGCCTGCGCGATACGCGCGGCGACGAGGAGCGGGAACGACGGAGCGAGCGACGAGGCGACGCTCCCCGCCGCGATGATCAGGAAGCCGACGACGTACGAAGCACGATGACCGTGGCGATCCCCGATGCGCCCCGCGGGGAGGAGCAGCACCGTGAGCGTGAGCATGTACGCGGTGACGATCCACGCGACGCGATCGATCGCGACGCCGAGCTCCGAGCGGACGAGCGGCAAGAGGATCGGCACCGAGCTCGTGCCGAGCCCCGCCAAGTACGCGCCAGCGCCGACGACCGCGAACGTCGACCACGGGCTGCGCGCGGTTGGCACTCAGCCCACGCTCTTCCGGACGAGCGAGCCCCGATAGACGAACGCGCCGTCCGCGTCGACGGCGCGCTCGGCGGCTTCGCGCGCGCGCTCGATGATCCCGTGTGTTGGAGCGAGCGCGCACGCCGGATCCGTCGCGCGTGCATCACCCGTGAGCTGGAACGATTGGCAACGGCATCCGCCGTAGTCGAGCGCGCGCCGGTCGCAGCTCTTGCACGGCTCGGGCATCCACTCTTCGCCGCGGAAGGCGTTCATCGCGTCGCCGCGCTCCCAAATCTCCGCGAGCGATTTCTCGCGCGCGTTGTCGAAGACGAGGCCTGGAATCGCACGGCACGCATGGCAGGGCAGGACCGCGCCGTCCGGCACGACGATGAGGAAGCGCCTCCCCCACCCGTCCATGCACGCGCGTGGGCGCTGCCCGAAGTAGTCGGGCTTCACGAAGACGACTTCCATCTTCCCGTGCAGTCGCGTCGTCGCAGCCGCGGCGATCTCCGCCGCGCGATCGATCTGCGACAGCGTCGGCAAGAGGCGCGCGCGGTTCTCGAGCGCCCATCCGAGATACTGCGTGTTCGCGAGCTCGAGGCGATCCGCGCCGAGACGCTCCGCGAGCGCGACGATCTCTTCGACGTGGTCGAGGTTCTTGCGATGCAAGACCGTGTTCATCGTGAACGCGAGGCCGAGCTCCTTCACCCAGGCGGCGACGCGCATCTTCTGATCGAACGACGCCGTCCCCGCGACGAGGTCCGACCTCTCGGCCCGCGCGTCCTGAATGCTCAGCTGCACGTGATCGACGCCCGCGTCGCGAAGCGCCGCGAGCCGCGAGCGCTCGAGCGGCAGACCGCTCGTCACGAGGTTCACGTAGAGCCCGAGCCCGCGCGCGTGCGACGCGAGGAGCTCGAGATCCTTTCGTACGAGCGGCTCGCCGCCCGTGAGGTGCAGCTGCATCACGCCGAGCCCCTCGGCCTCCGTGAAGATGCGACGCCAGTCGTCGGTCGTCAGCTCGGCGCGCTGCGCGGCGAAATCGAGCGGGTTCGAGCAGTACGGGCACGCGAGCGGGCATGCGTACGTGAGCTCGGCGACGAGCGTGTACGGCCGCGGGGCCGTCACGGTGCATTCTCCAGAAGCGCGCGCGCGCGGAGCATCGCGAGGAGCTCGTCGACGTCGCGTGCGATCTTCTCGCGATCCGATCCGTCGTGCGCCGCGGCGAGCTCGTCGACGATCGCGTCGAGCGTGCGCGTCCCATCGCACAGCTCGATGATCCGCGCCGCCGACGCGTTCAACACGAGCCCGCGCTCCGGCGACAAGAGAACGTGCTTCTGATCGCGCGCGTCCCATCGGAGGCGCGCCTTCGACGCGAGCTTCGGGCGCACGACGACGTTCACGGCGCGATCGGCTTCGGCATCGCCGTCGGCGACTCGACCGCGTCGAGGAGGGACCAGAGCACCTCGCACTTTCGCACCAGCGCGTCGACGCAGCGCTCTTGCATCTGGCGCGTCGTCGCCTCTCGCTGCACGAACGCGATCGCCTCTTCGGCGTCGCGCGCCGCACGCGGGACGCGGCTCTTGAAGTAGTCGAGCGTCGGCCCGAGCGCCGCCCACGGGTAGTGCTGCTCCCACGCCGCGATCCGCTTCGACATGATGTCCGGCGCGAAGTACTCGGTGAGCGAAGACGCGACCGCCTCGACGAGCGAGCGCGCGCGAACGAGCTCGACGTATCCGTCGCACGCGAAGCGAACGGCAGGCAGCACGTGTCGCAACGAGCGGACCTCTTCGCGATCGAGCCCGACCCCTTCCGCGAGGCGCAGCCAGAGCTCGAGCCCGCCCTCCCCGTCCCTCGTGCCGTCGTGATCCGTCACGCGGTGGATCCACATGCGACGAAACACCGGGTCTTCGGACTTGGAGACGATGAGCGCGTCTTTGATTGGGATCCGCGTCTGGTAGTAGAAGCGGTTCACCACCCACCGCTGAAGCTCCTCGCGCGAGAGCGAGCCCGTGTGCATCCGCGCGTTGAACGGGTGGCGATCGTGGTAGCGCGAGGCCCCCTCGGATCGAAGGCGCTCGAGCAGCGCGGTGGGAGAGAGGGCCGGAGCGGACATGACGCGCGAAGCCTAGCGCAAGCACCGGAGGCGTCACCCCAGTTCGAATTCCATCCCGTCCCGCGCGACGATCCATCCCGCAGCTTCGACGGCGCGCCGCTCGACCGATCCTTCGCGCAAGATCGGATTGGTGTTGTTGATGTGCGTGAAGATCTTCTTGCCAGCGCGCACGCTCGCGAGACCGGCCACGCTTCCTTTGTCGCCGCCGAGCGGCCAGTGCGCCATGTCTTCTGCGCGCGCCTTGCCGAGGCCAGGGCGCGTGAGCTCGTCGCTCGACCAGAAGGTGCCGTCGAAGAAGAGCGCGTCGACGCCTTCGATCCGCGCGCGCACGGCGTCGTCGACCGACGCGGCGCCGCAGACGTAGGCCACTCGACGGCCTGCGGGATCGCGCACGACGATCCCGATGTTGTCTTCGGGCGTCGGATCGCCCGCGCGCTCGAGGTGAACTGGCCTCTTCCCCGCGACCGCGAACGCCTCGAGCGAGAGCCCCGCCGCGTCGACGGCCGGACCACCGAGCTCGATCAGGTGCCACGTCACCTGCCCCGCGAAGCGCTCGAGCGTGCGGTGCATGATGTTGCCGTCGACGATCCCGTCGCGAACGGAGCGCGTCGCGTAGACGTGAATCGGGTGCGACTCGCGGAGCGAGAAGAGGCCGAGCGTGTGATCGAGATCGCCGTTGGTGAGGACGATGCCGGCGATCGGCGAGTGGCGCGCCGAGCGCGGGTGCAGACGATCGAACGACTCGATCTGCGCGCGGATCTCCGGCGATGCGTTGAGCAACAGCCACCGATCGCCGTCCGCGCTGACGGCGAGCGAGTCTTGCGTGCGTGCAGTCAGCGACGGATCGCCGCGACGCACGCCCTCGCAGTTGGTGCAGCCGCAGTTCCACTGCGGGAAGCCTCCGCCCGCTGCGGAGCCGAGGACCCGAACGCGCACGGAGTCTCAGAGTCTCAGACGTGCGAGACGCGACTGGCGCGACCGGCGGGAGCGGCAGGCGCTTCGCTGGCATCGCGATCGGCGAACGCGAAATGCGGGCCGTCGTCGTCGAGCTGGTACGAACCGATTTCGGCGTCCATCTTGATCTCGAGCACTTCCGGCTTTTCCCAGGTCATCGCGAGGCTCCTTGGCGCAGAACGTCTTCAGTATCGCATTTTTCGGGCGACACGCTAGACCCGGCGCATGACCTCCGACGCCGTCGCGATGACGTACCCGAATCGTGCCCACGAGGCGACGCACTGCGATCGACTCGGCGTCCGCGCGCGGCTCTTCGGCGTCGCAGCCGCTCCTGCGGAGAAGTGCCGCGTCCTCGAGCTGGGATGCGCCGGCGGCGCGAACCTCGTCGGGATGGCGCTCGACCTGCCGGAGAGTGAGTTCGTCGGGTTCGACGTGTCGCCCGAGGAGATCGCGACCGGACATGCGCTCGTCGACGCGGTCGGCGTGAAGAACGTGAAGCTCGTCGTTAAGGACGTGATGGACATCGCGCGCATCGACGGCGAGTTCGACTTCATCGTCGCGCACGGTCTCTACTCGTGGGTGAGCGCCGACGCGCAAGCGAAGATCCTCGACGTCTTCAGCGAGCTCCTCGCGCCGAACGGCGTCGCGTACGTGAGCTACAACACGCTCCCCGGCTTCTACACGCGGGCCAAGGCGCGCGACTTGATGCGCTACCACACGGTCGACATCACCGACCCGAAGAAGAAGGTCGCGCAGTCGCTCGCGGCGCTCAAATGGCTGTCGGATTCGATCGGCGAAGTGTCGACGTACGGGAAGGACATGGCAGCGGAGCTCGCTCTCCTCCGCAACACGAACGAGGGTTACATCTTTCACGAGCACCTCGTCGAGCACGTGAGCGCGAGCTGGTTTCACGAGCTCGCGGCGGCGGCAAAGAAGCGCGGCCTGCAGTTTCTCGCCGAGTCCGAGCAGACGACGACGCCGCCCGAAGCGCTCCCGCCCGCGGCGCGCGAGGTGATTGCGAAGATCGACGATCGCGTGCGCGCGGAGCAATACGTCGACTTCATCGTCGACCGGCGCTTCCGCGCGACGCTGCTGTGCCGCGCCGAGCGCAAGGTCACGCTGCAGATCCACGTCGGCGTCGTCGAGAGGGGCTTCGTCAGCGCGGCCTGCACGATCGAGGGCGACCCGATGGACCTCAGCGAGAAAGCCGTGACGTTGACGGCTCCTCAGGGCGCGAAGGCGCAGCTCGCGCAGCCGCACCTGAAGCTCGCCCTCGGTATCCTCACGTCGCGATCGCCCGAGCCGATGAGCCTCGTCGCGCTCGTCGATGCGACGCGCGCGCGCGTGGCGTTGTCGCCGCACGCCGCATCGCTGGGAGACCCGCCCGAGCTGTCGTCGGAGATCGCGGGCGCGCTCCTGCGATTGGGCATGTTCGGGTTCGTGAAGCTGCGCGGCTTCGCGCCGAAGGTCACGTCGACGCCGAGCGAACGCCCCGTCGCGCGAACGCTTGCGCGCGTTCAGGCGAAGGACGACACGATCGCGACGAACGTCTGGCACGATCCCGTGGCGCTCTCACCGACGGAGCGCGCGCTCGTTCCGCTGCTCGACGGCACGCGCGACAAGGCGGCGTTGATCGAGGGGACGAAGGCGTCACGGCGCGACGTCGAGGGAGCGCTCGCGCGATTGGGGCGCGCGGGGTTGCTCGTCGGGTAAGATGAGCAGATGGACTTCGTGACCGTCGGAACGTACGTCAGCACCATCGAGGCGGAGATCGTCAAAGGGCGACTCCAGAGCGAAGGAATCACCGCGATCGTCGCCGATGGAATGGCGGCGGGCGTGATGCCGTTCGTCGGCTCGTCGGCCGGAGTTCACGTGCAGGTCGCAACCGAGGACGCGGAGCGCGCGAAGGAGATCCTGGCGGACGAGGGGTGACGTTCGTCAGAGACACTCGCGCTTGAGATGCTTGATGCCGTCGGCGTCGATGGTGAAAGGCGGCGAGCAGTCGGGGCGGCGCGCGGAGGCGGGAGCGGGCGGAGGCGACGCGGTCCCGGGGGCGGGGCGCTGCGCGGTCGGGGTCGGGGTCGGGGTCGCGGTCGCGGTCGCGGTCGGGGTCGGGGTCGCGGTCGGGGTCGCGGTCGCGGTCGGGGTCGCAGTCGGCGTCGGGCTCGGGGTCGTCGATGCGGTCGCCGTCGGTGTCGCGATCGCCGGCGACGGAAGAGGCGCGATCGGCCCCACGCGCATCGTCATCCACGCGTACCCGCCGATCGCGGCGGCGATCAGCAACGCCACGATCACCACCGCGCGTCGATCGCGCTTCGGCGGTACGACGACGGCATACGGCGCGGAGGCCGGCGGCGCCTCCACCTCCTCGTCACTCGCTTCGTGCTCGCCGGTCGCCTCCGTGTTCTGCGAGTCCGCGCCGTTCGCTGCGTCGAGCGCGTCGATCTCCGACACCTCCCAGAGCGCGTCCACCGCGCTCGGCCGCGCGCGCTCGACGACCGCCGCGCGCTCCGCGCGTCGCGCCACCTCCGCGCCCGCGGTACGCACGACCCACTCGCCGACCTCGCGCTGCGACGCGACGCCGACCTCTTCGAGCGCGAGCGCCATCTCGCGTGCCGTCGCATAACGCTCCTCCGCGTTCTTCGCGAGCGCCTTCATGACGATCGCGTCGAACGCTCGGCACGAGGCCGCGACGTCCGCCGGAACGACTTCGCTCGGCGGCTTGACGACGTCGCTCAGGATCTTCGAGATGAGGCTGCCATGGTTCTCGGCGCGAAAGAGCAGCTGGCCAGTCAGCACTTCCCAGAGCGCGACGCCCGCCGAATAGATGTCGCTCCGCGCGGACGCGTGCTCGAGCATGATCTGCTCGGGCGCCATGTACGCGAGCTTCCCCTTCACCTCGCCGGGGTTCGTCGTGCGGATGCGCTGCTCCGCCTTCGCGACGCCGAAGTCGAGGACGCGCGTGACGCCGTCGGTCCCGACGATCAAGTTGTGCGGAGAGACGTCGCGATGGACGATCTGCAGCGGGTTGCCGTCGTCGTCCTTCGCCTCGTGCGCGGCGTGAAGCCCGTGGAGCGCACCCGCCAGAATGCTCGCGGCGATCTTCGGCGCGACGCGCGAGCCCTTCGCGATCTCGAGGTCCCACAGCTCCGACAGCGACGCGCCCGCGATGTACTCCATGACGAGGAGCAGCTCGCCGTCCTCGGCGACGACGTCGAGCGTCGGCACGACGTTCGGGTGACGAATCTGCGCGGCGAGGCGCGCCTCGTCGAGGAACGCGTCGACGAAGCGGGGCGTCTTCGCGAAGTGCGGGTGCAGACGCTTGATCGCAACCGGACGCGAGAACCCGCCCGCGCCGCGCAACCGTCCAAAGTAGACCGTCGCCATGCCGCCGGATCCGATCTCGCCGTAGACGGCGTATCGACCGATGACGCGGGGGCCGTCCCGCGGCACGCTGTCGGGCGGCGCCGGGACGGGCTTTGGTTGCGGCTGGGCCACAGCACATAGTTAGCACCGTTCGGCGCCGGCGAGAGTGTGCGGCTTTTGCAGCGGGCCAACGCTGCGCGTCAGCGTCCGGCAGAGCTGACGATCTTCAATTGTTGCCGCGGCGGAGGCCGAACTTCGCCATCTTGTAGATGAGCATCCGGCGCGTGATCCCGAGCCGCTTGGCCGCGCGCGTCTGGTTCCCCGTCTCGGCCGCAAGCGCCAACTCGACGTTCTTGCGCTCGACCTCGGCGAACTGCTCCTTCATCGCGCGCGCGCTCTCGATCGGCATCGGCTCGGACGGACGCAAGACGCTCTCTGGCAGGTGCTCCGCGTGCACGGTCCCGTCCTCGGCCATCACGACGGCGTGCTCGATCGCATTTCGCAGCTCGCGGACATTCCCGGGCCAGGCGTGCTTGAGGAGCGCCTCGGCCGCGTCGAGCGCGATCTTCGGCGGCGTGACGCCCATGCGCTGCGCGACGTGCGTCGCGAAGAGATCCGCGAGGAGCGTGATCTCGGCCGGACGTTCGCGAAGCGGCGGCACCTGCAGCGTGAACGTGCTGATGCGGTAGTAGAGATCCTCGCGGAAGTTTCCCTGCGTGACCTCCTGCTTCAAGTTGCGGTGCGTCGCGCAGAGAAAGCGCACGTCGGCCGCGACCTCGGTCGTGCCGCCGAGGCGCGTCACGCGTTTCGTCTCGATCACGCGGAGCATTTTCGCTTGGAGCGAGAGCGGCATCTCGCCGATCTCGTCGAGCAGCAGCGTGCCGCCGATCGCGGCCTCGACGTAGCCGATCTTCCGTCGGTCGGCGCCCGTGAACGATCCCTTCTCGTGCCCGAAGAGCTCGCTCTCGAGGAGGTTCTCGGCGAGCGACGCGCAGTTGAGGCGAACGAACGGTCCGCTCGATCGCGCGCTCCAGCGGTGGATCTGCTCGGCGACGACTTCTTTTCCGACGCCCGTCTCGCCCGCGATGAGCACCGTCGTCGGCGCTTGGCCGAGGCGGCGCGCGAGGCGAAAGACCTTTTGCATCGCAGGATCGGCGACGACGACGCTATCGAACGCGAACGATCCGTCCTCGGCCGGCGGCTCGTCGGCATCGCCCGCGCGCTCGACCGAATCCGGCCCTCGCTCTTCGAGCGAATCGCGAGCCGTGCGCGCCGGCTTCGCGAGCGCCGCGTCGTCACGCGTGACCGCCGCGATGACGATCTCGGCCGGGCCGACGTGAATCGTGTCGCCTGCCGTGACGAGCTTTTCTTCGCCGCGAAGGACCTCGCCGCGGACCTTCGTGCCGTTGCGGCTGCCGAGATCGCGAACGAACACGTCGCCGGCCGCTCGTCGAATGACGGCGTGTCGTCGCGAGATGCGCGGATCGTCGATGACGATCGTCGCGCCCGGCGTGCGGCCGAAGCTGACCTCGGCGCCGTCGTCGAGATCGATGATGTGCCCCGGCCCCTCTTTCGCGAAGACGACCAAGTAGACGCGCACGGGCACCGGACCGGGCGCCTCCATGAGGACGTCGGTGACGGTCGCGCCGCCGTGGCGCGGGTCGGGGAGAACTTCGCCGTCTTCGAGATCGTCCGGGCACATCTAGGTGTCGTCTTCTAGCTCATTATGCCCGCCTTTTGGGGTTTGGTCGCTCGCGACGCTTCCTAGTGGTGCTCGGCCGGTCCCGGCGAGGGGCCCGAAGCGCTCGAAGGCGGCCCGCCATGATGCTCGCCTCCGCCCGAGTGCGGTTGGTCCGGCAAGAATCCCTGTCCGGCGAAGAAGATCCCGACCGCGCCCGCGACCATGCTCACGTACCAGAGCGGCTTCTTCTTCGTGAGCGCGGCGATCGCAGCCAGCGCGATCGCGACCTGGAAGATCGTCACCGACCGCGCAAAGAGGTGATGCAGGTGAAGCGCGTGCGTCGACATCGCGTTCTGCGACGCGACGCTCGCCTCGAAGGCGCGTGCCTCGGCCATGAGCGGCTTCGCCTCGTTCATCTCCTTCTCGGACTTCGCTTTGAAGTCGGCCGCCTTCTCCGGCGTCATGAGCTCGGCCTGCGTCGCGAAGAGGTGGCCCTTGATTCGCTTCGCTTGGTACTCGGACCACTTGTCCGACGCCTTCGACTGCTCGAGCACGGCGTCGTTCTTCAGGACGATCGCCTCGTTGGCGAGCGAGCCCGAGTAGAGCGACGCGACGGCGGCGAGCGCCGCGATGAGCGCCGTCGACAGCGACAGCGTCATGATCCACGACGGGCCCGCGTCGTGCCCCTTGCCACCCTGCGCGTGGTGGCGATGCTCCTCCATCGACTCGCGGATCTCCGCAGTCTCGAGCCCCTCTTCCGGCATGGCGCGTCTCCTTTGCTCGGGCGAGAGTATCCTCGCGAGCGCGATGCGCCAGATCATCCACGTCGACATGGATGCGTTCTACGCGTCCGTCGAACAGCGGGACGATCCGTCGATCCGTGGCAAGCCGGTCGTCGTCGGAGGGCGCTCGCGGCGCGGCGTGGTCACGGCGGCGTCGTACGAGGCGCGCACGTTCGGCGTGCACTCCGCGATGCCGATGGCGGAGGCGCTCCGCAAGTGCCCGCACGCGATCGTCGTGGAGCTGCACATGAGCCGGTACGCCGAGGTCAGCGCCGCGGTGTTCGCGATCTTTCATCGGTACACGCCGCTCGTCCAAGGGCTGTCGCTCGACGAAGCGTTCCTCGACGTGACCGCCAGTCGGTCGCTCTTCGGCGACGGCACGGCGATCGCGCAGCGGATCAAGGACGATATCCGAACCGAGCTGTCGCTCACGGCGTCGGCCGGCGTCGCGCCGAACCGTTTCATTGCCAAGGTCGCGAGCGATCTTCGAAAGCCCGACGGTCTCGTCGTCGTCGCCGATGGCGAAGAAGCAGCGTTCCTCGCGCCGCTTCCGATCGAGCGCATGTGGGGCATCGGCCCGAAGACGGCGCCGCGCCTTCGCGCGCTCGGCTTCGCGACGCTGGACGATCTCGCGCGATGCGACGTCGCGCGACTCGAGCGGGAGCTCGGGACGTGGGGAACGCACGTGCAAGCGCTCGCGCGCGGCGAGGACGATCGCGAGGTCGATCCGAACGGCGTCGCGAAGTCGATCGGCGCCGAGCAGACGTACGAAGAGGATCTCCGCGATCGCGACGCGATCGAGCGCACGCTCCTCGAGCACGCCGAGCGCGTCGCGCAGCGCCTCGTGCGAGAAGGAATGTGCGCGCGCGTCGTCGTGGTGAAGCTGAAGCACGCCGACTTCACGCTCGTCACGCGGCGCTCGACGTTGCGCGAGCCCGTCGCCGACACGGGCTCGATACATGCTGCGGCCAAGGCGCTCCTCGATCGCATCGACCTTCACGGCGCGCGCTTTCGCCTCACGGGCGTCAGCGTCAGCGATCTCCACGACGGTCCGCCGCCGCGCACGCTCTTCCCGGATCGCGCGGCGGAGCGGCGGCGCGTCGTCGAGCAGGTCGTCGCGAACGTCGCGGATCGGTTCGGCGCGGCGGGGATCACGCGCGCCGCGCTCATCGAGCCGAAGCCGCGCGGCTGATCAGGTGCACGTGCTGCGTAGCACACGCACACAGCCTCGCTCGCGACTCGGCTAGAGATCGATCTGCGTCCCGAGCTCGACGACCTGCTTGTGCGGGATCGCGAAGTAGCTCGTCGCATCCTTCGCGTTGCGCGACATGAACGCGAAGAGCCCCTCGCTCCAGGCGCCCATCTCGCCCGCGCTCGTCGCGAGGAAGGTCTCGCGCCCGACGTAGTACGTCGCGTCGTCGAGATCGACCGGCAGATCGCCCTTCGCCTTCAGCGCAGCGAGCACCGCGGGAACGTCCGGGCGATCCATGAACCCGTAGTGCGCCACGATTCGATAAAATCCCTTCCCCAAATCTTCGCACGTCGCGCAATCCTTCGCGTCGATCGTCGGCGAGTGCTCGAACTCGATCGTCAGGAGAACGACCTTTTCGTGCAGCACCTTGATGCGCCGCACCTGGTGCATCATCACGGGCGGCACCCCCTTTCCCGACGACGCCATGAAGATCGCCGTGCCGGGCACGCGCGCCGCGACCTCGCTCTCCACGCGCGCGATGAAGTCGTCGAGCGGGGGCGACTTGGCGACGATCGCGTCGTAGAGGACGCTTCGACCGATGCGCCAGTTGATCATCACGATGAGGAACCCCGCGCCTACCAGGATCGGCACGTAGCCGCCTTCGAAGAACTTCAACCCGTTCGCCACGAGGAACGGGATGTCGAACGCGAGGAAGAGCGCGACGAGCGGGAGCGACTTCCACAGCGGCCACTTCCACGTCTGGCGCGTGACGACGTAGAACGCGATCGACGTGATCGCCATCGTGCCGCTCACGGCGATGCCGTACGCCGCCGCGAGCTTCGTCGACTCGCGGAACGTGAGCACCAGGATCAAGCACGCGATGGCGAGGCCCCAGTTGATCTGCGGGACGTAGATCTGCCCCTCGGTCTCGTGCGACGTGTGCGTGACGGTGACGCGCGGGAAGTATCCGAGCTGCACCGCTTGGTGCGTGAGCGAGAACGCACCGGAGATGAGCGCCTGCGACGCGATGATCGTCGCGCACGCGCTGAGCGCGACCAGCGCGTACGTCGCGCCGCCCGCCGGCACCATCGAGAAGAACGGATTCTCGCGCGCGGACGGCGTGCTCATGATGAGCGCGCCCTGCCCGAAATACGCGATGACGAGCGCAGGGAGCACGAGGCCCATCCACGCGAGGCGGATCGCCTTCGCGCCGAAGTGACCCATGTCCGCGTAGAGCGCCTCGCCGCCGGTGACCGCGAGGACGACGGACCCGAGGATCGCGAAGCCGTGCCAGCCGTGCACCTGGAAGTAGCGCACGCCGTAGAGAGGCGAGAGCGCGTGCAGCACGTCCGGGTTCTTGACGATCTGCATCGCGCCGAGCGCCGCGATGGTGAGAAACCATACGACCATCACCGGCGCGAAGAGCTTTCCGACCATGCCGGTGCCGCGGCTCTGGATCGAGAAGAGGCCAATCAAGATGACGCACGTGAGACCGACGATCACCTCGCGCTTGATCGGCGTTGCGACCTCGATCCCCTCCATCGCGCTGAGCACCGAGATGGCCGGCGTGATGATTCCATCGCCGTAAAGGAGAGCGGCGCCCGTGATGACGAGGATCGCGACGAGACCGACGCGGCCGTGTTTCGACCCTTGGAGCGCCACGCGACGAGGAATGAGCGCGAGGAGCGCGAGGATGCCGCCTTCGCCGTGGTTGTCGGCGCGCATGATGAACGTCAGGTACTTCAACGTGACGACCATCATCAACGACCAGAAGATGAGCGACAGCACGCCGAGAACGTTGGCCGGCGCGGCGCCGTTCTCGCCCATCGTGCATTCTTTGAGCGTGTAGAGCGGGCTCGTGCCGATGTCGCCGAAGACGACTCCGAGCGCGCCGAGCGCGAGTGTGCCGAGACTGCCGCCATGACCGCTGGCGGGAAGCGCGTCGTTCTTGTGCGTTGCCATGGGCGTGACGGAGTATCAGCAGGAGTCGACATGGATCTCAAGAGCACCGATCGCGCCACCGTCTTCGTCGAGGTTCGTTCGAAAGGGTTGCTCGGTGCGCTCGAGCACCACCTCGTGTTCCGAGGGGCGCCCGAAGTGCTCGTCGTGACGGGGGTGTCGGAGAGCGACGAGGTCGATGTCGCGATCGAAGCGAGCATCGAGATCGCGAAGCTCCAGCCACCGGCGGACGCGTCGTCGTCGGATCGCGAGCGGATGGTCGACAACCTGCGGTCGCGCGACGTGCTCGACATGAAGCGTTGGCCGAAGCTGACGCTGAGCGGGCGTTACCGCGGGGGGCTCGACGCGGGGACGCTGACCGGCGACCTCGTCGTGCGGGGCACGCCGCGCGCGATCGTCTTGGCGATCCGCGGAACGAAGATCGACGCCACGACGCGGCGCTTCGAGGCGACGTGGGAAGGGACGCAGACGGCTCTCGGAATCAAGCCGTTTCGCGCGATGTTGGGGGCATTGCAGCTCCGCGACTGGGCGAAGATCCGCGTGGAGATCGAGCTCGGCGCCCTGTAAGGCCTTCGCGCGCGGCGCGTTTAGAGGGTGCTTCTCACGGAGAACCACCCGCCATGATCGAGATTTTTCAACGACGAACGACGCGCATCGCGCTGTCCGCTTTTCTTTTACTCGCGAACGCATGCGGCGCCGAGAAGATGACCGCGGCACCGTCGGCTGCGCCTCCCGCCAACTACTCGGCCGACCCAAGCGGCGCCCCTGCAGCCGGCGCGTCGCCGGGTGCGGCGATGCCGGCGATGCCGGGTCCGCTCCCCGCGCCCGTCGCGCAGAAGGCAGGAGCGCCCGCGACGCCGACGAACGGCGCGAACGCCAAGAGCGGCGACGCCGCGTCGCGCGCCGCGCAGGCCGCGATGCTCATCTACACGGGTGCGCTGTCGATGCAGGTCGACGAAGACAAGATCGCCAAGTCGATCGATCAGATCATCGACGTCGCGGAGTCCGTCGGCGGGCGCATCATGAATCGCACCGACACCAGCGTCGTCGTCAGCGTGCCGTCCGCGCAGTTCCGCGACGCGATGACGAAGATGGAGCCGATCGGCACGGTCACGAACCGCTCCGTGAGCGCGCAAGACGTCACGGAACAATTTCACGACGCCGAGGTGCGCTTGCAGAACCTGCGCGCGACGCGGCAGCGGCTTCAAGAGTTCCTCGCGAAGGCAGGGAACATCGCCGACACGCTGACCGTCGAGCGCGAGCTCGAGCGCGTCGCGCAAGAGATCGACGTGCTCGAAGGCAAGATGCGCTTCCTGAAAGAGCGCGCCGCGTTCTCGCAGATCACCGTCAACGTCAGCGCGCGACCGAAGCAGGCGATC
>JAYVXB010000312.1:0-5965 GCA_043785585.1 Deltaproteobacteria bacterium | reverse complement strand
CGCTCGTCGGGCGCTCCGCGGGATTCGTCGCGAGCAGGCGCGACATCAGCTCGTCAAGGCGCGGTGGCGCGTCGAGGAAAACCTCGGACAGTCGCGGCGCTTGCGTCGTCACGAGGCGCGCGAGGATCGCGATCGGCGTCGGCCCGATGTGCGGAGGTCGCCCCGTGATCATCTCGAAGAGCGTCGCGCCGAGCGCGTACAAATCCGCGCGCTCGTCGATCTCGCCTTCGCCACGCGCCTGCTCGGGTGCCATGTACGCCGGGGTCCCGACGATCGCGCCCGTGCGCGTGAGCTTCGCGTCCTCGGCCGACGCGACTCCGAAGTCGACGAGCTTCGCGACGAGCGGCGCGGTCGAGCCCGCCGCGCTCCCGACGAGGATCACGTTCGACGGCTTCACGTCGCGGTGAACGATGCCGGCTTTGTGCGCGGCCGCGAGCGCGTCGGCGACCTGCGCCCCCACGTGCAAGCTCTGCAAGAGCGACAGCGGCGCACGCCGTTGCCGCTGCGCGATGTCTTCGCCTTCCAGCCACTCCATCGCGACGTAAGGCTGCCCTTCGTCGAGCTGCCCGAACGCCACGACGCGCACGATCGACTCGTGCGACAGCCCGGCGAGCACGCGGCCCTCGCGGTGAAAGCGCGCCTCTTCGCCCGCGTCGACGCCCGGGATCGCGATCACCTTGAGCGCCACCGCCGTGCCGCTGACTTGATCCTGCGCGCGGTACACGATCCCCACGCCGCCACGCCCGACCTCGCGCTCGATGATGAACCGCCCCGCGAGGAGCCCCTGCATCGCCGCAGCCGTCATGTCGTGCGCCGCCGCGAGCCGACGACGAAGAGCTCGTAGCTCACGCTGCGTGTCCCCTCCGGACGAATCAACTTCTCCCCCTCGAAATGCTTGCGAAGCTCGGCGCGCGCATTCGCCAAGTCGTTGCCCATGAAAATCTTGCCGACGAACGATCCACCGGGCAGCGTGAGCGTACTCGCAACCGCGAGCGCCCGCATGAAGAGCTCGAAGCTCCGCGCCTGATCTTGAAACCTGGTCCCCGTCGTCGACGGCGCCATGTCGCTGAGCACGACGTCGTACGGCGCATGCATCGCGAGCGTAGCGTTGTCGAGCGAGAGCGCGTCGCCCTGCACGAACGTCGCATGGGGCGGGAGCGCCGTGCGGAGGGGCTGAAGATCCACCGCGAGGAGCTTTCCGCTCGGACCAATCTTTTGCGCCGCGTACAGACTCCAGCTGCCGGGAGAAGCGCCGAGGTCGAGCACGCGCATCCCCCCTTTGAGGAGGTGCACGCGGCGATCGATCTCCTCGAGCTTGTAGACGCTTCGCGCGGGGAATCCCGCCTGTTTGGCCTTCTCCGTGAAGTGGTCAGGCTTGGCGTAGGGGTTCTTGCGCATGAGCGATCCAGATGGAGGGACCTAGCGTAGCAGCGCACGCGCAGCCTCTCGCGATCGCTTCGAGGGGGGGGCGCGTCGTCGTGCGAACGGATCCCCGTCGATCCAGCTCCACGCCAAGTTTATTTGCGCATTTACCGAGGAAAACGCGATGTAGAGTCCTTGGTGCGGCAGTTGCTGAGACTAGACCTCACCTGGCGTGAATTCGGTGAAGTGAGAGGGACGGAACGCGATGCAGACCTTGGTCGACCCCTTCGAGATCAATCCTTCGTATGTGGTGCCGCCGTCGCGTCCACCGATGGCGACGCTCAGCATCGACGTGGAGGTCGACTTCGAGCTCCTCGCCGCGCTCGAAGAGAGCGCACGCTATCCGTTCGCGCCGCGCGCACCGTCGCAGCTCGACGCCGCGCCCGACAGCTGGAGCCGTGTTCGCTGCTGGTGTTCCGAAGACTGAGCGGGCGAGCTCGCCGTCGTAGCTGCTAAGCTCGCGCGCGTGCGAGCTACCCTCTTCGTCGTCACCCTCGTTGTTCCGGTCTCCCTTGCCGCCTTTGCGTGCGGCGCTCCCGAAAAACCTTCGCAGACCGCGACGCCTCCTGCGGCTGCGAGCTCCGGCACGGATGCGCCGACGAGCTCCCCCGATCAACTCGCGCTGACCCGTGCGCGCGCCACGGTCATCGTCGACGCCGCGACGAAGTGGATGACTGCGCACTCCGAGGGCGCATGCCCCGCGATCACGCAGCTGAAGGCGGATCGCGCTCTCGAGCCGATGGCCGAAGAGAAAGACGCGTGGGTGCATCCGTTCACGTTCGAGTGCACCGAGACCGAGATCGTCGTCGCGTCGGCGGGCCCGGACGGCAAGTGGAAGACGCCGGACGATCTCGCGGCGCGCGCGACCGCTCCGCCGGTGTTCGTGCAGACGGGACCGACCGTGCGCACGGGGCTGCCGGCGTCGATGGAGGCGGACGCGGGGAGCGGTGACGTCGCCGCGCAGACGGCGGTGGCGATGCGTACGTGCGTCCAGAAGGCGCAGCGCGACGAGCCAGGCGTCGCCGGTCACGCGGCGCTGAAGCTCGTCATCCGCCCCGACGGCACCGTGAAGGCCGTCAGCGTGAATCGCGCGAAGACCGACTTGAAGAGCCCCGCGGTGCTCGCGTGCATCCTCAAAGAGGTCTCGAAAATGAGCTTCGGCGCGTCGAACGGAACCGACGAACGAACCGTCGAGATCCCGTGACGCGCCGAGCGTGCTGCGTGCGAGTTACTTGGTCGCCTTGACCGCCGGCTTCGCGCGAAGCCCGCCGCCACGGTTCTTCTTCGCCTTGACGGCGTGACGAACGAGGACGATCGAGTTCTTCGCGCCCGGGATCGCGCCTTCGATCATGAGGAGGTGCTTCTCGACGTCCACGCGCGCGACCGTGAGGTTCTGCGTCGTGACGGTCTCGTTGCCGTACTGCCCCGGCATCTTGAGGTTGGGGAGCGTGCGACCCGGCGTCATGTTCGTACCGATCGATCCGCCGTGACGGAAGTACTCGTGCGTTCCGTGCGAGCTGACGCCGCCCGCGAAGTTCCAGCGGCGCATGACGCCGGTGAATCCGCGTCCGCGCGTGGTGCCGCGCGCGTCGACCCTCTGGCCGGGTTGAAAGATCTCGTCGAGCTTCATCGTCGAGCCGACCTCGAACTTCGCGGCGAAGTCGTCGTTGCAGCGGAGCTCTTTGAGCACGCGCTTTGGCGTCGTGTTCGCCTTCTTGAAGTAGCCGAGCTGCGATTTCGTCGCGTGCTTCTCCTTGCGCTCCTCGAAGCCGAGAATGAGGGCGACGTAGCCGTCCTTCTCGATCGTGCGCTTGGCGACGACGACGACGGGGCCTGCTTCGATGACGGTGACGCGCTGAACGGTGCCGTCCTCGGTGAAGAGCTGCGTGTTGCCGAGCTTCTTGCCGAAGATGCCGGGTTGCGTGTTCATGATTGAGATGTCCTTCTTGTCGCTCGAGGGAATTGGTTTTTTTTGAAGATGCCCGCGTGGCGTTCCGGTGAGGGACAGGTCCGAGCGAAGGGACCGGGGACGGCGAGCCGCCCGACGCGTGAAGGCAAAGGGGTGCGGAATCTACGTGAAAACGGGCGCTCGTCAAGCGCGGCGCCCCGCCCCGCCCCGGATGGGCGTCGCCGCCAGGACGCCGAGGTCGGCGACGATAGGCACGGGTGAAAGCAGGGACTTCGTCGGATGGCGCTGCCATTGCACCGGGGGACGCCGATGCGCATCGCCGCGCTCCTTCTTCTGTTTCCGCTCTGTGGCTGCGGTCCTCCGCCTGTCGTCTACGCGCGGACCGCGCCGCCGCCGGGAACGACGCCGGTCATCGCGGAGCTCCGCGCCCGGTTTCGACTGCACTGGGCCGAGCTCGTCGCGGACCCTTCGGCGGCGGCGGCGCGCACGCGCGCAACGGCCGTCGCGCAGGCCATCGCAGGGGACGCCGAGCTCTACGCGGAGCTCACGGAGCGCGAGCCGATCGGTCGCGTCGTCGCGCGCGCCGTCGAGGACGCGGAGCGTGCGTCGATCGCGTTCCCGGATGCGGTCGACGTATGGACGACGCTCGCGCGGTTGCGCGCGCGCGCGGGCGACAAGCTCGGCGCATCGACGGCGGCGTGCCGCGCTGCGGACGTCGATCCGAAGAGCGACGCGGCCGTGCTCCACTGCCTCGAGTCGCTCCTGGACGCGGGCGACAAGCCTGGCGCGAAGGCGCGCGCATCGAAGGCGCTCGGAGCACTCGATCCGTCGCGGCGCGATCGCGTGCGCGCCGCGATCAAAGCGCGCGACGCCGACCTCGGCGCCTCGATCGCGTGCGAGCCCGTCGGCGTCACGCTCGGATGGGACGAGCTCATCGCGTGCGGCGACGTCCTCGCGCGCACCGGAGACCGCCTGGCCGCGCGCGCCCTCTACCACGCGGCGTTTCTCGTCGCGCCCGATCGAACGACGCAGTTCACGAGTCTCCTCCGCATCGAAGAGCTCGGCTACGACTGCACCGGCGAGCTGATGATGCTGCCAATCGATCGCGCCGCGCAGTACCCAGTCTGGCGATCGATGACGGGTGCGCCGCGCCGTCGGTTGGAGCGCAACAGGTCACGCTGAAGCTGACGGGCGACATCTACGGCATGGGCACGGACGCCTGGGCAGACCCTCGCGGCGCAAGACTGCGCTGCGCCTGAAACGCCAGGGCGGCACGTGGGCGTGGCGTGGGCGTGGCAGGTGGGCGTGGCACGTGGGCGTGGCACGTTGACAGCCCTCCATCTGCGTGCTTTAAGCCCGCCTCCCTTATACGCCCGCCGCTCCAGCGGCCTGCCGAGGGATTCCCCGGAGATTCTGCCGCCATGAACACCATCCCCAAGCTCGCCGCGATCGAGTCGGCTCAGCTCCGCGAGGGCCTCCCCGATTTTCGCGTCGGCGATACGGTCCGCGTCCACTACAAGATCGTCGAAGGCGACAAGGATCGCATTCAGATCTTCCAGGGGGTCGTCATCAAGCGGCACCGCGCGGGCGCGCGCAGCACGTTTACCGTGCGAAAGATCAGCTTCAACGTCGGCGTCGAGCGCGTGTTCCTCTCGCACTCGCCGCGCATCGACAAGGTCGAGATCGTGTCGAAGGGCGTCGTTCGCCGCGCGCGCCTCTTCTACTTGCGCGAGCTGCAGGGCAAGGCCGCCCGCGTTCGCGACCAAAAAGACTCCTGATCGTCCGCTACTCGAGTCGCGCGGGAAACCGCGCGGCGAGATCGCGCGCCCAGCGCGAATCTTCGTAGACGTCGCCTGCGAGCATCGAGGTGATGGCGCGGCGGAGGTACGGGTGCTGCTTTTCGGCGAAGATGTACGGCTGGAGCCGACCTGCGTAGAAAGCTTGCACCATCCCGAGGAAGAGGTCCGTGCCTCGGCGCATCACCTGTTCCCATGTCTCGAAGCGCCCGCGCGACACGTCGCCGGCCGTGAGCGCGTCGTCGATCGCTTCGGCGCCGAGGAGCCCCCCGTGCATCGCGAGGTGCGCGCCCGTCGAGAAGAGCGGATCGATGAAACCGCCCGCGTCGCCGACCGCGATCCATCCGTCACCGCGCGTGTCGCGAACGCGGAAGCTGAAGTCGGCTGTCGCGCGTGCTTCGAAGAGCTGCTCGGCGCCGGCGAGGAAGCGCGTCGCGACGCTCGACTCGGCCACCGCGCGCGCGAAGAGGGCCGGAGGCGCGCGGTCGTCGGCCGCGCGGATCCACTCGCTCCCAACGACGGCTCCGACGCTCGTGCGTCCGTCCTTGAACGGGATGAACCAGAACCAACCGCCTGCGAAGAGGACGATTTGGATGTCGCCTTCGCGCGCGCCTTCGTCACGCCAGGAACCGCGCCAATGCGTGTAGAGCGCAGTCTTGTCGAGCGAAGGGATCCGCGTCGTCGTCTGCGTCGCGTGCGCGCTCACCGCGTCGCGGCCCGAAGCGTCGACGACGAACGCGGCGTCCATCGCGTGGACGTTCCCCGACTCGTCACGCACGTCGACGCCGATCGCGCGCGTGCCGTCGAAGCGAACGCGCGTCACCGTCCACCCTTCGCG
>JAYVXB010000311.1:0-5972 GCA_043785585.1 Deltaproteobacteria bacterium | reverse complement strand
GCGACGTGAGGAGAACGACGCTCCTGCCGAGCGGCAGCGTGCCGGTGGCAAACCGTGTCCGCATCGTCGCCTACGCGGAAATCGATCCGCCGGTGGATGGTTTCGGCGAGAACGGCCCCGGCGGTGTCGGCGGATACTTGGGCGTGCGCGTGGCGTTCGAGTGACGTCCGTCCCAATGGATGTCGACGCACCTGATGTGTTGACGCACGTGATCTTGACCCGCCCGCGCACGCGCGCCACGCTCCACGAATGGGCGATCCGGCGAAGCGCTCCGCGACCTACGAGGATCTCCTCGCGGTGCCCGAGCACTTGGTTGCCGAGATCATTCAGGGGACGCTGATCACGAATCCGCGTCCCGGCGCGACCCACACGCGCGCAGCGTCGAGCTTGGGCGTGGAGCTCGGCGGGCCCTTCGATCGCGGAAAAGGCGGACCGGGCGGATGGATCCTGCTCGACGAGCCGGAGCTCCACCTCCACGGGGGCCATGTGTTGGTGCCCGACCTGGCGGGTTGGCGCCGGGAGCGAATGCCGGTGCTCCCGAACGCCGCGGCCTTCGAGCTCGCGCCGGACTGGGTGTGCGAAGTGCTGTCTCCGTCGACCGCGGCGACCGACCGCACCGACAAGCTTCCGCTCTACGCGACGGAGAGCGTGGGCCATGTATGGCTCGTCGATCCGATCACGCGCACGCTCGAGGTCCTTCGTCTCGATGGCGCGCGATGGTCGCTCGTCGGGACATGGCGAGACGACGCACGCGTTCGCGCGGAGCCGTTCGATGCGATCGAGCTGGAGCTCGCGGCGCTCTGGGCGCGGTAAACCGGCGCGGAGTCGACCGTCGCGGGGTGTGTCCGACAGTAGGGACTGAATTCGACCGGAGGAATCGCCGTACGAATCGGCATGGCATCCGCCACCTCCCTGGCCAGCACTGAGCATCCCGTCAGCGTCGAACGGCTCTCGCTGGCGCCGCCCGCGGCGGTTGCACGCACGCGCGAACGACGCATCCTCGATGCCGCCGCGATCCTCGCGCGCGTCGACGAGGAGACGGAGCGGGCGCTCCGCTACGACCGCGAAGTTTCGGTGCTCGTGTTGTCGCTCGGACGAGGGCACCGCGTCGACACCGCGGCGCTCGTCCGCGTGGCAAAGAAGTCGCTGCGCAGCGTCGACATCGTAGGCTGGGGCGCCGCCGATGAGGCGATCGTTCTCCTCCCAGAGACGGGGGCAAACGCTTCGACACCTGCGCGCCGGTTGCTCGACGCCATCGGATCGCTCGCTCCGGACGCGTGCGTCGGCATCGGTGCGTGCCCGAAGGACGGTTGCAGCGCGGACGCGTTGCTCGCGGCGGCGCGCGACGCTGCACGCGGCGCGCCTCCCGCAGCCGTCGCGGCGGCTGTGCCGACGGCGACGACCATCCTTCTCGGCGATCGCGTCGTCGTCGCGGCCGACGCGAGGACGCGGCGGGTCTTCGATCTCGTGCAGCGCCTCGGAGCGAGCGACATCCCGGTGCTGATTGGCGGTGAGACCGGCGTCGGCAAGGAGATCGTCGCCGCGCTCCTCCACGATTCGTCGCCGCGGCGCACGGGGCCATTCGTCGCCGTCAACTGCGCGGCGATCGCGGAGTCGCTTCTCGACAGCGAGCTCTTCGGGCACGAACGTGGCGCGTTCTCGGGCGCGTTCGCGACGAAGATCGGGCTCTTCGAGAGCGCCGACGGTGGGACGCTCTTCCTCGACGAAGTCGGCGAGTGCTCGCCGCAGACGCAAGCCAAGCTCCTGCGCGCGCTCGAGACGAAGCGAATCACCCGCGTCGGTGCGGTCGCCGAACGCGCCGTCGATGTGCGCGTCGTGTCGGCGACGAACCGCGACCTCGCGGCCGAAGTGACGGCGGGGCGTTTCCGCCAGGACCTCTTCTACCGAATCAGCGCAGCGAGCATCCACATGCCGGCTCTCCGCGAGCGACCGCGCGACACGGAGGTGCTCGCGAAGCGGTTCCTCGACGATGCGTGCGCGAAGCTCGGTCGCGCGCCGCATCAGATATCAGGCGACGCCCTCGACAAGCTCGCGACGCACGCTTGGCCCGGCAACGTGCGCGAGCTCCGCAACCTCATGGAGCTGCTCGCGGCGACGGTGCTGGACGACGTGATCGACGTGCACCACGTCCCGCTCGCGCTCACGGCGCCGATGGCGACTCCGACGGAGGCGGACGAGCCGCTCATGCCGCTCTACGACGAGATCGCTGCGCTCGAACGGACACGGATCGCGCAGGCGCTTCGCGCGTCGAAAGGCGTGCGCGTCGTCGCGGCGGCGCGGCTCGGGATCCCGCTACGCACGCTCGTGACGAAGATTCGCGTCTACGCCCTCGGCAAGGTCGTGACGCGCGAAGGACGCTGAGCGCCGTGCACGACTTCGTCCCGCAGACGTTCGACGGCTACGAGCTCGTGCGCCCGCTCGGCGCCGGCGGGATGGGGCACGTCTACCTCGCGCGCGACACGGTGCTCGATCGCCTCGTCGCCATCAAGTTCGTCGGCGCCGCGCACGCCGACGTCGCCGCGCGCGAGAGGTTTCGTCTCGAGGGGCGCGCGATCGCGAGGCTCCAGCACCCAAACGTCGTCTCCATCTACGCGATCGGCGAGCTCGACGGCGTGCCGTACCTCGTCTCCGAGTTCATCCAAGGCGAGGGCCTCGATCGAATCACGAAGCCACTCGCGTGGGCGCGCGCGCGGGACATCGGGCTCGGCGTCGCGCGGGCGCTCGCGGCGGCGCATCGACGCGGGGTCGTCCATCGCGACATCAAGCCGGCGACCGTCGTGCTCTCCGAAGAAGGCGAAGCGAAGCTGCTCGACTTCGGCATTGCGCGGTTGCTCGACGCGCCCGACGTCGCCTGCGCCGCGAGCTCGAGCTCGAGTGACGAGAGCGTCACCGCGGAGGTGGCGCTCGACGTCCTCGCGGAAGGGGACGCGCCGCTCACGCGCGCCGGCGTCGCGCTCGGCACGCCCGCGTTCATGGCGCCGGAGATCTGGCGAGGCGATCCCGCGACCTTTCGCTCGGACATCTACTCGATGGGATGCCTCCTCTACACGCTGTGCGTCGGGCGACCGCCGCACGACGCGCGCGCCGCCGAGCTCCGCACCCTCGCCACGTCGCGCGACGCGACAGCTCTCGCCGACGTCGTGCCGGGCGTCGACGCGCCGTTCGCGGCCGTCGTCGATCGTTGCCTGCGCCGCGATCCGAGCGAGCGCTTCGCCGACGGCAACGAGCTCCGTGCGGCGCTGAGTCGCCTCGGGCGAGATCACGTCGACGTGCTTCCGGAGGGAAATCCGTACCGCGGGCTCTACGCATTCGAGGCGGAGCATCGCGCGCTCTACTTCGGGCGCGACGCGGAGATCCGGACGATCGTCGAGCGTCTGCGAACGAGCGCGTTCGTTCTCGTCGCGGGGGACTCGGGCGTCGGCAAGTCGTCGCTGTGCCGCGCGGGCGTCCTGCCGTACGTCGTGGAGATCGATCCGCGACGCACGTGGACGGCGGTGACGATCATCCCGGGCAAGCATCCGGTCGCAGCCGCGACCGCGGCCCTCGCGTCGCACCTCGACGCGACCGAAGACGAAGTCACCGCCGCGCTCACGAACGATCCGGGCGCCGTCGCGCGCGATTTGCGACGCAAGATGGGCGCGACGGGCGGGCTCGTCGTCTTGGTCGATCAGCTCGAGGAGCTCGTGACGCTGAGCGAGCCGCGCGAAGCCGCGATCCTCGCCGAGCTCCTCGGTCGGCTCGCGACGCCCGGGCCGGGGGTGCGTGTCCTCGCGACGGTGCGCGGCGACTTCCTGAGTCGGCTGGCCGTGCTCCCCGTGCTCGCCGACGAGATCGCGCGCGCGCTCTTCTTCTTGCGACCGCTCTCCGACGATCGCATTCGAGAAGCGATCGTCGGGCCCGCGCGCGCGAAGGGGGTGCGGTTCGAAACGGACGCGCTCGTCGAGACGCTCGTCGCGTCGACCGCGAGCGCGGAGGGTGCGCTGCCGCTTTTGCAATTCACGCTCTCCGAGCTCTGGGACGCGCGGGACGCTTCGAGCGGCGTCATCCCGGCGTCGGCGCTCGACGCGATCGGCGGCGTCGAGGGGGCGTTGGCGCGCCACGCGGACGAGTTGCTGGCGCGCATGCGCCCGGAGGAGCGCGCCGCGGCGCCGGGCGTCTTGCTCCGCCTCGTGCAAGTGAACGGGACGCGCGCGCGCCGGAGCGGGGCGGAGCTCATCGACGACGACGCGCAGCGCGGCGCGCTCGAAGCGTTGGTGCGCGGTCGCATCGTCGTCGCGCGCGAGGCGAGCGACGGATCGGGGTACGAGATCGCGCACGAGGCGCTGATCCGCGGGTGGCCGACGCTCACGCGATGGATGGCGGAGGACGTCGGCGCGCGCGCCGTGCGCGAGCGTCTGCGCCTGGCGGTGGACGAGTGGGAACGCCTCGGGCGCGCGCGCGAGGCGCTGTGGAGCGCGCGGCAGCTGGTCGAAGCGACGCGCGTCGACGGCGTGTCGCTGCAGTCACGCGAGCGGCGATTCCTGGGCGCCTCGCGACGCGCGGTCCTTCGAACGCGCGGGCTTCGCATCGCAGCCGCGCTCGCGTTGCCGGTCGCGCTCGCTGCGAGCTACCAGCTGATCACCCACCGCGCGAAGGCGGAGATCGCGCGCCGCGTGGACGCACACACGACCGAAGCGAGCCGCGCGCTCGACGACGCGCACGCCAAACGCGCGAAGCTCGACGCGCACGAGCAAGAGGCGTTCGCCGCGTTCGATCGTCCGGACGAGGAGGGCGGCGAGCGCGCGTGGGCGCAGGCCCTCGCGATGACGGCGGAGGTCGGCCCCGCGTATGCGCGCGCGAGCCAAGAGCTCGAGACGGCGCTGCTGCTCGACGGCGCACGCCGCGACGTCCGCGCGAAGTTCGCGGACGTCCTCTTGGAGCGCGCGCTCTTCGCCGAACAGCGCCGCAGCCTCCGCGAGCGCGACGAGCTCCTCGAACGCCTCGCGCTCTACGACGACGGCGGCGCGCGTCGCACGTCGCTCGGCCTCCCCGCATCCGTGACGATCGCGAGCGATCCACCGGCCGAGATCGAGATCGAGATCTCCGTTGGCGACGCGCGCGGTCGCCGCGAGTCGAAGATCGTCGGAAGCTACGCGGGCACGATCGCGGATCTCGCGCTCGCCCCGGGCTCGTACGTCGCGACGTTCCGCACGCCCGGTCGCGCCGTGGTTCGTCATCCGTTCGCGGTCGTCCGCGGCGAACACGCGCGCTTCGACGTCGAGCTCCCGCTCGCGAGCGATGTCCCTGCGGACTTCGTCTACGTCCCCGCCGGCCGCTTCTTCTTCGGGAGCCAGGCCGAGGACAGCTTGCGACGCGGCTTCTTCCATACGGTGCCGATTCACGAAGCGCGCACGCGCGCGTTCCTCATCGCGCGGCATGAGACGACGTTCGCGGAGTGGATCACGTACCTGCGCGCGCTGCCCGCGGACGCGCGAGCTGCCGCGACGCCGACCGTGAAGGGCGGCTTTCAGGGCGCGCTCACGTTCAAAGAGACGCCGAGCGGCTTCGAGCTGGCGTTCCAGCCCGCGACGCACATGTACACGGCCAGCTCCGATGCGCCGATCGTCTACGGCGATCGCGATCGTCGGGCGTCGCAAGATTGGCTCGCGTTCCCGGTGCTAGGCATCGGCGCGGCGGACGCGGAGGCGTATGTCCGCTGGCTCGATCGCACGGGGCGCGTCCTCGGTGCGCGCCTGTGCACGGAGCTCGAGTGGGAGCACGCCGCGCGCGGCGCGGACGCTCGCTTGTTTCCGCACGGCGACGTCCTCGCGCCAGACGACGCGAACTTCGACGAGACGTACGCGCGCGCGCCGCTCGCGATGGGCCCCGACCAAGTCGGATCGCACCCCGCGTCGCAGAGCCCGTTCCTCGTCGACGACATGGCCGGCAACGTCTGGGAGTGGACGCGCTCG
>JAYVXB010000310.1:0-5973 GCA_043785585.1 Deltaproteobacteria bacterium | reverse complement strand
GTCCACGCCCTTGTCCTCGATCAGCTTTTGCACGAGCGCACGCGCCTCGCGGCTGTCGTCTCCGCGCAAGAACGCGCGCACGTTGTCGAGGGAAATCTCCCCCTGGAAGTCCAGGTACATGTTCTCGAGCAGGTACCGAATCAGCTCTTTCACCCGCGGCCTCCTTGGCGTCACAGCAACATTCGTAAGGAGAATCGCTATATCCCCCGGCTGCCTCCGGCCGCAAGGTGGTTTTCCACAGAACCGCGTATTGGGCCTGTTTCTCCGCGCGTTTCAGCGACATTGCGCAAGCACTCCGGCGCCGGGTTCGTGGCAGACGAAGCAGGGGCGGGGATTTCGGCGGAACTGCGACGCGCATCCCCCCGCAAAGCCACCTTTGTGCGGGTTGAAGCCGCCGCCAATGCCGAGGCCGCCATGGCAAGCGACGCAGTCGCGCTCGATGTGGCAGCTGACGCAGGCGTTGAGGTTGCGCTGCGCCTCGTAGGCGTGGTGGCCAGGGCGCCTGGGCGCGTCGCTCCACGTCATCTTGGGCGGGTGGAAGCGCCCCGAGTTTCGCGAGCCAGGAGGGCCACTCATCGAGACGCCGACGCGCTGATGGCACCCGAGGCAGAACGACTGCTCGCGATGGCAGCTCGTGCACTTCTGCGCCGCCTGGCGCGCCTCGATCGGGTGCATCGAGATGTAGTCGTTCGGGTGAATCGTTCGCGGGCGCACGCGACCGTCGTGGCAGTCGGTGCAGAAGTGCTCGGAGTGGCAGTTGGCGCAGAACTGCGAGTCGTTGCCGGCGACCGTCTTGTGCCGCTCGATGAAGTCCGCCGTGTGCGCCGCGTTGTGGAGCCACCGCGGCGGCTTCATCACGCCCGACGCGAACATCGTCTTGATCCGCCCCGACTCGCTCCCGACGCCGCGCACGTGGCACGTCTCGCACGCGCTCTTCGCCTCGCCTCGCGCCGCCGCGTCGGGCATCTGGTGGCAACCGAAGCAGCCGCGCATCCGCGGGAGCTGATCGCGCGTCGCGAGCTCGAGCTCTTGCACCGCGCCGTGGCACTGCGCGCAGCCGATGTTCCGGTCGACGTGCTTCTTGTGGTTGAAGATCATGTTCGCGCGCGGGAGGCTCTGCGCCGCGACGACGTTGCCGTCGCCCGCTTTGTATCCGACGTGACAGAACGTGCACGCTCCCTTCGCGTCGTCGCCGGCCGCGACCTTCGCGAGGTCTTCGTGATTGCTCTTGTGGCACGCGTCGCAGAGCCGCCCCGACGGCGTCAGGTGATCGCTCACCGACGCGCTCGTGTACGCGCCCGCGTGGCACGTCTTGCAGCTCGCGCCGACGTCCTTCGACGTGTGGAGCTTGTGGTTGAAGCGGATCGTCAGCTGCTGCGGCGGGTAGACGACGGTGCTCGGACCGATGTCGGGATCGGAGCTGCCGGGCGGGAGCATCTTCGCGGGGACTTTTTGATCGCCGGGGAGGGGGGCGAGGCCGGCGGAGTAGGTCGCGGTCGCGGTCGCGGTCGCGGTCGGCGGAGGATCGGCGAACGCCAACGGCACGGCTCCGACGATCGCGATCACCAACAGCAGATACAGCGCCTTCATTTCGTCACCGCGACGGTCAGCCAGAACATGAGCCGGAAGCGATGGCCGACGAGGCGATTCACGTTGTGATCCCACTCGACGAGCGCGCGCGATCGCGACGCGAAGACGTAGCCGAGCCCCGCGACGTACCCGACGCTCGTCGCGTCGCGATCCGGACGAAGCTTGTCGTTCCACTGCCACAGAGACGCGCGTCCCGACGCGACGTAGCGCGTCTCGAAGATGCGTTCGCCGTACACGTCGCCGCCGACGCGATCGCCGCCGTCGCCGAAGTTGCCGTTGCCGCGCACGCCGACCGTGCCTTCGCCCCATCGGTAGCGCGCCGCGAGCCCGCCGCCTTCGTCGAACGCGACGCCGTTGGACGGGTAGTAGTTGGGGTTGTACGTCGCGGAGATGTTCGGCGACGAAAAGCTCCCCGGGCCTTGCGCGTACGGCGCCGTCTGCACGCGGAACATGCGCGCGTGCGCGTTGGCAGAGAAGGACAGCTTGTCGGTCGCGTCGTACGCCGCGCGCACGCCGAAATCGTTCGTCGGCTCGCCGGCGAAGAAATTCCAAATCGAGTCGGCGTCGAAGCTCGGCTGGTAGAAATCGTAGTCGAGGCTGAGCGTGAGCTTGTCGGTGACGTAGGCGTCGGTCGACGCGTAGATCGACGTCACGCGCCCGAGGTAGAGATCGTACGCGATGCCCGCCTTCACCCCGCCATGCTCGGCCCAATTCGCGTCGACGCTGTACCCGAGCCGCTCTTGCGAGATGCGCGTGCCGTCGTACGTCGCCGCGCGCGTCAGGCCGTTCGAGAAATCGCTGACGTTCGAAGCGCCTGTATTGTACACGCGCCTGTACGACAGCCGCCCGTGCAGCCACGTCAGGCCGACCGACTCGACCGCCGCGCCGAACGCCGGCGCGATCGACGCGGGCTGAAACGACGGATAGAGCGACGGATCGTACCCCGTCCGGTCGCCGCGCCAGATCCCGTCGCGCTCGAAGCGCGCCGTCGACAAGGGCATCCCGCCGCGAACCTCGAGCCCTCCGTACGCTTCGGCGGCGACGAAGAACGGCGTCGTCACCTTCACCTGCCCGCCGTCGAACGACCACCACCCGAGCGAGTCGGTCACGTACTGCCGGCCGAGCTTGAAGCCGAGCCATCCTTTGAGGAAGCGCCGCCCTTCGACGTAGCCGTACATGAGGTCGACCGGTCCGCGCGAGAACCCCGGCGTGAGGCGCGAGAAGCTCGTGACGTCGGCCTCCGCGGGGTTCGCGCCGTAGTCGGCGTCGTAGCGGACGCGCGCGCGGAACGAGAGCTCGGGGCCGAGCGGTGCGTCGGGCGGCCTCTCGATGAGATCGTACGCGCCGACGCCGATCGTCGTCGTGACGCGCCGGCGCGCGAGGATCGTCTCGCCGGTCGGGCTGCGCACATCGTAAAACTGCGCGGCGGTGTCGGCGGTGACTTCGACGTCCGGACGCGACGACTCGGAGCGCGTCACGTCGGCCCGCGCGGCCGCCGGTACGAGCGGCACGAGCGGCAAGAGGACGACGGCGAAGCGCACGCGCGGGAGGATCCAAGGCGCGACCACCATGTGTCAACGCCTTAGGGCTCCTTCTTGGCCTCGGTCGTGCGCCACGAGAGGCGCGTGTTCAGCCAGAAGTTCCAAACCGTCACGATACCGATGGCCGTGGCGTTGGCTAGATACCGATTCATCCCGAGCAAGTTGAACTGCAAGTTGAGGAGGATGACGTTGAGCGCCACGCCCACGAGGCAAATGATGTTGAACTTGACGAAGCGTTTGAGCTTCGCGCTGGGTCGCGTCTGCCCATGGGCCATGTCGCGGAACGTCCAGGCGTCGTTCCAGAGGAAGTTGTTCATGATCGCGACCTCGGCGGCGATCACCTTGCTCCGCGTGAGCCCCATGTGGAGCGTCGAGGGATCGCTCAGCAAATAGAGGAGCCCCATGTCGACGAACACACCCGAGAATCCGACGAGGCAGAACCGCACGAAGCGCGCGATCGGCAGGCTGTCGAGGCGGAGGCGGACGAGGTGTCGGAGATAGTCGACGTAGAGGGTCCACGTGACCTTGCTCTCTCCCGCGACGCGCTCTCGGAACACGTAGCCGACCTCGCCGATGCGGCGGACGTTCCCGCGGCCGACGACCTCGATGAGAATCTTGTAGCCGAGCGGGCTCATCGGCCTGTCGGCGATGGCGCTTCGCTGAATCATGAAGTAGCCGCTCATCGGATCGGTGACACGGCCGAGCACGCCGGGGAGAAGGGCGAGCCCGAGGAGCTGCGCGCCGCGCGAGAGCACGCGCCGATAGAACGCCCAGTCGCTCACTCCGCCGCCCTCGACGTGCCGGCTCGCCACTGCGAGGTCGGCGCCCTTCTCGATTTCCTTCCACAAGTCGAGCGTGACCTCGGGCGGGTGCTGCAGGTCCGCGTCGATGACGGCGAGCACTTCGCCGCGCGCCGCCTGCCAGCCTCGGATGACGGCGGTGGAGAGCCCGCGCTCTCCTTGACGCCGCAGCACGCGGAGCTTCGGGTACTCGCCCATCAACCCGGCCGCGACTTCCCAGGTCTTGTCCGGGCTGTCGTCGTCCACGACGATGAGCTCGTAAGCGTCGCCGAGAGGCCCGTCGAGGAGCTCGGTGAGGCGACGCACCATCTCGCCGACGTTCTTCGCCTTGTTGAAGGTAGGGATGACGAGCGACAGGCGGATGCCATCGCTCGCGGCGGCGGCAATCCGAAGCTCGCCGGTCGGAACCGGGAGCAGGACGGTCGGCGAGGGGACCAGCGCGCTGTTCTCGCTCACGCGGGTGCGCTCTTGCGAGAGAAGTAGCGCGACACCCTCACGCGAAGGCGAAGCGCAGGTTGTTCGATCGCGTAAAACGAGAACAAGCTCAACGCAGCGATGCACAGCAGGTTCAGCGGGAAGCGCTGGACGAGCGCGGGCGATCCCCGCTCCACGAAGAGCTCTTGCCAGAGGTAGATCGAGTAGCTGAGCGTTCCGATGTAGCGAATGGCCGGCACGTTCAAGAGACGACCGAACGGAGTCTTCGGGAACGTCACGACGCGGTCGATGCAGAGCGCGATGCCGACGTTCAGGATCGAAGCGTGCGCCATGTACGCCTTGAACGAATGCTCGGCGGCAGCCGCGGTCAGCGCGAGCACGATCGGAAGGAGGAAGAACCATCGCGATGCGATGAGCTTCATGTAGAGCGCCTGTTCGTGCAGCCAGGGGCGCGCGATCGCCAGCAGGCAACCCGCGGCGATCGAATCCATGACGTACTGAAACTCTTGGTAGGCGCGATGCTCCGGGAAGTAGAACCAGGTGATGACACGAAGGATCGGCGCGAGGAGGATCTGCGCCGCCGCGATCCGTCCGGCCCCGACCCGGCCCGCGAGGACCATCGCCGCCGGCCACAGCATGTAGAACTGCTCTTCGACCGAGAGCGACCACAGGTGAACGAGCCACGACGACTTCAGTCGATGGAAGTTCATCGTGTACGTGAGCGCGGCGAGAAAATCGTTTTGCAGGACCGAGAGGACGCCCGCGCGATCCAGGACGAACACGACGCCGATGAAGAAATACGCGGCAGGGAAGATGCGAAAGAACCTGCGAACGTAGAAGCCGCCGAGCGAGATCTTCCCCGACTTTTCTTTCTCGGCGATGAGCAGCGTCGTGATCAAAAAGCCCGAGATGACGAAGAAGATGCGGACCCCGAGGGACCCCATGTCACCCAGCGTCCTGTGCAGCGTGTCCAAGCCGAGAGGAAACCCCGTCACGCCCGAGAGGTGCTCGAACAGAACGAGACCGATGGAGAGCGCGCGCAGACCGTCGAGCGAGTCGATTCGTCGGGGGTCGGTGGAAGCCATTGGGTCGGTGCCGCGTCGAACGGCCGAAGGTACCTAATAGTGGGTCCGCGACGTGTCAAATCGCGCTCCGCCGTTCCGCTGAGCGCTCGCGCGGGCTCGTGGATTGTTGGTGCGCGCGCCCGCGGTGCTCGGTAGCTTGCGCGCGTGACGATGCTCGAGCCCCCGGTCCAGTTGAAGAAAGCCGAGATCGTAGCGTGGACGCTCGTGCCGTTCGTCGTGCTCGTCGCGCTCCTCGTACAGCGGGGCACGCTGCTCAGCAACGACTCGTACCAGTACCTGAGCGTCGCCGAGAACCTCGCCACCGGACACGGAGCGTCCACGAATCTCCCGTATTTCGACGTCGAGATCTCCCACGGCGTGATCCCCGCGCCGCTCACGACGTTCCCGCCGGGGTATCCGGCCGCGGTCGCGTTCGTTCATGCACTCGGTCTCCGATTCGATCTCGCAGGCGGCCTCGTGTCGGCGCTGGCGATCGCCGTGACCGTGCCGCTCATCGCGTTCGCGTGTCGACCGCTCGGGATC
>JAYVXB010000309.1:0-17994 GCA_043785585.1 Deltaproteobacteria bacterium | reverse complement strand
TCTGCGTCGTCGCGCACGGCAATGCCGGATGCGGCGCGGGCCTATGCGCCATTCAGAAGTGCGACGTAGGCTACAAGGACTGCAACAACGATCCGTCGGACGGATGCGAGACGAGTCTCACGCTGCACCCGGGCGCTTGCGGCACCATGTGAATCGGGCTTCAGTTCACGTTGGTCGGGGGCCCCACTCGAAAGCTCATCACCTTGTTCCGCCGAAGTCGGCGACCGTGACGACGACTACGTCCCCTGCGCGACCACGCGGCCGCGATGCTCCGCGTACATCCGGTCCCGCCACGCAAACACGGGAGCGAACCGCGCCTCCCCGCCGAGCTGCGCGTCCGTCATCAGCGCGCGCATGAACGGCGGATCGCACACGAAGAGCTTCTCCTCCGGCGGCACGACGTCGAGCAGCATCGCGGCCACCGTCAGATCGGCCCGCGTGAAGCTCTCTCCCACGAGGTACGCGTGGGTGGAGACCCGCTCCGCGAGGATGTCGAGCGCCCGGGCGATCGCGTCGCGCGCCCTCCTTTCTCCATGCTCCGAGTGGCCGTACTTGCCCGCGAGGTAGCGCGCGTACGCCGCCAGTCGCTCGTCCTTTGCGGCGAGCATTCGCCCGATCACGAGCTGCCGCCCCTCGGGCGCGAGGACCGCGTTCGCCAGCTCCTCGTAGAGGCGAGCCTGGGCCGCCTCCGCAGAGCCCTTCGGCAGGAGGCGCGGCTCGGGGGCGAACGTCTCGAGCCAGTCGACGATCGCGGTGGAGTCGGGGAGAGGCTTCCCGTCGACGAAAAGCACGGGCACCTGACGCTGACCCGTCTCCTTCGCGAGGAGCTCCTCCCCTTTGACCACGGAGTAAGGCTCACTCTCGTACGCGATCCGCTTCAACTCGAGGACCCAGCGGACGCGTTCGGAGAACGGAGACGTATGGAGGTGAAGGAGCCGGAGGGTAGTCATCGGGGGGGCCTCGTTGTGGGTTGAGAGGGCGTCGGCAGCGAACGGCCCGAGCTCGTCCCCACAAAGTGCGAGTTGCACGTGCGGCGCGCCAGTGGCGAATGCGACAACGTTCGGTCTATTCTTGCCACATGCTCCGGACGGTTCTTCTCCTCGTTCTCGATGGTGTCTCGGACGGCGCCGTCGGCATCACGCTCGACGTGCTCGGTGCTGCCAATCGCGTCGACGCGCTCGGGCTCCTCTCCGAGAAGCGTCGCTCTCCCAGCCTCGAAGCGCGCATCGTCTCGCTCGACGGAGAGCCGGTTCGAACATCGAGCGGCCGCCCGCTCGCGGTGGACGGGATAGCCACGCTCCGCGGGCGCTCGCGCGGCGACATCCTGGTCGTCCCCGGCCTCGGGATGGACACGCCGACCGAGATCGACGTCGCGCTCCGCAGCCCACCCGTCGTGCGCGCCCTCGGCTTCATCCAGAGGGCGGCGGCGGCTGGTCTCACCATCGCGGCGTCGTGCTCCGCCACGTTCCTGCTGGGCGCCGCGGGAGTGCTCGATGGCGGCCCGGCGACGACGACATGGTGGCTCGCGAAGGACTTTGCGCGTCGTTTCCCTTCCGTGGACGTCCGCGTGGATTCGATGGTCGTCACCCATGGTCGCGTCATCAGCGCCGGGTCGGCCTTCGCCCACGCCGACTTGATGCTCTCGGTCCTCTCTCGAGCCACGGGGCCGACACTCGCGCGTCTCGTGTCTCGCTTTCTCGTCGTCGACGAGCGGCCGTCGCAAGCCCGCTACATGATCCGGCACCATCTTCGCGCCGACGACAAGGCGCTACGAAGGGCCGAGCGCTACGTGCGCGAGCACATCGATCGCGCCATCACCGTCGGCGAGATGGCGCGCGCCGCCGGGACCTCGAGCCGAACCTTGGCTCGCCGGATGAAAGACCAGCTCGAGACGACGCCGCTCAGGTTCGTTCAGCGCCTGCGCGCCGAGCGGGCGGTGCAGATGCTCGAGACCACGGCGAGCTCCGTCGAGGCCGTGGCGAGCAAGGTCGGCTACGCGGACGCGGCGGCGTTCCGGCGGGTATTGCGGCGCGAGACGGGGCGCTCGCCCCGCGAGTTCCGCGGACTCGCCAAAGGACGATGAGCGACTACGTCACCCAAGCCCGTAGCTGAGCGACCCCAACGTCTCCGGTATTCTCGTGGCGACCCAGACCCCGCCGCCGTGCCGTCGATGCGCACCCGCGAGCACGCACGCAGCGGAGTGATCCCGGGCACGAAGGGCGGCGTGGACCGCTTTCGGGTTGGCGTTCGGTTTGTCGTCGCGCATTTGTCCGCACGGCAACGAGTGCGACGGCGACTAGCTCCGGAGCGCGCATGCGAGTGAGCGCAGATTCGAGGACCTCGGTCACGCGCGATCGACGCGCGCCGCGTAGCATCCCGGTCGCGCGAAGTGGACGTGGAGGTATGCGACTGCTTGCGCCGCGAGCATGCGTTCGATGAGCGCCTCGACCTCGGTGCCCGGCGCGACGTCCGCGTCCACCATCATTCCCTCGGCGTCGAACGCGCGAACCGAGAGGAGTCGGCTCCGAAGGCTCGCGGGAATTTCGCCGGCGACGGGACGAGCCTCGTCCTCGCCTTGGCGAACGTAGACGGCGTGCGTCGATCGAAATGGCGAGTCGACGGGCAGGTGCTCGAAGTTGACGAGCATCACCGTTTCGCCGGCGTCGGCATCGCGGAGCGACACGCGACACGGAAAGCCCGGGCTCGACGTGGCGACGACGCGCTTGCACCGCTTGGCGGCGAGCGCTTCGTCGGAGAGCGCGAAGAGAGGAGCGAACGTCGATGCTGGGAGCGCGGAGATTTGGAACGTCATGCGAACGATCTAGCCGCTGCGGGCACGTTCGTCTGGCCGTTTTCGGACATGGCATCCGATGCGCGAAACGCGGCTACTTCATCTCTTCGCGGACCAGCGTCGTCTCGTCTTCGACGACGTTGACGTCCACTCGCTTCTTCATCGGAGGATCGGTGGTCACGAGGGTCAGGTGATGCACTCCCGTGGTGGTCACCATCTTGAAGACGGGCGACGCGCCGAGCGGCCGCGCTCCGTCGAACACTTGATCGCAACCGGGAACGCAGAGCACGGTCAGCTTGCCGGTCGCCGGAAGCGCGGCGATGGCGAGAGGATCCGTTGGGTCGGTGGACGACGCGGCGGACGGAGCGACAGCCGGAGCAACGCCGGTCGGGCGCGGCCACGCGGGTGGGGGCATCAGGATGGGGCGACGCGCGACGGGGGCGGTCGGCGCAAGCGCGGGTGTGCTCGCCGAGGGCGTCGCGACCGTGGACGGGTCGACGCTCGCGAGCGACGGAGCCGCGGTCGGCGTCGGCGCTGCGACGGCGGGCATCTCCGCGCTCGCCGATGGCGCCGACGACGCCGACGCGCGCTGAGCGCGATCGAAGAAGCGCGCGTGTCGTGCGAAGAAGCCCCCGACGCCCGTGAGCGCGAACAAGAGCGCCGCCGCCGCGAAGAACGGCCAGCGCGGCGCGCGCTTGTTCAGGGGATCCGCGACGCGACTCGGCGCTGCGTGCGCCGGCACTGCGTACGCTGGCATCGCGTGCCCCGGCACCATGGGGCTCACGTTCATCCGAAGGGTCTGCAGTTCGTGCGACGCGAGCGGCACCGGCGGCGCGTCGTCGGCAAAGCCGATCACGATCACCGGCTGCGCTTTGACGAACGACAGGATGGGATCGGGCGCGCGGCGCCGGAACGGGAGCGTCTTCTCGACGACGTCGTCGTCCTCGTCGAGCGGCGGGAGCTCGCGCTCCGTGTCCGGCGCCGCCTCGGTCATCTCGAACCGGAACACCTCCGTTCGCTCGTCGTCCACGTCACGGGCTGCGCCTCGCGCTGCGCATACCGCTCCGCGAAGCGCGACTGCACGTAGCGACCGACGTCGTGCTCCTCGACGACGATGCCTTCGACCACGAGCGCGCCGCGGAGCGCACGCGCGAGCTCGCGCGCCGTCGAGCACGGCGCGCCCACGACGTTGCCGAGCGCGCGCTGGATGATCGTGTCGACCGACTCGGGCACACCTGTACCGAGCGACGGAACGTTCCGGCGCGCGCCCGCGTCCCACACCTCGATGCGGCGCCCCGCGCACAGCTCCCAGAGCACCGCGGCGAGCGCATAGACGTCCGCGCGCGCACCGACGTGCGGCGTCTCTTGCGGCGGATGGTACGCAAGATCGCGCGCGTCGACGCGCTGCGGAACGAACGCCGCCTTGAGCTTCGTCATCCCGGCGTACGTGATGATCAAGCTGCGCGGGCTGATGCTCCCATGCACCATCGCCTCTCCGCGCGGGCCGCGCTGCGCGTGCATCGCGGCGAGCGCGTCGGCCACGTCGGCGACGATGCGCGTCGCGATCGCCCACGGCACCGGCACCGCTGCGCGCTCGGCATAGCGAAGAACGTCGTCTGCGCTCTCGCCGAGCAGGTGCTCCGTCGCGACCCACGCGCTTTGGTCGCTCTCGCCGATGTCGAGCACCGTGACGAAGCTCGGATGGACGATCGCCGCCGCCGCGCGCGCGGCATCGCAAAGGTCGCGCGCGTGCACGTTCGCGTCGTCGACGACACGCAACGCGGTCCGACGTTGAAAGCCGTGAGGCCCGTCGAAGAGCGCGAGGTACACCGTGTCGATCGCGTTCACCCCGAGCACGTCGAGGATCCGATACGGCCCGAGCGCGTGCGGCGGTGCCGCGTCGCCTCGCGACACGCTTCTCGTCCGTGCGAGCCCCATGACGCGACTACCATGTCACGTCCTGTGCTTCGCGCACTCACCCGAACAGGGGACACGGGCAACGCCGGAGCCCTGGTTGCTGAAGCGCATCGCAGAAACGCGCTGCGGAGGATCTCGGCTAGCGGGATGGAGCGGCTCGTCACCCGTTTGGAGGAGCCGACGACGATGTGTGAATGCGTCGTCCCTGCGTCCGTCCGACACGACAGATGACACGCCCGACCCTTTGCCGCATCCTCTACGTTTCCTCCATCGCGTCTCTCGCGCTCAACGCAGCTTGCAGCTCCGGCTCGACCAACGCGGCGACCACGAACCCAACGACCGACGGCGGCGCTTCCGACGACGGCGGCGCGCTGACGCCGGACATGCCGGCGCATTACCCCAGAGGCGTCGTCTCTCTCACGGCAAGCGCGAACAGCTACATCGTGACTGCGAGGTTCGAACAGAAGGAGCGCTTCTCGTGCACCGAGACGGCGTTCGGCGACTGCAAGGTCTACGACTGTCACGGGGATGGTTCGAATTGGCGCACGAGCGCCGGAGTCCTCTCGGTCACGGGCGGGAAGATGCCGCTCGCCGTCAAGCCGACGTCCAGCGACGACTACGACCTCGTCGGATCGATGCCCCTCTTCGCACCTGGGGACGTCGCGAGCGTGAGCGCCGGCGGAGCGAACGTCGATGCGTTTCAACTCGACGCGCAAGTTCCCGGTCCCATCGCGATGAGCACCGTCGCGCAGACGGTGCCGCGCGACCAACCGCTCACGTTTCGTTGGAAGCCGCCGACGCAAGGCCCGCCGGGAATTCTGCGCGTCAGCGGCCATTGGTCGTCGAGCGTCTCGTTCGGCTGCAGCGCTCCGTCCGGCGCCGGCCAGATGACGCTCGTCCCGGCCGCGCTCGCGATGCTGCCGGACCCTTCGAGCGTGGTCGAGTCGTTTCACACGCGAACCGTCCGCGCGAAAGCGGGCATGTGGACCATCGACTTCGAGGTCGGCGCCGACGTGACGATGGACGGCCACTCGGCGTTCGTCCAGATCGACCTGAAGTGATCCGCGCGCCGCGTCGACGCGGACGAGCGACGTAGATCCTCGCGGGGAACGTCCTCTTCATGGGCCGCGTCAGCGATCCGACCGCGTAGCGAGACTCCTCGCGTGCGCTTCTCGGTTGCTCTCCGGCGCGCGTCTCGGTACCGACAATCTCGATGAAGCTCACGACCACCGCCCTCCCGCTCCTCGCCATCTTCGTTCCGGCCGCGCTCGGACTGGCCGCGTGCGGCCCCGACGCCGCAGCGCCGGTGCACGCGCCGCCGATCGCCTCCGCGTCCGCTGCGTCGTCGACCCGCGCACCGATCGCCGACGCCTCCGCGCCGAGCGGCGTCAAGCCGAAGCTCGGCACGTTCGGCGTCGACGTCGCCGGAATGGACCCGTCGGCGAGCCCGGGCAAAGACTTCAACGCCTACGCGAGCGGGCGCTGGACCAAGGACAGCGCGATCCCGTCGGATCGATCGCGCTGGGGAATGTTCGACCAGCTCCGCGAAGAGTCCGACGCCAACGTTCGCGGCATCCTCGACGCGGCCTCGAAAGCGAAGTCCGACAAAGGGACCAACGCGCAGAAGACGTCCGACTTCTACGCCGCGTACCTCGACACCGCGGCCATCGACGCCAAAGGGCTCGCGCCCGCCAAGTCCGGGCTCGACGCGATCGCCGCGGCCAAGACCCACGGCGACATCGTGAAGCTCATGGGCCGCGCGGATCTTCCGACCAACGGGCCGATCGGCGCGCGCGTCCGGCTCGACGCGAAGGATCCGGACAGCTACGTCGTCGGCATCACGCACGCCGGGCTCGGACTCCCCGAGCGCGAGTACTACGCAAAGCAAGACGCGCAGTTCGTCGAAATCCGCGCCAAGTACCTCGCGCACGTGACTCGGCTCCTCGAGCTCGCCGGCGACAAGAAGGCGGCGGGCGACGCGGACGCGATCCTCGCGCTCGAGACGGAGATCGCGAGTCGGCATTGGCCGATCGCGGATCGACGCGAGCGCGACAAGACGTACAACGCGCGGACGATCGCCGAGCTGGAGAAGGAGGCGCCGGAGTTCCCTTGGAAGGCGTTCCTCGCCGTGCAGGGATACGGCGGCGAGAAGAAGCTCATCGTGGCCGAGGTCACCGCGATCCCCAAGCTGGCCAAGCTCTTCAACGCGACGCCGGTCGCGACGTGGAAAGCGTACCTCACGTACCACTTCCTCCGCGCGTCGGCCGACGTGCTTCCGTCGGCGTTCGACAAGGAGGTGTTCGACTTCTACGGACGCACGCTCGACGGGCAGCCCGAGCAGAAGGAGCGGTGGAAGCGCGCGGTGACGGCGGTGAACGACGCGCTCGGAGACGCGGTCGGCGAGATCTACGTCGCTCGCTTCTTCCAACCGCGCGCCAAGACGGAGATGGATCGCCTCGTCGAGAATCTGCGAAAGGCGTACGCGACGCGCATCGAAGGCGTCGACTGGATGACGCCGGAGACGAAGAAGGTGGCGCTCGAGAAGCTCGCCGCGTTCCGTCCGAAGATCGGCTACCCGTCGAAGTGGAAGAGCTACGCGTCGCTCGACGTGCAATCGGGCGACGCCTTCGGCAACGCGCGCCGCGCCGCCGAGTGGAAGCACGAGTACGATCGCAGCCGCCTCGGAAAGCCGACCGATCGCGACGAGTGGTTCATGACCCCGCAGACGGTGAATGCCTATTACAACTCCACCTTCAACGAGATCGTCTTCCCCGCCGCGATCCTCCAGCCGCCGTTCTTCGACGCCGACGCGGACAGCGCGGTGAACTACGGCGGCATCGGCGGCGTCATCGGCCACGAGATGGGGCACGGCTTCGACGATCAAGGATCGAAGTCCGATGCCAAAGGCGTGCTGCGCACGTGGTGGAGCGCGGCCGACGTCGACGCCTTCAAGAAGCGCACGGACGTCCTCGCCGATCAGTACGCGGCGTTCGAGCCGCTCCCCGGGATCAAGGTCAACGGGCGCCTCACGCTCGGCGAGAACATCGGCGACGTCGGCGGCCTCAACGTCTCGTACCGCGCGTACCAGCTGTCGCTCGAAGGAAGGCCCGCGCCGGTGCTCGATGGATACAGCGGCGACCAGCGCTTCTTTCTCGGATGGGCGCAGGTGTGGCGCACGGTCATTCGCGATCAGGCGCTGCGAAACCAAGTGCTGACCGATCCGCACTCGCCGGCGATCTATCGCGTGAACGGCGTCGTGCGAAACGTCGACGCTTGGTACGCGGCGTTCGGCGTCAAAGAAGGCGACGCGCTCTTCCTTCCGCCGGAAAAGCGCGTCCGCATCTGGTGAGCTCGCGCGGGACTGCTAAAGCGCGCAGTGCGCCGCTTCCGGTCCGGAGACCGCGACGCGCGCCGAGTTGCTCCAAGCGTTGTTCCAGTACTTCGCGATCCAGTCCGCCGTCACGCGCGAGTCGTCGACGATGAACCCGAACTCCTGCAAGTTCGCCGAGTACATGTTGTGCGACGAGATGTAGATCGCCTGGCCGTCGATCGCGATCTGCTTCGCGTGGAGCGCGAACGGCGTGCCGTCGGGCCACGTGTCGTCGGCGCCGTAGCGGAACGCCGTGAGGTGCAGCTTGCTGCAGAGGAGCGCGCTGAGCGCGCTGCCGGTCGGGTACCCGGCGTTCGATTGCATGTAGCTCTTGATGTGGTTGCCGACGTCGGTCGGCGTCCAGCCGTTCGAGTACGTCGCTTGCGTCGCCGGGAGGCCGCCCGCGGTCGAGTTCAAATCGCTGAGGATGATGTAGACGTCGACGCCGCGCACGAGCGCGTTCGCGAGCGCCGCGAGCTCGTCGTTCGGCCACGACCCGAGCGGCAGGCCGAGCGTCGGCACCGTCGTCGGGCCGATGTCCTGCTGCGTGATGCGAATGGTCGTCTTGGCCGCGCCGATGAGCGCGAGTCGCGCGTCGTCGGCTTGGTTCGCGTTCGTCGCGATGCCGGTGCCGAGGCGCCCGACGGAGATCACGGTGCCCGACGACGGACCTTCGACGCTGGGCAAGTTGAACGCGGCGGGGCAGTGGCTCGTGATCGAGCCGTTCTCGAACTGGTTCTCCCAGACCGACCACGTGAGCCACGTCTGCCAATTCATGTTCGCGCAGGTGTAGGCCCAGAGCTGGTTCGCGAAGCGGTGCGCGTCGCCCGCTGCGGATCCGCGTACGATCATCGAGACGTCGTTCACCGGATCGAGCATCAAGTACTGCTGCGTCCACATGTTGTGACCGCCGACGATCGCCGTCGTGCCGTCGACCGCGACGATCTTCGAGTGGTTCCACGAGAACGACGTGTCGCTCGATCGGAACGCGCCGACCGCGACGCGGATGTTCGACGAGCTCGGCACGTCGCGCGTGAAGCTCTTCAGCTGCGTCGTCGTGTTGACGACTCCCTGAATCGGGTAGTCGCCCGTGATGATCCGGACCTCGGGCGGCGTGGGGCGCGCCGAGAGGAGCGTGATCGCGTTGCGAATCGCCGCGGCGTAACGACCGTCGGCAGGCAAGAGGCTCGTGACGTCGACGAACTTCTGAGCGCTCGTGATGAGCGTGTAGATCTCGTCGACCTGCGCGTCGCTGTGCCCGACGCACATGCGGATCGGTGACGCTCCCGCCTTCTTCACGGACGCGAGGACCGGAGCGCACGTGCCGCCGCCGGTGCAATCGCTCTGCGTCGAGCAGTGCTGGAGCTGGAAGTCCGCGTCGCAGTTTTGCGTGCAGGCATTCGGGTACACGAGCGTGCCGACCGATTTCCCCCAGAGCGGCTGCAGCGGCGTGTTGAGCAGCCAGTCGGCGCCGAACGAGTTGTCGTGCGTGACGTTCCAGGTCTTCCCCTTCATGCCCGGCGACAGCTGCAGCGTCCCGAGTACCGCGTCGCTGACGTACGACGACTGCGCTCCCGTCAGACCGTCGATTTGGTCGCCCGTGGACTCTCCAGCGGAGGACGCACAGCCCGTCGCGATCGGAGCGCAGGCGACGCCCGCGGCGGCGAGCACGAGGAGAGAACGCATCGACGACGGAACACGGATCGAACGGCGGATGGACATCGGCAGCTCCTCTCGAGGGGGGTCCCTCGGGGGCGAGTGGGTTTGGTCTGTGAAAGCGGAGACGGCGGAAATCGCGGTGAAACGCGCTGGGTCGCAGGGCAGGTTCTTCGCCGCGCCTAAGCAGGAAGGACGCCAGCGATGCACGCCGCGAATTGATTGCGAAAGATGCGCTTCGACGCTCTGCGTGGGTTGCAGAAGTGAAGTGGTGCAGCGCGGTTTCGCAATTCGGAAACGGCGCCTGCGGTGCCCGGCCGTCGCGACGTCAGGGGACGACGCGAATCGTTCCCGACATGACTTGTCCCTGCGGATTGCCGTGATCGAGGCAGTAGTAGCCGTACACGCCGGGGACGGTGAACGTGAACGAGCTCACGGTGCCGTGCGTGTCATCGAGCGTCACGGCGGGGCCGCACGCTTGACGAAGTGGATGGCGCACGAAGTCGCCTTGGAACACGGCCGTCTGACCGGCGCGCAGTTGCAGGCACTTCGGCGCGTACACGAAATCTTGAAAGGTGACGATCGTCCCGGCGTCGCCCGCCGCGGCGTCGACGAACGACGTGCAGTCCGCAAAGTCGTTCGCGCACGAGGCGCCGGCGTCGAGTGCATCGGACGACGCGTCCACCGCGCCGTCCGTTGCAGCATCATCGTTCGAGGCGTCGATCGCCTCGCCTGCGTCGCCCGCGCCGGGTCGAGGGGTGCCTGCACCGCTGAAGCACGCGCATAGCGCGAGCGACGTCAGCACGAGCACCTTCGGCCCCGGCGCGCGCATCCGCGTTACTGCTTCCGGATCTGGTCGCGAATCTCGCCGCTCGGGTACATCGTCGAGTGCGCGTTGCAGTAGAGACCGACCGCGTCGAGGTTCGCGACGTCACCGGAGGTCACCGCTTGCGTTCCCTTCGCTCCCATCATGTTGGCGTTCAACGTCAACGGGTAGAGGATCGCGCCGGAGACGCCGATCGTGCCGGTGTGAATGTGCGCCAAGGTCGCGGTGAGGTTGGTGAACACCGCCTCGTAGCGAAGCGACGTCTTCGCGTAGTTGAGGATGAACTGCGCGCCGCCGGTCGCCGTCGAGACGGTGGGCGGGACTTCGTTCGTGCCGGCCATCACCGCGGTGTAGAGGACCTCGCCCGGAACGAGGAACTGCCCGCGGATCTCACCGCCGGCGTGGAGCGTCGTGTGGACGTTCGCGTACCAGTGCCCGTCCGCCGCGTCGGTCGCTTCGGTCGCCGTGATGGCCACCGTACCGTCGATCGTCATGCCGGTCGGCGTGAGCGCGTGAACGACCCCGCCGGCGACTCCACCGATGCCGTTGTGGATGTGCGCGTTCGTCGGCGTGAGCGACGTCGTCAGGTGGTACTTGATGCTGTCCTTCGCCGCAGCGACGATGACGGCAGCGGTCCCCGTTCCCGTGGTGGTGACCGCCGGGACTTCTTGCGCGCCGGTGAGCTTCGCCGTGTACAGGATTTCGCCGGTGTGGAGGAGCTGCCCGCGGATCTCGCCGCCGGCGTTGTTCGCCGAGTGGACGTTGACGTAAATCTGGCCGGCCTCGAGGTGGGCCGCGTCGGCCGCGGTGACGGTGATGGTGCCCGTCATGTCGGTGCTGAACGGCATGAGCGTGAACGCGACCATCCCCTCTTCTCCGCCGAAGCCGAGATGGAGATGCGCAGCCGAGCCGCCCACCACGTTGTGCGTCACGTGGTAGGTGAGCTGCGTCTTCGCCGCGTTGAGCGTGAACGTTCCGGTGCCCGTCGCCGTCGTGGCGATCGGCGGGACCTCTTGGCCGCCGCCGAGGCTAGCGACGTAGGCGATCGTTCCGCCGCTGTCGGTGCTGCCCTCGGTGGCCGTGTCGGCTCCCGTGTCGGCGACGCTGGTGTCGCCACCCGCGTCGGGGCTGCCGCCGTCGACGTGCGAGGTGTCGGGGCCGGCGTCGCTCCCTCCGACGGTGGTGCTGTCGTCACCGCCACAGCCGATCGCCATGGCAGCGAGGGCGAAAAATGAAACGAAGAGCGCTGCTGATTTTTTCATGGGTGTCCTCCAGAAAGACAAAGTGAACGGGAAGTGTACCACCCTGCGCAGTTTCTACCCCCCCTCGTCCTCGCGCCCCCCATCGTCCGGACCGCGCGCGCGTCCGAACACGCGCGAGCCCGGCGGCACGGACTTCGTGAGCCACACGTTGCCGCCGATGACCGAGCCCGCGCCGATCACCGTCTGTCCGCCGAGGACGGTCGCGCCCGCGTAGATCGTGACCCTGTCCTCGAGCGTCGGGTGGCGCTTGCCTTGCTCGTCGCGGTTCGGGACGCTCAGCGCGCCGAGCGTCACGCCTTGGTAGAGCTTCACGTCGTCACCGATGACGCTCGTCTCGCCGATGACGACGCCGGTCCCATGATCGATGAAGAACCGCTCGCCGATCTCGGCGCCCGGGTTGATGTCGATGCCGGTGCGCGAGTGCGCGTGCTCCGTGATGATGCGCGGGATCATCGGCACGCCTGCGCGGCAGAGGCGGTTCGCGATCCGATAGGCGACGATGGCCTCGATCGATGGATACGAGAAGACGATGTCCTCGACGTTCTTCGCGGATGGATCGCCGTCGTAGGCGGCGCGTACGTCGGCGTTCACGAGACGCCGGATAGAGGGCACGTCGCGAAAGAGGGACAGCACGACCTCTTCGCCGGATCCCGCGGGGAGCTTGCGGTCGGTGCGCCCCATCCAATGGTCGTACGTGAGCGCGCGCTCGATCTGCTCCACGAGCACGTCGTGCGCGGCGTAGAGGTGCTCGGCGATGCCTTGCCGCAGGTTCTCCTTGGTCAACGTCCGCGTGCTGTAGAAGCCCATGAAGACCGCGTGCTTCAGGCGCTCGAAGGAGTCGACGACGGCGCGCTTGTTCGGCAGCGCGGAGCTCTCGAGGTTGTCGATTTCGAGGCCACCCTCGTAGCTCGCGAAGACGCCGTCGATGGCCTCTTCGAGCTCCCGAAAGCGCTTTGGCTCCGTCCCCATCTTCGCGTCCCCTACGATGACCCGGCGACGCTAGCCGTTGTGCGCATCCTCGGCCATGGCATTCCGCGCTCAGCGCGCTTTCGCTTCGCCGCTCGCGACGTCGGCGAGCAAATCGCGCATCCACTTCTGCGACGCTTCGCCCTGCGTGCGTTCGTGCCAGATGGCCGACATCGTGAACCCTTGGACACCGAGCTCGCGCGGGAGGGGAAGGACCGCGAGTCCCAGCGGTTTCGCGAGCGTCTCGGCGACGCGCGCCGCGAGCGTGAGAAGAAGATCCGACGACGCGACCACGTGCGGCGCGATCAAGAAGTGCGGAACCGCCACCGCGACGCGACGCGAGAGACCGTGGCGCGCGAGCGCGTCGTCGACGAAGCCGCCCTCTTTTCCGCGCGGCGAAATGAGCGCGTGCGACGCCGACGCGAACCGCGCGAGCGTGAGCTTTCCGTTCGCGAGCGGATGGCCCTTGCGCATCACGCACACGAATCGCTCGTCGAACAAGCGGCGCGCGCGAATGCCCGCGCCGTCTTCGTAGGATTGAACCGGCGCGATCACGAGGTCGAACGTCCCGTCGGCGAGCGGAGCGGTGATGTCGTCGCCGGTGGCGTGCACGCGCACGTCGATGCCGGGAGCGTCGCGCGCGAGACGCCGGAAGAACCGCGGGAGGAGCACCAGCTCGCCATAGTCGGTGGTGCCGATGACGAGCTTTCCGCGCGCCGACTTGGGATCGAACGTGGGGGGGGCCAGCGCGCGCGCGACCTCGGCGAGCGCGCGAGCGACCGGCGACGCGAGCGCCTCACCACGCGCGGTCGGCACCATCGACGCACCCGACCGGACGAGCAGCTCGTCCCCCAGCACCAGACGAAGGCGCGCGAGCGAATGGCTCATCGCGCTCTGCGTGATCCCGATGCGCGCCGCGGCGCGCGTCACGTTGCGCTCGGCGAGCAGCGCGTCGAGCGCGTTGAGCAGGTTCAAGTCGACCCCTCGCATATGCACGTCATGCATGATCAGAATGTACCGCATCCATTCGCTTCATGAGCGTCGCGGGCGCATCTTCCTCGAGGTCGCGGCGACTGGCGCCGGACGAACAAAGGAAACCGAACATGTACGTCGTCGCTGGGGTCACGGGTAAGACGGGCAAAGTCGCGGCGGAGACGCTGCTCGCGCAGAAGCAGCCGGTGCGCGTGATCGTGCGGGACGCAGCGAAAGCAGGGGAGTGGACGGCCAACGGCGCAGAGGTGACGGTCGCCGATCTCGACGACGCCGACGCGCTGACGCGCGCGTTCACCGGCGCGACGGGCGCCTACCTGCTCTTGCCGCCCCAGATGCAGTCGACCGACGCGCGCGTCGACAACGCGCGCCGTACGAAGGCGTACGTGACGGCGATCGAAGCGAGCGGCGTGAAGCACGTCGTCTTCTTGTCCTCGGTTGGCGCGCAGCACGCTTCGGGAACGGGCCCCATCCTCAGCACACACGACGCGGAGGTCGCGCTTCGCAACGTGAAGGCCGACGTCACCTTCGTGCGCGCGGCCTACTTCATGGAGAACTGGGCGTCTTCGCTGTTCGCGCTCGGCGACGGCGCGCTCCCCTCGTTCCTCGCCAAGGGCCACGCGATTGCGATGGTCGCGGCGCACGACATCGGCGCGGTGGTCGCGAAGACACTGCTCGAAGGCGGTCACGGCAAGTCGGTCATCGAGCTCGCGGGACCGCGCGAGTACACGCCGGAGGACGTGGCGGCCGCCCTCGCCCGCGTGACCGGGAAACCGATCGCGCTGCAGGTCGGACCGGAAGACGCCATCGTCGGGGCGCTCACGCACGCCGGAATGAACGCGCATTGGGCCGGCCTCTACAAGGAGATGATTCACGGCGTGAACGTCGGCCACGTCGCGTGGGAAGGCGGCGCTGCGCGCGCGACGCGCGGCAACGTCGCGATCGACGACGTACTTCGCACGCTCGTCTGAGACGGCTCACGTCCCCGCTTCGTACGCCGTCGGCGTTCGTCGGCAAGGGTGGCGATCGAGCAAGGTCGCCGCCCAGACGATTCGCGGGTTACTGTGCTGCCGGATGAGCGGACGGATCGAGCGCGCGATCAAATCCACGCGACTCGGTCGTGGGCTCTGGCTCCTCGTCGCGAACCTCGATCATCACCACGCGGGCAGCGTCGCCAACTCGATGGCGTTCGATGCGTTCCTCAGCATCATCCCGCTCATCGCGCTCGCGGGGTGGGTGCTCGATCGTCTGCACGAATCGGGCGACGTGCTCATCCACACGCTGTTCACGGCGGCGCCGCTGCCGATCCAGGAGCTCGCGGGGGCGGAGTTCTTGCGCCTGTCGGAAGGGGGCATGGCCGCCGTGCCGCCGATCAGCCTCGTCGCGTTCACGTGGGTCACGTCGTCGGGCATGTCGACGGCGATCGGCGAGTTCGAGGTGATCTTCCACGCGCCGCCGCGCGGGTACTGGGCGAGGCGCGCGATCGCGGTCGGCTGTGTGCTCGCGTCGATCGTTCTCTTCGCGATCGTGACCGCGGCGACCATCTTCCTCGCGAGCACGTTCGGCTCGACGGGCGCGCGCATCATTTCGTTCGCGCTCCCGGCGACCGTCAGCATCGGCGCGCTGACGGCGTTCTTCCGCATCGCCGTGAGGCGCCCCAAGACGACGCGCCGCCGCTTGCTCCCCGGCGCGTTCGTGACGGTGGCGCTCTGGACGGTGCTCTCGCTCGTCTTTTCGTTCTACGTGACGAAGCTCGCGCGCTACGTGACGCTCTACGGCGGCCTCGCGGCCGTCGCGATTCTCCTCTTCTGGTTGTGGATCTTGTCGCTGGCGGTGCTCGTCGGGGGCGAGGTGAACGCGCAGCTCGAGGGCGTTCGCGACGAGCCGGGGGACAAGCCGCTGCCGATGGCGTGAGCGCGGCTGGCCGCGTCGGACTGGATCGTCGCGCGCATGTCGGCGACGATGCACGCGCCATGACGTCGCCCCGCGCGAACAACCAGCTTCACGGGATCACGCTCGAGCGCATGGTCACCGAGCTCGTCGCGCACTTCGGCTGGCCCGAGCTCGCGACGCGGATCCCGATCCGGTGTTTTGCGAACGATCCGAGCATCAAGTCGAGCCTGACGTTCCTCCGTCGGACGCCGTGGGCGCGCACGCGCGTCGAGCAGCTCTACACGACGCTGCTCCCCGCCTCGAAGACCTGACCTTTAGCGTCGCGACGAGCCCGCGCGCGACGACGCCGCCGCACAGCTCGATGGTTCTGACGATGTGGCGGAGTCTACGCGTGGGTGTAGGGCGCGGAGTGCCTCGATACGATGCTGACCGCGGCCATGTGGCCGCTCACGTTGAGCACGGTGGCGAACGTATCGGGAATGGCATCCACCGCGATCAGGATCCCGATTTCTTCGACGGGCAGCCCGATCGCCGCGAATAGTGGCGTCAGCATGATGAACGCGCCGCGCGGGATTCCCGGCACGCCAAAGGTGAGAAACACCGAAGCGAGCGCGACGCTGAAGAGGCCGGAGAAGCCGAGCGACACTCCATAGAAGTGGCTCACGAACAACGCGCCCGTGGTCCATGACACCGGTCCGGCCACCTTGAACGTGGAGACGGAAAGGGGCAGCACGAACCCCGTCACCGAAGGCGGAATGTCGATTCGCTCGGCGCTCTCCACGAGCGCGGGCAAAGACGCGATCGACGAGCTCGAGCTGAACGCGATGAGCTGCGCGGGCAGCAGCGCTTTTGCATAGCGCGAGACGCCGACGCTCGTCGTCGCCGCGACCGCTGCGTAGAGAAGCAGAATCCCGACGACGCAGCCGAGCGAATAGGCCACGATGTAGAAGCCAATCGCGCCCACGAGTGACGCGCCCGCGCGCGACGCCAGCGGCAGCACGAGGGCGAAGACGCCAATCGGTGCGAGCGCTGCTCAGCAGAACGAACACGCCAATCGTCTTCCCACCGATACGCCCGATCGCCGAACCGGCCGTCGACGCCACGCCGGTGATGAGCAAGGAGACGATCAAAGGGATGACCGTCATGCGGATGGCGTTCACCCACAGCGCACCGAGCGGGGCCACGAGATCGGCGAGTCGAAGTGCGTCGGCGCTTCCGCTGAGCGCGATGGCGGCGCCGAGCGCGACGGCGAGCGCCAGCGCCGTGAGAACACGTTTGCTTTCACTCAAGGAATGCCGCTCCTCACATCATCAAGTCGCCGCCGTTGATGTCGAGCGACGTTCCGGTGAGATACCCCGCTTCCTCCGACGCGACGAAGCAGATCAGATCCGCGACCTCCTCGGCGGTTCCCAGTCGCGGCACGGGGTAGCCCGCGGCGAGCCGTTCGAGGAGATCGTCCGATGCGTTTTCGCGCGTCAGCTCGGTGTCGATCATGCCGGGGCAGATCGCATTGACCGTGATGCCGAGCTTGCCGAGCTCTGTCGCACTCGCGCGCGTGAGCCCGAGGAGCCCCGCCTTCGATGCCGTGTAGTGGGCGCCGCCGAGCGTGCTGACGGTGCGTCCCGCCGACGACGAGATGTTGATGATGCGGCCGTAGTGCTGCGCTTTCATGATCGGCAGCGCGGCCTGCGTGAACAGAAAGGGTGCCGTCATGTTGACCTCGAGCGCGAGCCGCCACTCGGTCACGGAGAGATCGGCAAACCGTGTCGACGTCGCGTGCGCGGCGTTGTTGACGACGATGTCGACGCGACCGAAGTGATCGAGCGTCGCCTTCACGATCCTCGCGGGAGCACCGTCCGCGGTGACGTCGCCCGGAACCGCGAGCGCACGCTCGCCGAGCGACGACGCGTGCTCCGCGGCGCGGGCGGCGTCGCGCGCGTTGATGGCCACCGAGGCTCCTCGCGCATGGAGGCGTTCGACGGCGGCGCGCCCAAGGCCGCGCGCGGCTCCGGTGACGATCGCGACCTTGCCCGTCAGATCCGCCAGGGGACGCATGATGGGGTCGAGACTAGATGTTCGTCAGCCCACGTGGGAAACCGAAGCGAGGCCCGTGTTGCGCAGCGGGCTATCGCTACCGGTCGGCGTCGCCTTCCGTCACGCCACGCGATCGCGACCGCCGCGCTTCGCGCAGTAGAGCGCTTCGTCCGCCGCGGCGAGCATCGCCTCGCAGGTCGCGGTCTTCTCCGATGCAGCGACCCCGACGCTCACGGTGACGACCAGCGTCGCGCCGCCCACCGTCACGGGCTTTGCGGAGAGCGCTCTC
>JAYVXB010000308.1:0-5986 GCA_043785585.1 Deltaproteobacteria bacterium | reverse complement strand
TCCACTCCGACTTCGTCCGCGCCGTCGAGCTCGTCCCGGGCGGCTACGGCGCGGCGTACGGGCGTGGCCTCGGCGGTCTCGTCACGATCGGTCTCCGCCCGCTCGACGAGCCCGGCATTCACGGAAGCGCCGCCGTCGACGTCATCGACGCGTCGCTCTCCGCGCGCGCCCAGGTGACCGATCGACTCCACGTCGCGATCGCGGGACGCCGCAGCCATCTCGACAGCGTCGTCAGCGGCGTCACGTCGACCGACGTCGCCGACGTCGTACCGATCCCGCGGTACTACGACGGCCAAGCGCGCCTCGTCTACGACCTCGGCGCGCGCGAGACGTTCGAGCTCGGCGGCTTGATGTCGTCCGACGCGATCGACCACGCGCTCTTGTCGTCCGATCCGTCGCTCACGAAGCGCGAGACGCGATCGCTGAAGTTCTGGCGCGTCTACGCGCGCTACGAGAACAAGCTGAAGGACGGCTCCGTCGTCACGATCGTGCCGTCGTACGGCGGCGATGCGTCGCGGCTCGCGAATCGCTTCGGCGCGGTGCCGACGGCGCTCGACGTCGACTCTTCGCTCTTCGGGTTGCGCGCGTCGTGGCGAGGGCAAGTGGAGAGCTGGCTCGGCGTCAGTGTGGGCCTCGACGCCGAGATGACCGCGTCGCAGCTTCACCGCTCCGGATCGATCGGCTCGCCGCCGCGCGAAGGGGACGTGCGCGTCTTCGGGCAGGCGCCGTCGGATCAGATCAACGTCGACGCGTGGAAGACGACGATCGCGTCGCTCGCGCCGTTCGCGGAAGCCGACGTCGCGCTCTTCGACGATCGGTTGCACGTCGTTCCCGGCATCCGCTTCGAGCCGTATGTCGTGAACGGCAGCCGCGTCACGCCGATCGCCGGCGAAACGCCGCAGATCGGCTACTCGCACGAGGACACCGTGATCGAGCCGCGCCTCGCCGCGCGCTTCGCCGTCACGCCGCGCATCTCCGTGAAGGCCGCGTTCGGCGTCTACCACCAACCACCCGCCGCCGAAGATCTCTCCGCGGTCTTCGGCACGCCGACGCTCGGCCTCGCGATCGCGAAGCACTACGTCGCTGGCGGCGTGGTGAAGCTCACGCGCACGCTCACCCTCGAGCTCACCGGCTTCCTCTCTCGCTCCGAGGACCTCGTCACTCGCAGCCGCTCCGAGAGCCCCGAGCTCGCGCACGCGCTGGTCCAAGACGGCCGCGGTCGGTCGTACGGAACGCAGCTTCTCTTGCGCCAAGAGCAGATCGGCCGCTTCTTCGGATGGATCAGCTACAGCATCATGAAGGCCGAGCGCTCCGGCGCGCCGGGCGCCAACTTTCGCCTCTTCGACTACGACCAGACGCACGTGCTCACCGCGCTCGGATCGTACGATTTCGGGTACGGCTTCGAGATCGGAACGCGCGTTCGATTCGCGAGCGGCTTCCCGCGCACGCCGGTCGTCGGCGCGTACTTCGACGCGCGCTCCGACTCGTACCAACCGTTCTTCGGCGCGCACAACTCGATCCGAATCCCGTCGTTCTTCTCGGTCGACGTCCGCCTCGCGAAGCGTCTGCGCTTCGGCGGCAAGGTCGAAGGCGAGGTGTACCTGGACGTGCAGAACGTGACGAACCACAAGAACCCGGAGGAGATTGTGTATAGCGCGAGCTTCTCGCAGCGGGACTACATCACGGGGCTGCCGATTCTCCCCGTCGTCGGCGCGAGGCTGTCGTGGTGAGGCGCGCGGGCGTCGCCGTCAGCGCGATCGCCATCGTCCTAGTGGCGTGCAAGCCGTCGCTGAACGATACGCAATCGATCGTGACGCACGCGCGCGTGCTCGCGGTGCGCGCCGATCCAGCGGAGGCGGCGCCGAAGACTCCGATCGCGTTCTCGGCGCTCGTCGTGGATGCGACGGGAACGCTCCGCGACGCGCCGATCGACTGGGCGTTCTGCAACCAGCGAAAGCCGCTCGCGGAGCTCGGACCCGTGAGCCCGTTGTGCATGACGCGCGACGGCGATTTTCTGACGGAGCTCGGCGTCGGCGTCGGGGTGACGGCGACGATGGGCGAGACGGCGTGCAAGGAGTTCGGTCCGGACGTGCCGGAGGTAAAGATGGGCGAGCCCGCGGGTCGGCCTGCCGATCCGGATCCCACCGGCGGCTACTACCAACCGCTCCGACTCGCCCTCCCCGGCTCGAGCGCCGATGCGTTCACGCTCGAGCGCGCGCGGATCGCGTGCGGCATCGTCGGCGCGACCTCCGAGCAGCTCGTCGACTTCCGAACACGCTACCGCCCGAACACGAACCCTGCGGTCGACGCGCTCACCGCGGGCGGCGCGCCCCTCGTCGTCGAAGGGGGCGGCGTACCCGGCGTCGTCGCGGCCGGCGCGCGCGTCACGCTTCGTGCTTCGTGGGCGACGTGCACGGACCCCACGAAGGACTGCGGCGGCGCCGAGCCGTACGTCGTCTTCGATCTCGCGAGCCGTTCGATCGTCGATCGCCGCGAGGCGATCCGCGTCTCGTGGTTCGCGACGGCCGGATCGTTCGATCACGATCACACCGGACGCGACGCCGACGAGATCGATCCGTTCAGCGAGGACGCTTGGACCGCTCCGACGCAGGGCGGCACGGTGCACGTGTGGATCGTGCTCCGTGACGAGCGCGGCGGCGCCGGGTGGAAAGGCTTCGTCGTCGACGTCAAATAGTCGAGCGGACGGCGGCGCGCAGACGCGACCAGCTCGAGCGACGCGCGGGGACGATGCGCGACTCGCGAAGGACGAGGAAGTCGTGACCGCGCCATCGGATGCGGCGGCTGGCGCATGCGCGGAGCCAACAGAGAACGACGAGCCCCGTTCGAACGATCTCGAGCGGCGCGTAGTACCAGCGCATCGCGTGGCCGCGTAGCAGGCGCATCGACGCGAACGCGAACACCGTCTGCACGATCGCCGTCAGGAGCACCGCCGCGATCGTCGGCCTCGTCGGCTCGATCGCCGCCACCGCGCACGCGATGAAGAGCGGGGTGAGGAACGGCTCGAACACGAACGCGGTCGGGGCGAGCGCGCGACGCATCTTCGCCCAGCGAGTGTGTCGCTCGATCGCGCGACGCACGCTGCAGTCGACGTTGCGATTCTCGACCGCCTCGAGCGACGTCCGCACGCCGTAGCCTTCCTCCATGAAGAGGCGTCCCAGCATGTGATCTTCGGCGAGGACGTCACCCACGCGCGCGAACCCGCCGATCTTCGCGAGCTCGCGCCGCCACATCGCCATCGACTTGCCGACGGTGAACGGTCGCTTCGAGAGGAGCGCCGCCGCGGCGACGCCGGGACCGATCATCGTCCCGAGCTGCAGGTTCTCGAGCGCCGCACCGACCGTCCGCTCGCCGGTCCCCGCGAAGATGTTGGTCGCGAGCCCGACGCCGGGGAGACTGAGCTCGCGCGCGAGCGACCATAGGTAGTCGCGCGACACGCGCACGTTCGAGTCGGAGATGACGACGATCTCGCCGCGTGCGCGACGGTTGAGCGTGATGAGCTGCGCGACCTTCGGATTCACGGCGTCGTCGGGATCCGTCAGGATGATGTGCGCGTCGAGGCTTGGATGGCGCGCGAGAAAGCGCCGCGCCGCGGGGAGCGCCGGATCGTCGCTCGACGCGACGCCGAAGAGGATCTCGAACGCGGGGTAGTCGATGCGCGCGAACGACTCGAGGTTCTGCTCGAGCTCGTCGTCGTCACCCGCGAGCGGCTTCATGATCGTGATGCGCGGCGCCCGCGCCATCTCGACTGGGGGCCGCCGTCTCTTCCTCTTCATCGCGATGACGAAGGACGTCATCACGGTGAGATAGATCGACATGGAGACTGCGGTGGGAATCAGCGGAAGGATGTTCCTCGCGTCCACGTTGCCACTCTCCCAGAGGCAAAGGGCGACGCGACGGCGCACGGGTGAACAATTGGCGACGTGAATGGATGACCGGTGCTCGCGCCGCCACGAGAACGACATAGGGGCTCCCATCGAAGTCGCCGAGATGTCGCCGCGTCGGACGCGGCCGTCCTTGGTGCGCTGCGATCGTTCCGGACACGAGCGCCGGGGTGGCGCTCGTCAAACGAACGGAGCAGCCAATGCAAACGACGACGGTATCGCGCATCGCGCACCTGTCCGACGTGCACATGCTCGACGCACGTCCGAGCCGGTCTCGGGCGGGGTTCTCGATGCGCGTGCGGTTCGTCAGCATCGGGCGACCGCTGGACGCCATCGAGCGAACGCGCAAGCTCGCGCGCGCTCTCGACGCGGCGAAACGAAGTCGCGCCGACCACATCGTCATCTCTGGCGACCTCACGGAGATCGGCGCGCCCGAGGAGTTCGAAGCGTTCGCGGAAGTGCTCCACGATCGCGGCATCGATCCGGACCGCGTCACGCTCGTCCCGGGAAACCACGATGCGTACGCGTCGCGCGACGGATGGAAGCGCGCGCTCGCGGGGCCCCTCGCGGCGTTCGCTCGAGGCGCGGCCGACGAGCCCGGAAAGATCGTCGAGCGCGGCGGCGTGTGCTTCGTCCCCCTCGATGTGACGCGCGTCCAACCGGTGACGCGGTCCGCGGGCGAGCTCACGCCCCACGCCGCGGAGACGCTCGAGAAGCGCCTCGACGATCCATGGTTTCGCGATCGCGCGGTCGTCCTCGTGCAGCATCATCCGCCGTTTTCGCACACGACGGGCGCGTGGCAGTGGATGGACGGGCTCTCGGGCGGCGCGCGGCTCATGGCGCTCCTCGCGCGGCTGCCGAACCTCCACGCGCTGCATGGGCACCTCCATCACGTCGTCGACAAGATCGTCGCGCTCGGCCGACCGCGTATTTTCGGTGCCCCCGCGATCGTCGATGACGACGACTCTACGCCGCGCGTCCGCCTCTACGACGTGCGCGACGGCTGCCTCGAGAGTGTCGGCCTCGCCGTGTGACGCGACACTCGCCATCCGTCCGACACACGATCGCCACTTTCATGTCACAATCGACGCGCCCCCATGCGCGCCCATCTCCTTGCCCTTCCGCTCGCCGTCGCGGTCTCCGCCGGCGCCGTCGCTTCCTGTAGCTCCAAGTCCGACGGCGGGACGACACCGCTCGTCGACGCGGGGCCCGTGACGTACGCACCGCAAGGTTGCGCGTACACGATCGCGCCGCCCGACGCGCGCGGTTTCACCGGGCTCGCGCTCGACGACGCGAAGGCCACTGGGGACGCGCCGATTCGCGTTCGCCTCGGAATGGGCGGCGCGACGGCGAAAGGCAAACCCGGATACGCCGATCCCACGACGACCGCCGCGTTCACGTGGGAGACCGCCGCGACGACGAACGCCGCGAAGGTCCGCCTCGGGAGCGATCCCGCGATGCTCCAGGCTGGCCTCTCGGACATGCACGCGGGCTACTCGTGGACGACGCAGCCGCCGTCCGTGGGAATCGGTACCAACGACGCCGCCGCGCAGATGCACGAAGCGCACGTCTGCGGCCTCACGCCCGGCAAGACGTACTACTACCAAGTCGGCGGCGGCTCGCCCGAGGTATGGAGCGCGACGCAATCGTTCACGACGGTGCCATCGAGCGGAAAGATCACGCTCGGGATCTCGGGCGACTCGCGCGACTCGGCCGACATCCTGCAACTCGTGCAGCTTCGGATGCGCGACGCCGGCGTCGCGATGCAGCTCTTCAGCGGCGACTTCGTCATCTTCGGCGCGCAAGAGTCGCAGTACGCGCAATGGATCGACAAGATGTGGAAGGATCCGTCGGACGCGTCGAAGTTCCTCACGCTCGGGCAGCAGATGATTTTGCCCGTGCCGGGAAATCACGAGAACGACTCGTCGCAGTTCTTCGGCAACTGGGCGGTGCCGGGCGACGGCGCGTACGCCGAGACGTTCGGCTCGTTCGACGTAGGCAACGCGCACGTCGTGCTCTTGGACGATGAGCTGATCGCCGCCGTCGGCAAGGGCGATCAGGTCACGGCGCAGCTCGCGTGGCTC
>JAYVXB010000307.1:0-6000 GCA_043785585.1 Deltaproteobacteria bacterium | reverse complement strand
GCGCACGTCGGCCCGCGCGCGCTCGCAGACCTTCGGCTGACGCATGTGCGGCGGTAGCTTGTCGAGCTCCGCCTGCGATCGTTCTCGGCAACGCTCCTCGATCTGCCCCGGGTGCTTGAACGACACGACGAGCTTGGGCACGTCGCCGGACGGAAGCGCGTAGCTCACTTGGCTCGCGGCCCACGTCACCGCGGCGAGGCACACGGCGAGCGCGACTCCCGCGAGCGATGCGACGCCACTCGCACGTGGCCGCGTCGCGACGAGCCCACGTCGAAATGCGTCCGCGTCGCGCGTGAGCGCGCGGCCATCGTTCCGAAAGAGCTCGAGCACGCGCACGCGCTTCGGATCGACCTTGGCCACGTTGAGCCCCGGCTCGCGCGCCGCGGACATCCGCTCCTTCGTCCACTTCGGGCCTTCGCGGTACATGCACGCGCCCGGACCGCACGCGACGATCAGCACGCCGGACGCGCCGTGACGAATCGCTCGCTCGACGGTGAGCGCGTGGACCCATCCGACGCACGGGACCCGCATCACGCAGTAGCCGGCGAGATCGACGCAGGCGCCCGAATCGTGATCGACCGCGATGGCTGCGCCCGCGGATTCGTCGCACACGAAGGCGATGAGCGGCGAGCCGTCACGTGCGATCGCGCGGTCGATCCAAAGATCCATTTGCGCGCGCCGCGCGATCACGTCGAACCATGGCAAGCCGATGCCGGCGGAGTCGCACGAGCCCGCGCAGATCCCGCAGCCGATACACTTCGACGCGTCGACCTCGGCCACCGCGGGAAAGCTCCGCCCGTCGGTGCGGGGCACCATCGCTATGGCGTCGTACGGACAGTCGTTGACGCAGTTGTGGCAAGCGTTGCAGCGCGCGCCGTCGACGACCGCGACGCGTGCGCGTCCACGCGCGAGCACCCACGGCACCGAGTAGACGACGATGGCGACGACGAGCGCGATCGCCCACAAGGCGCCCGCGCCAAGGCGATCGGTGAGCCAAATCGGGAGCAGGTACCACGCGTCCATACGAAACCCGCTCGGCGTCACGTTCATGTGCGCCGGCGCCGCCGTCGTCGCAGGGAGCACGAGCGACAAGACGGCAAGCGTGCCGACGACCCAGGCAGTCATCCGGCGATCGGTGAGATAGCGCGACCGCGACAGCCTCGTGATGTGCAGCCAGAGCGCGATGCCCATCGCGAGGGGGATGAGCATGTGGACGAAGAAGATGACGAAGAAGAGGAGCGAGCTCACGCCGTCGTCGAAGAGGAATCCGCGCGAGAGTGGATCGGCGAAGATCGGGAGTGCGTCGAGCATCCGCGCCGTGCCGAGCACGACCTGCCGCGCACGCTCGTCCCAGACGAGCCAGTAGCCGAGCCAACCGACGAGCCACAGCGTGCCGATGAGGATCGCGCCGGTGATCCACGCGAGCCATCGGGCGCCGCCGAAGCGGCGGGCGAAGAAGAGCTTGAACGCGTGGAGCGCCACGAACAGCATGCAAGCGTCCGAGCTGTAGCGGTGGATCGAGCGCACGAACCCGGAGGTCCACCGCGCGCCGTCCATCGCGGCCACCGAGGCGTGCGCCTCGTGCACGCTCGAGCGGTACCAGAAGAGAACGAGCACGCCGCTCACGATCGCGACGATGAACGTCGTGTTCGCGATCGCGCCGGCTTGCGCGAACGGATTCCACGCCTCTGGCAGGACGCGATCGAGCGCGCGGTCGAGCGCGTCGAACGCCGCCGAGCCGACGCGAAGCAGGCGTTCGCCGCGGACCTTCGGCTCGACGCGCGCGTCGTCGTCGGGTGGCAGCACAGGGAGCGAGCGTCCGCGCGCCGGCGCATCGTGCGGCGGCTCCGCCGCGCATTCGTCGCTCGCGGCCACCGGGCGCATCGTCAGCTTCCCGGGACCGGCTCGCGCAGGAGCGTGCGCAGCGCCTCGACGAGCCACCGCTCCTGAAGCGCGCCGAGCGTGAGGCGGTACGCGATGGTCCCTCGCCGGTCGACGAGGATGAAGAGATTGGCGTGATCGATGACGCCGGTCGCAGCGTCGCGTTTGCGTGGGATCGCGAAGTCGTCGAGCGCGGTGTCCACGGCTCGCGGCTCGCCCCAGAGAAGGTGAAACGTCGGCGTCGCGACGTTCTGCGCGCTCGCCATCTGCGCGAGCTGATCGCGTCCGTCATGATCGGGATCGAGCGTGATCGCCAGCACACTCAGATCGCTTCGTTCGGACGGCGCGAGGGCGGCGACCGCGCGGCGCGCCTGACCGAGGATCATCGGGCACGCATATCCACACGACGCGTACACGCCGGTGATCATCACGACGCGCCCGCGCAGCGCGTCGAGCGACACGGCCTCGCCCTCGTGATCGGTGAGCGCGACCGACGGCGTGAGGAGCGCCGTGCGCAGGCTCTTCGCAGGGAACGGGAGCTCGTCGGCCCGCGCGTCCGTCTTCATGAGCAAGAGCGACGCCGCGCCCGCCGTAACGACGAGCGCCGCGATGCCGACGTACGGGATGATCGCGCGCGGTCGCGCTCCGAGAACCTCGCGGAGCGGCCGCCACCAAACGCCGAGGATCACCGCGCCGATCGCGAGTGGCTCGGCGAGCGCGAGCCCGACGTACGCGCTCTCCATGTGACCCGTCGCCGGATCGAACCCGAAGCACCAAACCTTGAACTCCTCCGCGAACGCGCCGAAACCGGTCGGCGCAGCGGGGACGAGCAAGACGAGGAGAACGAGCGCCTTGAACGCCAACAAGACCGACAGCACGAGCACTGGAAAACGCCACGACGCGAAGAACGTCTGCACGCTCCGAACAGCGCGGGCCGTTGGGGCCATGACCATCCTCATCGCACGTGCCAGACGTCGGCGAGCGCCTTCCAGTTGGCGAAGTAGTAGACGGCGAACGTCGCGAGCAGGATGAGCACGAGCACGAACGTGCCCGGCGTCTTGTGATCGCCGTCGTCGTGCTCGGACTCGTGCTCGACGAGGTCCACGACCTTCTTCTCGTGTTCCGACATTTGAGCCTCCTTCACCACGCCGTCATCGGCTTGCCGACGTTCGACTTGCCGAAGAACACCGCAGCGACCGTGAGCAGCACGAAAATGAGCAGCCCGATGAACGCCAGTGAGCCGCCGATACCGAGCAGCCCGAGCATGATGTGCGCGGACGGGTCGAATCCGGCCGAGAACAGCGCGCCAGTGAACTCGACGTCCCAATGTCGTCGCGGCACGCCGTACGAACCAGCGAACGACATCCCCATCGACATGAGGACGATGCCTCCGGCAAAGATGTACGGCTGCGCGCGTGCCACGCCGCGCGCATAGAACTCGCGCTGAAAGACGAGCGGCACGAGGTAATACGTGAGCCCCATGAACGCGAGCGTCGTGCCGCCGACCACGGTCGCGTGGAAGTGGCCGGGAATGCGCAGCGTGTTGTGCGCGATGATGTTGATCTGCTCGGTGCCGAGCGTCACGCCGGTGATGCCGCCGATGAAACCGAAGATCGCGAGCGACAGGAAGAACGCGGAGAAGCCCGGATTCTTCCAAGGCGCCGCGGCGAGCCATCCAAAGAGCCCCTTGTTGAAGCCCTTTTTGCGCATCGCCACTTCGACCGAGGCCGGCACGGTGAAGCCGTGGATCATCGACGCGAGCACCGCGAGGTACATCGCGTAGGACGTGTTCCAGATCTTCCAACCTGCGCTGACGCCGGGATCGACGAGCAGGTGGTGCGCCGACGCCAAGTTGATGAACAGGATGTAGAGGACGAACGCGCCGCGACACACGGCTTGGTTCAGCGGCTTCGCGCCCGTCGTGAGCGTCGCGAGCAGGTACCAGACCGATACCATCGCGGTGACGTTCACTTGCTGCGATTGATGCCCGAGCCCCCACCACACGAGCCGGTACCACGCCGGATCCGGAGCGCCCATGAGGCCGACCGACCATAGGAAGGTGGGGATCATGACGAGCGCGCCGTGGAGGAGCGTGACGACCGCGATGATCGCGGCTGCCAGCGCGCCAAACGTCACGAGCGGCATCGAGCCTTTGTAGGTCTTGTCGCGCTTGGCGATGAAGAGCGTCGCGAAGAAGTTGAAGACGCCGAGGAGCGTGCCGACCGCGACGAGAATGATTCCTAAATAGAAGAGTGGATGTCCCTGAAGTGGGGCGTAGCTCGTCATCAGGACGTCGGCCTTCCCCGCGAGGATGATCCCGTCGACCATCAGCGCACCGACGAGCATCAGCGCGAACCCGCCCCACGCGACGCTCTTCGACGCGAGTCGCGAATTGAGCAGCGTCGTCGACGCGAAGTACAGAATCGCGACCTCGAAGAACAGGATCCAGAAGATCAACATGTTCAGGCCGTGCAGCGTGAGCACGCGGTAGTACCACTCGGCCGAGAGCAGGTGGACGGCGGGCCAGCGCGTCAGCGCGAGCAGAATCGCCGCGACACCGCCGACCAGCAGAAACACGACGGCCACGACGCCATGCATTCGAATGAACTTCTGCGCGTTGAGGCAGAGCGGAAGCCCCGTCGTGTCGCACGCGCGCATTTCGCCCGCGCGGTGGTTGCCCGCCGGTTTGACGGCGGCGCCGGGATCGGCTGCCGAGGCTTCGCGCCCGGGAGCTGTATCGATGGTCGCGGTGGTCATGGGTCGACCTCACTCCTCGACGAGGATCTTGCCGGTCATCGAGTGGTGCCCGATGCCGCAGAACTCGTTGCAGATGATGTGGTATTCGCCGGCGATCGTCGGCGTGATGGTGAGCACGTGGTCGTAGCCGGGCAGCACTTGGAAGTTCATGTTTACCGGCTGCAATGAGAGTCCGTGCTGGAGATCGAGCGACGACACGTGAAGGCGGTACGTCTGGCCCTTTCGCAATTTGAGAATCGGCGTGTACTGCCACATCTGCGCCTGCAAATACGCGTCGCCGCCGGGCGCGGGCTCGACGATCGCGACGCCTTTGTCCATTCCGACTTTGTTCGTCTTCACGAACTGCGCGACACGCTCGGCGAACGCCGCAGGCGTCACGGTGTACGACTCGCCGGTGCTGTTCTGCTTCCCGCGAAAGTGCCAATAGGGCATCGCAAGTGTGAGCACGACGCACCACAGGAGCGCGAGGCCGATCCACGCGCGCTCGCCTCCGCTCGGTGCCTTGAACCAACCTTCCGCCGGACTGTGAATGCTCATCGCGGCCTCCTCACGGCAGGAGCGCGGGCTTGACGCGCGCGATCTCGATCCAGCCCCACATCGTGTACGAGACGAACGGCACCACGACTCCGAGGAAGAGAAGGAGCCATGGGTTGTCCATCAGCTTTTGGAATGGATGCTTGCGACGCTCTTGCTCCATGGGAGCCTCCATGTGGGGTGATCACGTTCGACGTCCGCGCGCCGTCGCGCGCGCCATGCGGCGATGACGATGGTGAGGAAGAGCAGCCCCCCGGCGATCGCGACGAGCCCGCCGAGCCCCATCACGACCATGCCGGCGGTCTCGGCCGCGCTGCGCGCTTGCTGCTCATGGCCGTAGGCCTTGCGCGCCATGCCGTGCGCGCCCGCGAAGCCGAAGCCGATCGCGAAGACCATTTGGCCGACGCCGTAGATGGCTGGCTGAACGCGAGCGGCGCGCTGCATGCGCGACGACGAGAAACCGTATCCGAGCCCTTCGAGCATCGGGTACGTCACCCCCATGAACGCGACGGTCACCGCGCCGATCGACGCGTGGTAGTGCGCCGGGACCATCGTCGTCGAGCCGCGGATGAGCGCGCCGAGCACCGCGCCCGCGACGGCGAGCGTGGCGCTGACGGCGAAAGCGAGGACGCGCGGATCTCGGCGAGGCTTCTCGCGAACGACGGCGCGCGCGCAGAGCACGATGAACACGGCGACGACCGGGAAGATCGCGAACCGCATGAGCGAGGTGAACGCGTCGTGCACGCCCGCGTCTTGGATCCCGCGCGCGGCGAGGACCGGCGCGGCGAGCCACGGCAACACCAGCAGCGCGAAGAGCGCCGAGGCGAC
>JAYVXB010000306.1:0-6021 GCA_043785585.1 Deltaproteobacteria bacterium | reverse complement strand
ATTCGAAAATAGGCCCGGGCAGGCGTGACTTCCGTCGCTGCATTTTTCCAGAGGGCGGCCTCGGCTCGTATCAACGCCCGTCGGTGCGGACGAAGGCGACGCGACGGTTCATCGCGCGGTGCTCGGGCGTGTCGTTCGGGACGATCGGCTCCGTCTCTCCGAAGCCGTGCGCGGAAATCCGCCTGCCGTCGATGCCGCGACGTTGGAGGGCGCGCGCGATCTGATCGGCGCGCGTCGAGCTCAGCGCGAGGTTGTACTGCGCAGAGCCCATGTTGTCGGTGTGCACTTGGACGTCGATGGTGACGTGCGGGTTCGCGGCGAGGATGTCGCGGACGACGTCGAGCGTGACCTCGCTCTCGGGGAGGAGCGTCGCCGCGCCGGTCGCGAACGCGATCGGAGACTCGACGACGATCGCGTCGTCGGTGAGGCGCGTTCCGGTCTTTGCGGATCCGAAGCGGAGCGGCCGTCGATCGACGACATCCGAAGACGACGCGCTCGCCGCCGTGATTGCGGGGGCGGCTGCGTCGATGCTCGGCGAGATGGCGACGACGGTGGGCTCGGCGGGAGATTGCGGTGCGCCGCACGCAGAGTGCGCGAGCGCGAAGAGGAAGGCGGGGAGAACGATGCGGTCCACGCCGAGAGGATAGCTCGGCGTGGACGCGCCTGCGCGGTCGGTCAGTGCGTCGGCTTGGCCGTGACGACGCTCGCGACGACGACGTTGTCGACGGCGACGCCGCACGTGTGGCCAGGTCGAACGTCGGCGCAGGTGCCGGAGAAGTCCTGCTGGTACTCGAGGTTCAGCCGAACGGTGCTACCTGCCATTCCGGGCAGACGCATGTGCACGTGCTTCCAGCCACCCGAGTCACCCGACCACGCCGACATGTCTTCGAAGACGTTGTTGGTGTCTTGATCGACGCGCGGGAAGTGCTTCGTGTAGCCGAAGAGTGATCCGATCGTCTGCTCTTGCGCGAACGCCTCGGCCAAGACGAGGCGCACCGTGCGCCCCGGCGTGAAATCGGTGAACGTCGCGAGGAGCCCGTCGAAGGCACGGATCCTCGAGATCGGCTCGTCCTCGAGATCGTGGCAGACGTCGAAGTCGAGCGTCACGTACTCGGAGTCGGCGGGGATGCTGATGAGCGGCGTGCGCAGACGCTCGGCGCGTGTCGCGCCTGCGCCGTCGACGCCGTCGTTCAGCTCGACGTGGTACGCCGCCGGCGACTTCGTCGCGCAGAACGTGCTGGTCGACACCCACGGCACTGCCGTCGATCCCGCGATGTGCTGCTGCAACCAGCCAGCGCCGAGCGCGTCCGGAGCGTCGAACGTCTCGTTCAGCAGAACCGTCGACACGGGCGCGCCGGTCTGGAGTGTCGCGTAAAGCGTGGTCTGCCCGAGGAAGAAATCGCCGACGTGCAGCTCGAGCTCGATCGGCGTGCCCGGCACGAACGTGTGCCGCGTCGCGATGATGATCGGCAGCTCGTTCTGCCTCGACGCGCCCGGCGCGATCGTGCCGTACGGCGCGAGGCCGAAGATGACGTCGACGCCCGGCGTCTTCGTGGTCACGAACGCCGTCACGTCGCTGAGTGTCGCGGCGTTGAGCGGGTTCGTGACGTAGTTGGTGACGGGCGCGCGCACGACGACGATCTCGTCGCGGTCGATGACGCCGTCACCGCCCGAGTCGCCGAACGTCACGTCGCCGAGCGAGACCGTCTCGTCCTCGAACCGGTGGCGTGCGCGGATCCGCTTCACGACCGGCGCGGGGACGCTCATGCTCGCCGACGTCGGCTGTCCGTCGGTGAAGAGGACCGGCTTCGTCTCGGCGTACACGGCGAAGAGCTCGCCGTGCTGCGCGACGATCTGGTTGTAGTCGCCGAGGTTCGGCTGGCTGAAGTTGTTGCCGAAGCCGGCGCGGAACGGGCGCGGTGACATCGGACGCGGGCGCGCCCACGTCGTGCCGCCGTCGTCGGACCACGTGTACGTCGTCTCGCTCGAGTCGCCGCTCTTCGCGATCCCCTGATCGTAGTAGAAGACGTAGACGCGGCCGGTCGAGTCGTCGACGGCCACCCACGGGAACCACTGCGCGCGATCGGCGCCGATGCGTGCGTTGAGCTTGAGCGGCGCGGAGAACGTCACGCCTTCGTCGACGCTCTTCTGAAGGACGATGTCGGCGCCGTCGCCGGCGTCGTTCGGTGCGTAGACGACATAGACGGTCCCCTTGTGCGGTCCGCGCGAGTTGTCGACGGCGAGCGACGGGAAGTTGTGCACGCGATCGTTGCCGAGGATCTCATCCATGTACGCGGGCGCGGGCGGCGCGAGATCGATCGGCGCGTTCCACGTCGCGCCGTCGTCGGTGGAGCGCGCGAACGCGATCGAGTCGCCGGTGTTGTTCGGGTAGCGGCCCCACGCGACGTAGGCGTTGTGCGAGTGGTTGCCGGCGAAGCGCGGAATCGATCCCTGCCCGTCCGCGGGCGTGTTCGCGACCATCGCACGTGCCGACCACGTCGGCACCGCGGCCGTCGCGATGTCGTCGGAGTACGCGCTCGAGATCTCGGCGGCGGTCGGCGTGAAGTTCGTCCAGCTCATGATCACGCGCCCGGTGTCGGGATCGACGTGCATGAACTCTTTGTCTGCGGCGTCGGTCGGCACCGCACCGCCCGACGGCTGCGTCGCCGCGGTCACCTCGAACGGCCCCTCCCACGAGTGCCCGCAGTCGCGCGAACGGTGCACGCTCATCGTCTCGACCGTGCTCGTGTCGTTCGGATCGCTCGAGAACTTCTTCATGAGGATCGACGCGTAGACGAACGTACAGCCGCCTAGGTACCTGATCTCGGGATCGCCGTAGACCTGCGGGAACGCCTGCCCGTTGATCATCGTCGTCGGCCCGATCGGGAGCTGCCCGCCGTCGACGAACGTCTTGCCACCGTCGTCCGAGTACGAGAACCCCGACACGGAGACCGTCGTCGCGGTGAAGCCGCGGAAGTCGTTGTAGCCAATGACGATGTGCTGCCCGCTTCGGTCCACCGCGATCGACGTCTCCGCGCGCGTCGCGGTACCCGAGAATTCACCGCCGAGCGTCGACGGAGCGTGCGGCTCGCAATCCGGTGAATGCTCACAGTCGTTGATGGTGCCCGATTCCGTCCGGAACGGACCCTTCGTGATCGATTGAGCGAGGCGTGCGGTCGGCGACATTCTCGCGGCGTTCACCTGCTTCGGCGTCGTCGCGCGCGACTTCGTCGTCGGCGCGGGCGGCGTCGGCGCGGGCGCGCCGCTCGTCGTGGGCGATGCATCGATCGCGCAACCAGCGAGACCGAGGAGGAGGACTGCACCAAGCTGCAAGCGGCTATGACCGCCGATTCGGTGACTCATGATGTTCTCCGTTCGCGAAAGGGAAAAGCAATGTGCGCGCCGATCGCGAGCGCGTGCTCGCGACGTGGCTGCGGCCACATGGCCTGCGATGCGTGCTTCCATCGTCACCCCGATGGATGACAGGACGACGACTGCTCACGCGACGTGAAGCAGGAACGGCGCGCCGCGCGCCAGCCTCGTAACGCGAAACGGAAATGATTCCCATCGATGGGAGAAAAATCGAAGGGGCGATCGCGTGACGGCGGAGAGTTTCATTGCGGCGAGTCGGGGAGGATCGATTCGGAGGTCCGAGATCCGCGCTCGACCCGATCAGCGCGCGCCGTGCGAGCGAGCGACGCCGCGCCGCCCGAGCTGCTCGAGGGCCACCAGCCCGTGCTCGCGCGCGATGCGCGTCGCGCGCTCCGCGAGCTCCGTGGCGTGCGCGCCGCTGGCCGCTCGGCTCAGCGCGAGGAGCGCCTCGACTTTTACTTCGACGGTCTCGAGCGCGTCGACCCGCGTCGCGAGCTCCGCGAGGCGCGCGGCGCGATCGTCCTGCGACGGGGGCGCGCCCGATCGCGCCGCGAACGAGTCGAGCGCCACGGCGAGCGCCAGCGCGATCGCGTCGGGCGCGTGCCCTTTGCGCGCGCCTTCTTCGGCGGCGACGGCGCGACGGCGCGCTTCCGCAACGTCGCCCGCGGCGAGCGCGCGGCGCGCCGCGAGCACGTCGAGGAGAGCGAGGAACCGAGCGTCGGACGATACGCGCGTGAGCTCGACCGCCTCGTCGAACCGCGCGTGCTCGTCGGGAGCCGACCGCACGAACGCGAGACGCGCGCGGTCGAGGGCGATTTCCGCGCGCAGCCCAGACTCTCCTGCACTGCTCGCTTCACCGAGCGCCATCGCGAACCCCGCCTCCGCTTCGGCGAGATGCCCGCCGGTCCACGCCGCGCGCGCGAGCAGCATGTCGGCCGTCGCGACGCCTGCGCGCTGCCCAATCTCCACGTGCTTCGCGCGCCCACGTCCGAGCGCGGCGATCACGCCGTCGACGCGCCCCATCTTCAAATCAAGGTCGGCGAGGTTGAGCAGGCGCCATGCTTCGCCTTCGCGATCGTTCACCTCCTCGAAGCGGTGACCGCCTTCGTCGCAAAGCTCGCGCGCCTTCGCGAGATGCCCCGCCGCGGAATGGATGAGACACAGAGTCACGGTGAGCCGCGCGTGCCGGTAGCCGTTGCCCGACGCGCGATACGCCTCCACGAGCCGCTCGCCGATCTCGATGGCGCGCGGATAGTCCCCGCGCACGGCGGCGATCTCGGCGAGCGCGCTGTCGCAGTTCAAGAGGTTGTCGTCGTCGCCGACGTCGGCGTAGACGGCGCGCGCGCGGCCGAAGAGCGCCTCGGCCTCGTCGAGTCGTCCGCCGCGGTGATGCGCGTGCGCTTGCGCGAGGACGGCGTCCGCGACGAGCACGCGCGCGCCGACTTTAGCGGCGAGGCGCTCGGCTTCCTCGGCGTCCGCGATCGATGCCGGGTCCTCGGATCGCTTCGAGTGTGCGAACGACGCGACGAGCGCGATGCGCGCGAGATCCCAGTCGCTCTGCGGCCGTTTCTTCGCGCCATCGAGCAGCACGAGCGCGTCCGCGGCCTTTCCTGCGCCGACGAGCGCGCGCGCGAGCGACGTCACGTAGTCGATGCGGTCGGGGTAAAACTGCGCGAGCGTGCGGTAGTTCTCGACCGCGCCTTCCCAGTCGCTACGCGTCTCGGCCGCGAGCGCGTACACCTCGAGCTCGTCGCCGCGCGGCAAGGTCGGTGCGAGACGCACCGCAATCTCGGCGGCCTCGCGCGCCGCCTGCCCATGGCCGAGGTTGAGTCGCGCGTGCGCGAGCGCGGCGAACGCAGGCGCGAAGGCTGGCGCGAGGGCCGTCGCCTTTTCGAAGTGTGCGGCGGCGTCGCGGAAATGGAACGTGCGCCGCGCGGCGAGGCCTGCGACGTAGGCCATCGACGCTTCGGGGTTCTCGGGGAGGATCGCGCGCAGAGCGCTCTCGTCCTCGATCGAGAGCACGGGCCGCCCCAGCGCGCGGCGCACGCGCGCGCCGGCCTCGCGAACGAACGCGTTGACGTCGCTCGCAGGCCCCGACAGCGTGAGCGTGCCGAGGCGCGCGCCGCTCGCCGCGTCGTAGATCTCGATGTCCGCGCGGAGCGTGCCGTTCGCGTCGTCGATTTCTCCACCGACGAGCACGTCCGCTCCGGTCGCGGCGCGCAAACGCGCGAGCGCCTCTTTCGTGATCGCGGGCGCACCCGCGATCCCGCTCGCCTCGAGCATGACCGCACGCGCCTCGGGCGCGGGAATGCGCATGGCGTCCCCCACGCGCAGCTGCGCCGAGAGCAGCTCGGCGAACGTCGCCACCACGCCTTCCCGCCTCACGTCGCCCGAATGCGCGGCTGCGCGGAGCTCCGACACCACGACGAGCGGGCGCGCCGCCGCCGCGAAGAGGACCGCCTCGGGCCGCGATCGCAGCACGCGCCCTCCGCCGATGCCGACGGCCGCCACGACGACGCCCGCGCCGATCGCCGCGAGGGCAACGCGAACGATCGCGCGGCGCTTGCCGACCTTTGCGACGAGACCGCGCGCGGAACGCGTGTCGCGCGTGAGCGGCGAGTCGGTGACCGCGTCGCCGCCGATCGCGCG
>JAYVXB010000305.1:0-6024 GCA_043785585.1 Deltaproteobacteria bacterium | reverse complement strand
GGTACGCGCGCGCCACCACGAACCGCATCGCCGCGGCCGCAGGGATCAGCGTCGGATCGCTCTACCAGTACTTTCCGGGCAAGGACGCGATCGCGGTCGCGTTGCTCCGTCGTCATCGCGCGCGAATCGTCGAGACGGTCGCGCGGCACCTCGCGGACATCGACGAAGCGAGCCTCGAGGTACGCATCCACGAGCTCTTTCGCGCGATGATCGAGGCGCACGGCCTCGACCCAGGGCTGCACCGCGTCCTCATCGAGCACGTGCTCCGAACCAGCGCGCGCGCCGAGATGGTCGGCTTCGAGGATCGCGTCGAAGCGGTCATCGTCGAAAAGCTGAGGAACGCCCGCGAGGACATCAAGGCGAGCGACCTCGAGCTGGCCGCGTTCATTCTCGTGCGCACCGTGATGGCGATCACGCACGCCGCGGTCGTCGATCGCCCGGAGTACGCAAAGGATCCGCGCCTCGTCCGCGAGGTGACGCGGATGATCGTCGGCTATCTCACGACGCGGTGACTACGGAACGTGGCGCATCACGTACCCGGGCCTTCGCACAGCTTCGCCGCCGGGCCGAAGATCTCGACGCGGTTCCCCTTCGGCGCGATGTCGACGGGGCAATAGCCGCCACCGCGGAGCTGCTCGACGAACTCGACCACCGCGGGATTTCCCCACTCCTTCGCGCCGTCGAAGCGCGCGCGAATGACGCCGCGCTTGTCGATGATCCACGTCTCGGGGAAGAGCGTCGTGCCGAACTTCCCTTTGACGATCTTGTTCTCGGGATCCATCAGCGTGATGAACGGCGGATCCTCCTTCAAGATCGACTTGAGCGTGCCGGACGCTTCTTGTGCGGTCTCGTCGATCGAGATCGTGATCACGGCGACGTCGGGTTTGTCGCGGAGCACTTTGGCGAGCTCGGCGAGCTCCGGCATCTCTTCGAGGCAAGGTCCACACGTCTTCGTCCAGAAGTTGAGGACGACGACCTTCCCTTCGTACTGCTTCAGCGTGACCGTCTTGCCGGACAAATCGCGAAGCTCGAACGCGGGCGCTTTGCGATCCGCGCCCATGTAGTTCGGGTGGAGGAGGCAGGCGGCGTTGCAGCGGCGCCGAAGCTCGGCCTCGCGCGTCACGCCCACGAAACCGTAGACGAGCGCAGCGGCAGCAAGGACGAACGCGACCTGGCCCATGACGATGTACGGGCGATTTGCGGAAGGGGGCGGAGGCACTGGGGGCAGCTTAGCGCGCTCCGCCGCCTTTCATCGATGTCTTCAATGGTACGTCGCCCCCAAGAGGAGCGACGCACATCACCCGACGAAATTTCTCACGCGAGGACGCTGAGCGATCTCCGCGCGGGGGCGCTCGTTCGCGCTTCCGTCGCTCCAATCGCGGCGAACGCGCGCTTGTACGCGGCGAAGCCTCCGCCAGCGTGTACCGCGTCGATGACGGCGAGCCCTTCAGCTTCGCCGCCTTGCGCGAGGACGTACTCGACCCAGGCCCACTTCGCGCTCGTCGATCGCACGTCGACGCGACCACGCAAGCCGCGCTTCAATCGATGGAGGCGTGCGTCGACGACGTCGATGCCGGCGAACGGCTCGCCGTCGAGCGGCGTGTTTCGCTTCGCGCAGAACGGCGCGATGCCAAGCGCGACAGGGACGATCCTCGACAGCTCGGTCGTGAACGCGACGCACTCGTCGACGTCCGCGTCGGTCTCTCCAGGGACGCCGACCATCAGATAGAGCTTCAGGCGATCCATCCCGTGCTTCTTCGCCATCTCCGCGCACTTGATCAGATGCTTCGGACGCGCGCGCCGCTCGAGCGTGTCGCGCACGCGCTCGCTCGTCCCGTCCATCGCCGTGGTGAGCGTCTTGTAGCCCACGCGCGCGAGCGCCGCGACGAACTCGTCGCTCAAGCGGTCGGGCCGCAACGACGAGAGTCCCACGTCGCATCCGCGATCCGCGAGCGCGTTGACGATCTCGACGATCTTCGGATGGTCGCTCACCGCCGCACCGACGAGACCGACGCGATGCGCGTCCTTCGGGATCGTCTCGAGGATCTTCTCCTTCGGGACGATGCGCATTCCGCCGTTGGTGCTGCGGCGCATGACGCAGTAGCGGCATCCGCGCGAGCAGCCGCGCTCGGTCTCGATCAAGAACATGTTCGAGAACTCGGTGTTCGGCGTGCGGATCGGCGCCCACGCGGGGAGCATCGCGTTGTCGGCCGCGGCGACCGGCGGCAGGATCTCGTGGTGGGTAGGGACGAAGACGTGCGGGATCTTCGCGAGAAGGTCGAGCTGCGCGGCGCGACCGCGCGTGGACTCGAGGACCCGCAGCACGTCGATGACGAGCGACTCGGCCTCGCCGACGATGATGGCGTCGACGATGCCTCCGAGCGGCGTGGGGTTCGAGAACGTCAGCGGCCCACCGCCGAGAATGAACGGATGGCGATCGTCGCGCTCGACTCGTCGCGCTGGAATCCCCGCCGCTTCGAGCAGCTGAACGACGCCCGCGATCTCGAGCTCGTACGCGACGCTGAACGCGATGACCGGGAGCTCTTCCAGCGGACGCATCGACTCGTACGTGAGCGGGCGTTCGCCGCTCCCCGCCTCGGCGTCGTCGTCGAGGAACGCGCGCTCGCACCCGAGCCCCGGCGCCTCCATGATCGCTTTGTAGACGCACTGGTAGCCGAGCGAGCTCATCGCCGTGCGGTACGGCGACGGGTACGCGAGCGCGACAGTGAACGGCGCCTCTTTCGCGATGCGCCCGGTCTCGGCGGCGAGGCGTTCGCGGATCTTGGCGAGGAGGTTCACGACGCTGCTTCTACGGTTTTTCCCGACGAACGCAAGGCAGCCACCTTTACGTGCATGCTACATTTACTTGGCGCAACTCACGAGGGGAGCGAGCGGCGCGAACTTGTAGGCCCCGCCGCTCGACGTATCGACGTCGGTCATCGCCGTCTCGAGCGCGGCTTTGATCTGCCCGTACGTCTGGTTCAGCTTGTCGGTGGTCGCGGCCTCGGCGACGCAGATGAACTTCGCATTCCCGCAGACGTCGATGTCCTCGCAGCCGGGCGCCGTCGGTCCCGCGCTCTTGAGGTTCGCGTCGCCGTAGAGGATCTTGCCGCCGATCATCGTGATGCGAACGTCCTTCGGACGCGCTCCGACGATCGCCGCGAAGGGTGTCGCGCGATCACCACCAACGACGACGAGGTCCGCGACGAGCCCTTCTTTGATCTGACCGATTCGATCCTCGTACCCGACGACCTTCGCGGCGTTCGACGTGACCATCTTGATCAAGTCTTGCGCCGTGAGCTTGTCGCCGAACTTCGTGTTGTCCCAGTCTTCGGCGAAGCGCAGCTCGTCGAGCAAGTTCTGGCTGCCCCCCATCGACCAATCCGGTGCGAGCGCGATCAGCACACCCGCCGTGAGGGCCGCCGGGATGTTCGCCGTGTTGCCGTAGAGCGCGACGTTCGACGCGGGCGACCACGTGAGCTTCACGCCTTTCTGCGCCATCGTCGTGAACTCGGTCGCCGTGAACGCCGTCCCGTGCGTGATCGTCGTCTGCGGAGCGAGCAGGCATCCGTCGGTCGTGGTCAGAGTGTTCAGTGTCGAGAACTCGGCGAGCGCTTTCGCGTCGAGCCCCTCGCCGACGTGGATCAAGTACGCCTTCGTGCTCATGCTCGCGAAGTTGGCGCAGACGCCGTCGCCGGACGAAGTCGACGGCGGGAAGATGGCGCTCGTCTGCACGGTGTCCGCTCCGAGATCGTTCTGCGAGACGTCGATCGATCGCGACAGCGATCCGAAGCACGCCGCCGACGTCCCAGGCAGCCCGACGATCGACGTCGTCCCCGCAATCATCCCCTTCAGCTCGCCCCACTTGTCCATCTCGCAGCGGAGGCTCCCGGCGGCGTTGCCGTACTTCGTCCCGAGCGCCGTCGCGGCGAGGCACCACGAAGGCTTCCCCTGCGAGTCGTTCGCGAGGCACTGCTTCACGTCGAGCATCGCCGCGTACTTCGCCTCGGCGGTCCACTCGGTGTGATCGCCATACGGGTGCAGCGGCAGCCAGTCATCGCCGTCGAAGACGTCGAACAAGATGTGGTTGTGCGTGTCGATGAGGCCCGGAAGGATGACGCCGTGCGTGTCGATGATCGTCGCGCCCGTCGCGCCCGGTTTCGCTTCGCACGCGTTCCCCGGCTGCGCGCACGAGATTTTGTCTTGCTCGACGAGGACCTCGCCCTCGAAGGACGTGTCCGGCGTGACGACGGTGCCGATGAGGAGAATGCGATCCGCGGCGCCGGGCGTGATCGTCGCGACGCCGGAGTCGACGGACGCGCTGTCGCGATTTCCCGCATCGTCAGACACGGCATCCGGAAACGCGGCGTCGGCGGAGAGGATCTGATCCGGCGGTGTCCCCGACGATCCACAGCCCGACGAGAGCGCGAGGGCGATCGCCGCGACGACGGACTTCGAGCGGAGAGCGCTCATCCTTGTAGAGTACCCGAGATGCTTCGGGTGTGCTTTCTCGCGCTTGCCGTGCTCGCGCTCGCCGCCCTTTGCGTTGGCTGTCCCGGCTGCGCGAGAAGCGACGACATCGAGATCAGGATCGGCGCGTATCTGTCGCTCACGGGCGCCGACTCGACGTTCGGCACCGACACGCGCGCGGGGATCGACCTCGCCGTCGATCGCATCAACGCGGCGGGCGGCATCCGCGGAAAGCGCGTCCGTGTTCTCGTAGAGGACGACAAGTCGCTCCCAGGCGAGACGGCGCAAAAGGTCCAACAGCTCATCGATCGCGATCACGTCGTCGCGCTCCTCGGCGAGGTCGCGTCGAGCCGCTCGATGATCGGCGGCCTCATCGCGAACACGCGCCACGTTCCGATGGTGTCGCCGTCGTCGACCGCCGTCGACGTCACGCGCGGACGACCCTGGGTGTTCCGCGCATGCTTCACGGACGCGCAGCAAGGCGACGTCGCGGCGCGCTTCGTCTTCGAGAAGCTCGGGAAGCGCAAGGTGGGCCTCTTGTATGTCGCGCAAGACACGTACTCGTCGGGCCTCGCGGCGACGTTTCGATCGAGCTTCGAGAAGCTCGGCGGCGAGATCGTCGCGGCGAAGGCGTACCCGTTGAACGAGACGAACTACTCGACGTACTTGCGCGAGCTCAAGGCGGCGAGCCCCGAAGCGCTCTTCGTGCCCGTCTACTACAAGGACGTCGTTCCGATCGCGCGCCAAGCGAAGGCCGAGGGCATCGACGGGTCGATGCTCATCGGCGGCGACGCTTGGGACTCGGACGTGTTGCTCGCGGGCGCGGGCGCAGAGCTCGAGGGCGCGTACTTCACGAACAGCTACGCGCCGGACGTTCCGTGGGACGGCGCGCGCGCGTTCGTCGCGGCGTACCGCGCGCGCTTCGGGCGCGAGGTGAGCGGGATCGCGGCGCAGGGGTACGATGGCGCGCTCCTGCTCCTCGATGCGATCCTCCGCGCCGGCTCCGAGTCGCCCGAGGCGATCCGCGATGCGCTCGCCGCGACGCGCGACTTCCGCGGCGCGACGGGCGCGATGACGATCGACGAGAACCACGACGCGAACAAACCGGTCGTCGTCGTCCGAATCACCGGCGGACAGTTTCGGTACCACGACCAAGTGCTCGCACAGCCGATGCGCGGCAGCGTCGCGCCACTGATGGACGCGATCGCGCGGCCTGCGGTGCGCGCGCAGGATCTCCGCGACGCGCTCCTCACGGGCCTCGCACAAGGCGCGATGATCGCGCTCGTCGCGCTCGGGTACACGATGGTGTTCGGCGTGCTCAAGATGATCAACTTCGCGCACAGCGAGGTCTTGATGATGTCGGCGTACGCGGGGCTCTTCGCGCTCGGCGCGATCGGTGCGCGCGTCCCTCCGCCGCTCGCGGCCGCTGCGGGGACCGTGCTCGCCATGGTCGCGGCGGCGCTCCTCGGGGCGACGATCGAGCGCGTCGCGTACCGCCCGCTCCGCACGCGCGCGCGCGGCCCGCAGGCGCGCATCACGCCGCTCGTCACGGCG
>JAYVXB010000304.1:0-6035 GCA_043785585.1 Deltaproteobacteria bacterium | reverse complement strand
CGCTTCGAGGTGCACGACACTCAGTCCGCGCGAACGAAGGCGCTCCGCGGCGATGCATCCTGCGGGTCCCGCCCCGACGACGATGACATCCGCGATTGACGGCATCTCGTTGCTCCGTGCCAAAGAAGGGCCCCCTCTCGGCAGAGCGAGAGGGGGCAGTGACCTTCCGCGGTTGCGCGCTCAGGGCGCGTTGTGGCCGCAGTGGGTCAGATGACCGCAATGGCGGGCTCGCGACACGTGGCCGCAATGTCCTCCCTTGCGCGGCTTCTGCGTCGTCGTTTCGACGCGCAGCTTCTTCGGTTTGACTTGGCTGAGTAACTTCAATTCGCATTCTCCTTTTTGTCACGACGACGGCGCGCACGATGCACGACGTCCCGCATTTGGGAAAGCGATCGCCGCGCCGTTCGCGGAGCCGCATCTCGACAAGACTTAGGTCTCCGACGTCGTCCGAGCAACGGCGTCCGCCGTCATTGGCTTCGGGTGATGACATTTGTCATTCGCGCGGTCGCCGTAGGACGCTCATGCGGCGCCCATCGTCCGCGCACGTTCTGCGCTTCCGCGCGCAGTTTGCGATTCGAATCGTGCCGCCGCGGCGCGCAATGCCGCGGTGCGTGTGGCCCGCTCTCTGCTTGTCCCATTGACGCGACTCTCGAATATTTCAATGCACGCGCTCGAACCTTTTTTCTGCGCGTCGGCTCATACGGACCGGGCCACACACACGCTTCACCATCGGAGGTCTCAATGAAGACGCTCATCGTTGCTGTCGCCATGTTCTCCACCGGCATCGCGGCATGTTCTTCTTCAGGGGCGAGGCCCGATACGGTCGCTTATGGCCAGGTCGCGAGCGATCTCTCCGCCGCGGTAGAGGCGCATCGCGCCGCCACCGTCTCACCGACGATGGTGGATTGCGAGGGCGAGCGCGGGGGCTACGAAGAGCGCGTGACTCCGATGATCGATCGCATGCGGGGCATGAGCGGTGGGATGGACGCCTGCATGGGCTCGATGGGTCACAACGAGACACCGACGATGGTCGACACCTGCACGATGATGCGCGACGAGCTCACGCGGCACGTCGGCGCCGCCTGCGCTTCGGCGAACCCGAACGACCGGATCGCCGAGGTCAATCGCCACGCCGATCGCATGATCCCGTGGGCGAAATCCGAAGCCGATCGCAGCGCGCGCTTGGGCGGCATGATGGGCGGTTCCGGGAGGATGTCCGTCGGCGGCTGCCACATGTAACGCGCGTTGCTACCGACATCGCACGACGCAAGCCTCGCGCCAAGCGTCACGCGGCGCACGCGCATGCCCCTCGGAAGCAATCGACCTTGAACGAGCGCGACGCCACGGCTAGAGAACGCGCCACCATGCAATCGAAGCTCGCCGCACTTGCTCTCGTGGTCGCCTGCTCCGCCGCATGCGGATCGTCCACGTCGAATCCGATTCAGCCGCCGCCGGTCGCGCCGGTCGACGCAGGCGTGACGCCGTACGCGTTTCCGGAACCTCCGATCGCACAGAACACCGCGACGAAAGCCGGCGTCGTCGAAGTGAGCCTGAACGCCGCGGCCGCAGACCTACCGGTCACGTCGGACACGGCGACGCACGTCTACGCCTACAACGGCAGCGTGCCCGGCCCGACGCTCGACTTCACCGAAGGTGATCACGTCGTCATTCACTTCAAGAACGATCTCCCTGAGCCGACGACGGTGCATTGGCACGGCCTGCACATTGCGCCGGAGCAAGACGGCAATCCGAGCGATCCGATCGCGGCGGGCGCAAGCCACGACTACGAATTCGACATCCCGAAGGGGAGCGCGGGCACGTACTGGTATCACCCGCATCCGGACGGGAAGACCGCGCATCAGGTCGCGATGGGCCTCGCCGGCGCGATCCGCGTACGCGCGGCGGTCGATCCGCTTCCGCGCGAGTTCACGGACACGCTCATGATCCTGAGCGACAACAAGTTCGATTCGAAGTCGCAGGTGATGGCGACGACCAACATGGACAAGATGAACGGGCGCGAAGGCGACGTCGTCTTCGTCAACGGAAAGGTCATGCCGACGCTGACACTTCGCGCGGGAGAAGTGCGACGATTGCGGATCGTGAACGCGTCGTCCGCGCGCTTCTATCAGCTCGCGGTGCCGGATCATTCGCTTTTGCACGTGGGCACCGACGGCGGTCTGTTCGAAGTGCCCGTGACGCGCAGCAGGCTCCTCGTGGCGCCGGGAGAACGCGTCGAGGTGCTGCTCCAGGCGACGTCCGCTCCCGGCACGACCACCGTGCTTCAGGCGATGCCGTACAACCGCGGCGCGATGATCATGCAAAACGGAGTCATGGTCAGCGTGACCACACCGCTGATTCCGTTCGTCAGCATCGTCTACGCCGACGACGCGCCGGTCACGAGCCCCGCCGTGCCCGCGACGCTCCGCAAGGTCGACTCGATCGCGACCGCGGGCGCGACCGCACGCACCTTCACGCTCACCGAGCAGATGATGCAGCTCGACTTCCGGATCAACGACAAGCACTACGACGCCGCGCGCGTCGACGAGCATGCGCAACTGGGGGCGACGGAGATCTGGACCGTGGAGAACAAAGGGGACATGGCGCACCCCTTCCACGTGCACGGCTTCCAGTTCCAAGTGCTCGATCGAAACGGCGTCGCCGAGCCGTTCGTGGCGTGGAAGGACACCGTGCTCGTGCGAAATACCGAGACGCTGCGCCTCGTCGTGAAGCTCGACGACTTTCGCGGGATGCGCATGTACCACTGCCACATCCTCGATCACGAAGACCTCGGGATGATGGGGATGATCGACGTTCAGTAGCGGCCTGCCGCGGCCGCGCGCGTCGCGGTCCGGGCGAGCGACGTCAGAGATTCCGCGCGACCCCGCGGTCGCCGGTCGCGCGGAGCAAGCGCGCCCACGAAGCGCCGAGGCGCGCGGCTGCCATCGCTTCGGCCATGCGGACGTCGCGCAGATCGCGCGCGGCCTCGAGCACCGGGAGCATCTGCGCTTGTCCCGACGCGAAGCTCCCGAGCGACGACGCGACGACGCGATCGGCACGCGGGACGATGTCGCCGTGGAGCGCCAGGTAGCGCGTGCGCTGCGCCAAGACGAGCTCGCGCGCCGTCGCAATGTCACCCGTGATCGCGCGCTCGGCAGCCGCGAGCTCCGCGCGTGCGCTCGCCGACATCGCGGTCGCCTCCTCGACGCCCGCGTCGAGCTTGCCCCGCCACAACGGGACGCTGATGCCGACCATGACCATCACGCCGACGCCGGTCGCCATCATGTAGTTCGGTCCAGCGCGGACGAGCGCCATCGGCGCGTAAAGGGAGTGCGCGGCGTCGATCTCGGCTTCCGCGCGCGCACGCTCGGCGCGGATCCCCGCGAGCTCGGGTCGCGTCGAGATTGCGGTACGCACGAGCGCCTCGAGCGGCGCAGGTGCGCCCGGATCCAACCGCCACGTCAGTTGCGGGACGACCGCGGCCGGCTCTCGCGCGAGGGCCGTGTTCAGCATCGATTCCGCCGCGCGGATCTCCGAGTCGAGGGCCGCGCGCTCGGCCGCGAGGCGCGCCACTTCGTTCTCGAGGCGCAGGACGTCGGCCTGAATGCCCTGGCCCGCCGCATAGTGCGCGCGCGTCAACGTCACGAGCTCCCCGACGACGACGATCTGCTCATCGAGAATGCGCGCAACGGCGCGGCGCTCGCCCAGCATGTAGTACGCCGCCAGCGCCTCGAGCTCGACGTCGAGCGCGACGCGCGACGTCTCGGCTCGTACGCGATCGATGTCGGCGGTCGCGGCCCGACGCCGATGCGAGAGCACGGACGAGAGCGGAAACGTCTGTTGCACGGCGAGGCTCACGTCGACACCGACCATCGAGATTGGCAGGTTGTCGACCGCACCCATGATCATCGGATCATCGAGCGCGCCGACGATGGCGGGGCGCTGCGCAGATGCGTGTGCACGCGCACGGGCGGCGAGGACCTCGGCTCGCTCGGCGCGGGCGCGATCGACGACCTGGTAGGGCGCGAGCGGCGCGGGGAGCGGATCGGTCGATGCGGCGAGCGCGGCATGGGGCGCGAGCGCCACGAAGAACGCAAAGGGGAGGAGGGATCGCCTTAGCACGCAACGACGCGCTGCACGGATCGCGCCCCCGTTGCCTGCGCGGCTCGCGCAGGCGACGCGCGCCTCGCAAGCGGTCGACGCGATCTCGATTCGCGCGCACTCGCTGCGCCGCGATGCACGCCTTGCGCGGTGTCGACGACGGTGAGCTCGGCACCGCGCGTCGGTCCACGCTGGGCACGCGTCGTGCGACAGGGTCACCATGCAACCCCCGACGGCAGCGACTGTCGCGACCGCAGACGACGTCACGTCGTCGACTCCGCGTTCCGGCGCGCCCCCTCGGCCCCATGCAACGTTCTGGTCGCACGGCTTGGTGGCGCTCGTCGCGGCTCTCGTCGGCGTCGGAGGCACGATGATCGCCACCCGCGGTCACGGGTGGAATGGCTCGGCGTCGGCTGCGGCGGCGAGCGCGAGCGCGAAGGCCGCGATGCCCGGAATGGGCGCCGCAGCGCCCGCAGCGCCTTCGAGCAGCGCCGTCTACATTTCTCCGGCGCGCCAGCAGCTCGTCGGCGTGCGCACGTCGAAGATCGAGCGTCATACGCTCGACGCGACGCTGCGCACCGTCGGCAACGTCGCGTACGACGAGACGCGCCTTGCGCAGATCCACACGCGAACGTCGGGTTGGATCGAGCAGGTCTTCGTCGACTTCGTGGGCAAACCGGTCCGGCGCGGGCAAGCGCTCTTCAACGTGTACAGCCCGGATCTGGTCACGACGCAGAACGATCTGTTCGTCGCACTCCGCGCGCGCGACGACCTCGCGTCGAGCACCTATCCGGAGGCGCGACGCGGCGCCGACGCGCTCGTCGTGGCGACACGAGAGCGACTGAAGCGATGGGGGATCAGCGACGGCGAGGTCGCGCGCCTCGAGCGAACGCGCGAGGTGACGCGGGCGATGACGCTGTCCTCACCGTTCGACGGCATCGTCGTCGAGCGTACCGCCTACGCCGGTCAGTACGTCACGCCGGAGATGACCGCGTTCAAGATCGCAGACCTCTCTCGCGTCTGGGTCATCGGACAGGTCTTCGAGTACGAGGCGCGGAGAATCGCGATTGGGCAGACGGTTCACGTCGAGTTCCCGTATGGCCAGGCGGCTGTACCGCTCGAAGGAAAGATCACCTTCATCTATCCCGACGTCGACGTGCAAACGCGGCGCGTACGGTTCCGCGCCGAGTTCAAGAACCCGAACAACATGCTGAAGCCCGAGACGTACGTCACGGTCATCGTTCGCGGCGAAGCGAGCGTCGTTCTCGCGGTGCCGCGCGAAGGCATCATCGATACGGGGACTCGCCAGTACGTGATTCTCGCGAAGCCGAACGGCTACTTCGAGCCGCGCGACGTGAAGATCGGCGCACCGATCGGCGACTTCTACCCGGTGCTCGAAGGCGTCTCCGAGGGAGACGAGGTCGTCACCTCGGCCCAGTTCCTGGTCGACTCCGAGACGAACCTGCAGTCCGCGATGCAGGCCATGGCGCTGACGATGCCAGGTATGGACATGGGCAACGGCGGCGACATGAGCGGCATGGACATGGCGAAGCCGTCCGCGATGCCTTCCGCGGCGCAGCCGACACCGCAGCCGACACCGCCGCGACCAACGCCATTGCCGACGCCAACGCTCTCCGCGCGACCGATGCCTCCTATGCCGGCAATGCCGCCGCCGGCTGCGTCGCCAATGCCGATGCCAATGCCGATGCCGATGCCCTCGGGCCACGCCGGTCACGGCGGCCACGGCTGAACGCGCGACCCTCATGATCGAGAAGCTCATCGCGTTCAGCGCGCGCAACGCGTTCATCGTCGTGCTCCTGATCCTCGTGAGCGGGGGCGCCGGGTACTGGGCCATCAAGAGCATGCCCATCGACGCGGTCCCCGATCTCTCCGACGTCCAAGTCATCGTCACGACCGAGTGGGAAGGCAGAAGCCCG
>JAYVXB010000303.1:0-18177 GCA_043785585.1 Deltaproteobacteria bacterium | reverse complement strand
CGCGGCGTGTCACTTTCGGAAAGGGTGCGTGCTTCGATTCTCCCCGATTCGCCCTCGCGGTCACACCGTTCGCCGTCGACGGCGTAGACGTCGGAGCTCCCTTCGGATCCAGCATGTCCTCTACATCGGGCGACGGCGCGCCGAAGTTGCGACGAATCGAACGCCGTCACGCGAGAGGCGCTCGCTTGACGAGCGCGCCCGCTAGGCTAGCTTCACCGAAAGGAGCGGACGGGGTGAACGCAAGTCCAGGGGGACTCGTCTGGGACGCTTCGGCGGCCGCGGGCGCGATGTTGCTCGGGTCGCTGTTCGCTGCCGGGGATGCCGCACTCAACGCGATCCCGGAGGCGCACCTGCGCGCGCTGAGCAGCGAGCCGCGCACGGGCCCGGTCTTTCGTCGGTACGCCGAGGATCCGCCGCGCATCCTCTCGCGCTGGCTCGTCGGGCGCATCGTCTGCATCAGCCTCGCCGCCGCGATCGTCCACGGCGCCGCCGAGCGCTCGGGCGTCGTGGGGTTCGGCCCGCTCATCGCCGTGCTGGCCGCGATCGTCCTCTACGGCAGCTTCACCGAGATCCTCGGCACCCTCGCGCGGCGTCGCCCCGAGCAGGCGAGCGCCCTCGCGCTCCGCGTGCTCCGTCCGTTCGAGCTCGTGCTCCTGCCGCTCGCCGAGCCCCTCGCGCTCCTCGGTCGCGCCGTCAGCCGTCGCTTTCCGCCGATCAAGACGGTCGACGCGCGCATGACGGAGACCGAGGTCGAGTTCCTCGTCACGGAGGGCGAGAAGGCCGGCGCGATCGCGAACGAGCCGGCGGAGATGATCCGCAACGTCCTCGACTTCAAAGATCTCACCGCGCGCGAGGTGATGGTCCCGCGGAGACGCATCACGGCGATCGAGCTGTCGACGACGCTCGAGAAGGCCGTCGAGATGATCGCGAACGAGGGGCACTCGCGTTACCCGGTGTACCGAGAGACGCTCGATCAAGTGTGCGGGATGCTCTACGTGAAGGATCTCTTTCAAGTCGTCCGCGACAACAAGATCGCGACGACCAAGCTCGCCGAGCTCTTGCGCTCGCCCGTCATGTTCGTCTCCGAAACGCAGTCGGCCGCGAAGATCCTCCCGGAGATGCAGTCGCGTCGTCTGCACATGGCCGTGGTGTCGGACGAGTTCGGCGGGACGAGCGGCGTCATCACGCTCGAGGACATCATCGAAGAGATCGTCGGCGACATCCGCGACGAGTACGACACCGAGGCGCAGATCCAACACCTCGGCGATGGGCGCGTGATCGCCGACGCGGCGGTGTCGCTCGCCGATCTCGCGGAGCATCTGGGCAGGGCGCTTCCGGCGGTCGACGGCGAGTTCGAGTCGCTCGGCGGGCTCATCGTTCATCACGCGGGTCGCGTCCCCGCCGTTGGCGCGACGCTGCAGCTCGACGGTCTGAAGCTCATCGTCCGCGAGGCGGATCGCACGCGCGTCGTGAAGGTCGAGATCATCAACGACCGCGCGCCCGCGCCGACCGCCGCGACCGGCTCGTAGCGATGGCCGGTCACGCGTTGCCGTCGCCCGGCGCGATGCGTCTCGTCGCGCGCAAGGGGAGCTCGCCGCGTCCTCCGTTCGGGTTGAAGGCGTGGAGCGATGCCGCCGACGCCGTCGCGGTGGAGCTCGAGCTGCCGAACGACTGGCCGTCGTCGGGGCTCGGCGATCTCGCGGCGGTCGCGCGGCAGGTGCCGGTCGCGTCGGAGCTCGCGCCGGGGACGCTCGTCGTGGTGCTCGGTGACGCGGCGACGAGCGGCGGGATCTTCGCGCGCTTGCGACGTCCGCCGCGTGCGGCGCGCGCGCTGCGCGGGAGCGCGCTGCTCGTGCGCGGGTACGTCGCGATCGGCGCGGGCGTCGATCCCGCGAGCGGGCTCGATTTGACGTGGGGACGAGCGCCGACTGATCTCTGAATTCGCCTGCTAAATTTTTAGCATCAAAACGTTTGCTAAATTTTTAGCATACGGTACGAAGGGGCATGGCAAAGCCGTCGCCCACCGAGCTCACGCGCCGCGAGCGCGCCATCATGGACGTCATCTACCGCCTCGGACGCGCTACCGCCGCCGACGTGCTCGAGCAGATGCCCGACCCGCCCAGCTACTCCGCGGTGCGGACGTTCCTGCGCCTCCTCGAAGAGAAGGGCCAAGTGCGTCACGTCGAGGACGGACCGCGCTACGTGTACATCCCGACGGTGCCGCGCGGCGACGCTCGGCGCTCGGCGCTCGCGCACGTCGTGCGCACGTTCTTCGCGGGCTCGGTCGAGCAGGCGGTTGCCACGCTCGTCGAGTCGTCACGTTCCAAGTTGTCCCAAGACGAGCTCGATCGACTCGCCGATGTCATCGAGCGAGCAAAGAAGGAGGGCCGCTGACATGAGCCTCATCACGATGATCCTATGGGCTGCGCGTGGCGCGGTGCTTCTCGCCGCGGGTATCGCCGCGGTGTCGTTGCTCGGGCGCGCGTCGGCGGCGACGCGTCACCTCGTGCTCCTGGCGTCCTTCGTCGCGATCCTCGCGATGCCGCTGGTCGGCGCGGTCGCGCCGGCGTGGCACGTCGTCGCGTCGTCGCCCGTCACAGACGTCGAGTCGCTGCCCGATCCGATCGCGCATGCGTCGAGCGCACCGCTTGCGATGGACGTTGCGGAGGCGCCTGTCGCGGCGCGCACGACGATCGAGACATCGAGCGGCTCGGCTGCCCCGCAGAAGAGCGCGCTGCGTGTTTCCGCACCGACCTTCCTCGGCATGGTGTGGGCCTTCGGGGCGCTCGTCGTGCTCGCGCGGCTCGCGCTCGGGATCGTCCGCGCGCGCCGGATCGCCGAGCGCGCTGCGGAGGTCGACGACGCGCGAAGGGGCCGCGCCATTCGTGGTGCCGCCGAGGCGATCGGCGTGCGTGCGGCGTGCGTGCGCGTGTCCGACGAGGTCGACGTGCCGTCGGTGACGGGCGTCTTCTCGCCGGTCGTCCTGATGCCGCGCGCCGCGGTCGCGTGGAGCGACGAGAGATGGCGCGTCGTGCTCATGCACGAGCTCGCCCACGTTCGGCGGCGCGACTGCCTCGCGCACGTCGTGGCGACGATCGCGTGCGCTCTCACGTGGTTCAATCCGCTGGCGTGGCTCGCCGCGCGTCGCCTGCGCCGGGAGCGCGAGCTCGCTGCGGACGATGCGGTCGTCGCCGCCGGCGTGCGCGCGTCGAGCTACGCGACGCACCTCGTGGCAATCGCGGCGGGCGCAGCGGCGATGCGTGATGTTCCGTCCGGAGCGCTCGGCATGGCGCATCCGTCGGAGCTCGAGCGACGCGTTCGCGCGCTCGTCGCTGCGGCGCGCGCCGATCGTCCGCGCCGGGCAGCAACGGCGCTTGCCGTGCTCGCCGCCTCGTCGACGTTCGCCTTCCTCGTCGCGTGCGCATCGCCTGCAGATCCGCCGGCGCGCGTGTCGCCCGCGTTTGCCGCACCCGTCACGAGCGCAGCCGCCGCGCCGCTCGGTGCCCACGTACCGGGCGCGCTCGCCAACGCCGTCGCACGTTCGGTGGGCGCTCCCCCCTCGCGCACCGAGCTCACGATCGACGCTTCCGTTCAATCGATCGTCGACGACGAGCTCGCGCGTCTCTTCACGGAGTGGCAGCCAACAGCGGCGACGATTACCGTCATCGACCCGACGACGGGCGCGATCGTCGCCATCGCGGGCCGCTCCCCGGACGAAGACCCGACGATGCCCGCGCACCGCGTGACGATGCCGGCGTCGACGTTCAAGGCGATCACGATGGCCGCGGCGCTCGACGAAGAGACGGTCACGCCGACGCAGCGCTTCTTCTGCGAAAATGGGCGCCGTGCATACGGCAAGGAGACCCTTCGCGACGCCTCGTCGTTCGCGTGGCTCGACGCGACGCAGATCCTCGCGGTGTCGTCGAACGTCGGCTTGTCCAAGATCTACGACACGCTCGGCAGCGAGCGCCTCGGTCGGTGGTTGACGCGCTTTCACTTCGGCGAGCGCTCGACCGTCCAGCTCCCGAACGTCGCCACCGGCGCGTTCCCGATGCCGATCCCGAGCGATCCGCTGAAGGGCGCGCTCGTCGCGATCGGCGAGGGGCTCACGGCGAGCCCACTTCAAGTCGCCGCTGCGTACGCGGCGCTCGCGAACGACGGCGTCTACAACGCACCGACGCTCGTGCGTCGCGTGCTCGGCGACGACAGACGACCCACGTGGGAGCACGAGCCGACGCGCGAGCGCATCGTGAAATCGAGCACGGCACGCGCGGTGATGGCGATGCTCGAGCAGGCTGTGAACGGCGAGCGCGCGACCGGGCGCGCCGCGCGCGTCGAGGGCTTTCGCGTCGCCGGCAAGACCGGCACGGGCGAGCTCCCCGAGCTCACGCCCGGCGAGGCGCGGTCGTACGCCACGTTCGTCGGCGCCGTTCCGGCCGACCACCCGCGGTTCGTCATTCTCGTTGGCGTCGAAGCGCCCAAAGGCGCCAGCGCTTGGGGCGGTACGGTCGCCGCGCCCGCCTTCGCGCGCATCGCTTCACGCGCGATGCGCGAGTAGCGCGTCTGCGTTACTGCGCCGCCTTGCCGAGATCGTCGGAGAGCGACTGCGCGAGCTCGAGCATGTCGGCCTTCACGTCCTCTTCGAGGCCGCCCGGCTGCTGCGCGTCCTTGTTGCGCCGAATCATGTCCTTTAGCCCGACGAGCTGCGTGACGAGCTGCATGATCTGCCCCTTTTCCGCGCTCGGGAACGCGCGCTCGAGCGTCGCCGGCACGACCGGCATCGCGACGGGCGCCTTCTCCTTGATGTCGCCGCCCGTGTACCGCGGCATCTCGACGTTCCCCTGCCCGGAGCGCGGGTTCAAGAACGTGAGCTTGTCGGGGAGGTTCGGCTTTTCTTTCGTCGGAATGAACGGCGGCTGGAGCGGCGCGAGGTACGCGCCTTCGCCGGCGCGGTCGCGATCGATGACGACGACGAACGCGATCGGCGGCGCGGAGCTCGCCGCGGCGAGCGCGTCGGTGATCGGCTTCTGCAAACGCGAGAGCAGACCCTGGACGAGTCGCTTGCGATCGTTGACGCCCTGCACCCGCGTGACGAAATCGACGAGCCCCTGCGTCGTCTTGTTGCCGAAGCCGTCGTAGCGACGTTGCGCGAGCTGCGCGCCGTCGAAGTCGACGTTGATTCCGGCGAGCTCTTTCTGGAGCGCGTCCGGGAATTTCTTGTCCTTCATCAGCGAGTCTTGCCCGGCCTGGAGCTTGTCGGCGAGCTGCGTGAGCGAGTCCTTCGCTTTGGCAACCGAGTCCTTCAGCTGCGTCGCGTCTTGCTTCGCGCGCGTGCGGTTCGCCGTCTTGTCCGACGCGCCACCCGCGAAGAAGCCGACGACACCCGCGACCCCCATCGCGAACACCATCAAGACGAGCATCTGCTTGCGGACACCTTTGCGCGCGTCGTGGACGGCCCCCTCGTCGACCTCGATTCGCTGCGGCGCGGGCGGCTCGGCCGCGCGCGGTGCGGGCGCGCTGCGGAAGTTCCCGTGCGCGGCAGCGACGAGGGGGTTCGACGGGTCCATCGGCGCGGGCTGCGAATGAAACTGCGGCGCGGGGATCCCCGGAGGGACTGGAATGGACGGCGGCGGGATCGCCGGCGCAGGGACGCTCCGGCCCGGAGCGGGAATCGCAGCGCCAGGACCGGTGGCCGGGCCAGCGGCTCCTCCCATCTTCTGGAGACGGGTTTTCAGGTCGATCTTCGGCTTCTTCTCGTCAGCCATCGAGTGTCCTTCGGGAGGGGGCCGCGCGGGGGCACGCGGGGGGTCGAACGCGCGCGGAAACTTACGTTTCTTACGCCATCTGTGTCAAACCTCGGACGAGTCTGAGACCCTGTTTCGCCAGGACGGTGGTCAGGCCTGCTATAGCCACGGCCATGATTCGACGCGGGCTGGTCGTCGCGGCTTGGCTGCTTCTCGCGGCGGCGGCGGGCTGCAGCCGTCGGGAAGAGCCGGCTCCGCCTGCCGCGCCGACGCTCGCACAAGACCGCGCATCGCTCGACGGCATCGTCTCGGCGGACGTCGCGATCGAGAAACTGCTCAAGCAGGCCGACGATCTGACGGCGCACGGCTCGGACGACGAAGCCATCGCGGTGCTCGAGAAGCAGGCCCTTCCGGCGATCGATTTGGCCATCACGCAAGCGCGCAACGCGGCGATCGCGGGCTCGTGGGGGATCGCGCGACGCGACGAGTGGGTGGCGCTCTTCGCCGATCGACGCATCGAGACCGTGCGGTACGCCGCGGCGATCCGCAGCGGCGAGCTCGAAGGCCGCATTGCGGCGATGCAAGCTCAGGCGGCGCTCACGCGGCGCGCGATGGCGGTGGCGAAAGCGGTGCAAGCGGGACCGCCCTGAATCCTGTGCCTATACTCAGCGCGTGTCCGCCGACGTCCTCGTCATCGACAACTACGACTCGTTCACGTTCAACCTCGTGCAGTACTTGGGCGAGCTCGGCGCGCGCACGCGTGTCGTCCGCAACGACGCGATCACCGTCGACGCGATCCTCGCGGACGCTCCGCGCGGCGTCCTGATTTCACCAGGACCGTGCACGCCGAACGAGGCGGGGATCTCGCTCGAGACGATGACCCGCGTCTCCGGGAAGATCCCGATCCTCGGCGTCTGCCTCGGTCACCAGTCGATGGCGCAAGCGTTCGGCGGCAAGGTCGTGCGCGCCGCGCGCCTCATGCACGGAAAGACGTCGCCGATCCTGCACGACGGACGCGGCGTGTTCGAAGGGCTCCCCTCGCCGTTCGAGGCGACGCGCTACCACTCGCTCATCGTCGAGCGCGAGAGCCTCCCGGCGTGCCTCCACGTGAGCGCGTGGACCGAGGAAGGCGAAATCATGGGTCTTCGTCACGCGACGCTCGATGTCGAAGGGGTGCAGTTTCATCCCGAGAGCGTGCTGACGACGGAGGGGAAGAGGCTCGTCGCGAACTGGGTGAGGCGCTTGGGTTCTCCTCCCCGCGCGCTTCACTCGCAGGGGCCGCTGCCGTGAGCTTTGCATCGACGATGGCCAAGTTGATGCGCGCGGAGTCGCTCGCGCCGGACGAGGTGCGCGCTGCGTTCGACGCGATCCTCGCGGGCGAGTGGACGCCCGTGCAAGTCGCGGGGTTCGCGGTGGCGCTGCGCGTGCGCGGCGAGAGCGCCGAGACGATCGTCGCTGCGGCGCAGGCGATGCGCGCGACGATGACGGCGGTCGATCACGGGCTCGCGCAGGTCGTCGACACGTGCGGCACCGGCGGCGACGGAGCGCAAACGCTCAACATCTCGTCGGCCGCGGCGCTCGTGGTGGCGGCGTGCGGCTTTGCGGTCGCGAAGCACGGCAACCGATCGGTGTCGAGCCGGTGCGGGAGCGCCGACGTCGTCGAGTCGCTCGGAATTCCGATCGACGTGCCCCCCGCGCGTCAGGCCGACGTGCTGCGCGAAGCAGGGATCGCGTTCTTGTTCGCGCCCGCCCATCACCCTGCGCTCAAGCACGCGGCGCAGGCGCGACGCGAGCTCGGCACGCGCACCATCTTCAACGCGCTCGGCCCGCTCGCGAACCCGGCCCGCGCGACGCACCAGCTCGTCGGCGTGTACGACGACGCGCTCCGCGCGATCGCGGCGCGCGCTCTCGGAGACCTCGGCGTCGTGCGCGCGTGGGTCGTCCGCGGCGAAGACGGCCTCGACGAAGTGAGCCCGTGCGCGCCGACCCGCGCGAGCATCTTGGACGGGGGTCACGTATCCGAGCGGACGATCACGCCGGAGGATTTCGGGATCGCGCGAATGACGCCCGACGCGATCGCCGGTGGTGAAGCGAACGAGAACGCCGAGGCGCTCGAGCGGATCCTCGCCGGCGCCGCGCATCCGGCGCGCGACGCGGTGATCTTGAACGCCGCAGCGGCCCTCGTCGTCGCGAGCGGCGATGCGCCCAAGGCATGCGCGGCGCGTGCACGCGATGCGCTCGACTCGGGAGGCGCACGCGAGGTGCTCGAGCGGTGGCGCCGCATCGCGAACGCCGCGCGCGAGGCCGGATGAACGTCCTCGCTGCGATCCTCGCGTCCAAGCGGCGCGAGATCGACGCGCTTCGTGACGGGGGGCACGCCGGAGGATCGCACGAGGCTCGCACGGCCATCGACGTCGCCGCCGCGCTCCGTCGGGAGCCGCGCGCGCCGCTCCGTCTCATCGCCGAGGTGAAGCTCCGGAGCCCGAGCGCCGGCGTGCTGTCGCGCGTGCTCGACGCGCCGTCGCGCGCGGAGGCGTACGCGGCGGCGGGCGCGGCGATGGTGAGCGTGCTTTGCGATGCACCGTTCTTCGACGGCGGGTGGACGCACCTCGCGTCGGCGCGCGCGCGACTCGGCGAACGGGCTCCCCTGCTCGCGAAAGAGTTCGTCCTCGACGAGTCGCAGATCGCCTGCGCGAAGCGCCACGGCGCGGATGCGGTGCTCCTCGTCGCGCGGATCGTCGACGGCGCTCGTCTCGGCGAGCTCGCGCGCGCTTCACGCGATCACGGCCTCGAGCCGCTCGTCGAGATCGTCGACGAGCCCGAGCTCGACGCCGCGCTCCGCGCCGACGCCCGCGTCATCGGCGTCAACGCGCGCGACCTCGACACGCTCGCGATGGACGCCGCGCGCGCCGCGCGCGTCCTCGCTGCCATCCCTCGCGACCGCGTCGCCGTTCATCTCTCTGGCCTCAAAACCGAAGCGGACGTCGCGTCCATCGCGCGTGGTCGCGCCGACGCCGGGCTCGTCGGCGAGGTCCTGATGCGCGAGGACGATCCGCGCGCGCTCCTCGAACGCCTCGTTCTCGCCGCGAAAACTTAGCCGCGCCGTCCGCGCAGGCTACGATCCGCGCGTGGATCTCAACGGCTGGATCGACGCCTACCTCGATCATCTTCGCGTCGAGCGCGCGCTCGCGTCGAACACGCTCGAGGCGTACGCGCGGGATCTGAATCGCCTCGCGGCCCACGTCGGTGACGCCGCCGATCCGCGCGACGTCGGCGCCGGCCACGTCGCGGAGCTGCTCGTCGAGAACGTGAGGACCGGCTTCGGCGCGCGTTCGAGCGCTCGGCAGCTCTCCGCGCTCCGCGGCTTTTTCCGATTCCTCGTGCGCGAACGCGCGATCCCCAGCGATCCGACCGCGCTCGTCGATCGCCCACACCTAGGACGAAAGCTCCCGAAGGTGCTCTCGTTCGACGAGGTCGAGCGCCTCCTCGCCGCGCCCGACGTCGCGACGGATCGCGGCGCGCGCGACGCCGCGATGATTCAGCTCATGTATGCATCGGGCCTTCGCGTCAGCGAGCTCGTCGGGTTGAAGATCGGCGACGTCGACACGAAGACGGGCGTCGTGAGCGTCCTCGGCAAAGGCGGCAAGCGGCGGCTCGTCCCGATCGGAGAGGTCGCGCTCTCGCATTTGACGACGTACGTCGCGGGCGTCCGCGCAAGGCGAGCGCGCCCGAACGAAGTGATTTTTTTCCTGTCTCCGCGCGGCGGTCCTCTCACGCGGCAGGCGTTTTGGAAGCTTCTGAAACGCTACGCCGTCGGCGCCGGGATCACGACGCCGCTCTCGCCCCACAAGCTTCGCCACTCGTTCGCGACGCACCTGCTTCGCGGCGGCGCCGATCTTCGAGCGGTGCAGGCGATGCTCGGCCACGCGGATCTCGGGACCACCGAGATCTACACGCACGTCGCGCAGGATCACGTGCGCGCGGCGCACGCACGCGCTCACCCGCGCGCGTGACGTTTGCGCCGGAGGCGAAGCGCGATCGCGAACAGCCCACCGACGGCGATCGGCGCGCCGGGAAGAGTCGACGTCGCGCTCACGCCGCACGCGCATCCACCCGACGTCCCGGTCGGCGACTCCGTGTTCGTCGCGCCGCCGCCGCCGTCCACGCCGTTTCCCGTGGAGGCGTCCTGGCCGCCCGTCGCGGCGTCGCCGTGATCGATCGGTTTCCCCGCGTCGTCGATCCCACCGTCCGGAGGCGCATTCGTCGCCGCGCAACTCTGTGCATCCTGCACGGATACGTTCGCGAGCTTCGCGTCCGCTGCCAGCGCCGCTTGCTTCAGCGTCGCCTCGGCCGACGCGTCGCCCTTCAATCGCCAGAGAAGGAACGCCGTCGCGTGCGCGCCGTACTCCGCCTGCCGCGTGACGTCGGCCGCGCCGCCGCAGAACGGACCGCACAGAGCGCGCGCGTTGCTCTCGCCGTCGCAATGGGTCGAGCCGACGACGTCGAACAGGACGCGCGGTCCGGTGCTCGTCGTCTTGAACGCGGACCATCCCGCGCTGTTGTTGCACGAGCTCGGCGCGGCGAAGATCGCGAGGAGCGGGCTGCAGAGTTTCGTGAACGCCGCCTTCCCTGCGTTCGCGCTGTCGTCGACGGGATCGAAGAGGACGACGCCTTGCGGTTTCAAATCGACCGCGGCGACCGTGGTCGCGAGCCCGCCGGCGCTGTGCCCTTCGAGCCCGACGCGCGCGCCGTCGACCTTCCCCTTCGCCGGCGACATCGTCGCGGGGTTCGCATAAAGCGCGACGAGCGCCTTGATGATCCCCGCGTCCGTCGCCGCGTTGGGCGAAAGTGGATTCGGAAAGCCGGGTACGACGACGACGAAGCCGTAGCCCGCGAAGTGCTCGGCCCAGCCGACTTGGTTGTCCGGGCTCGCCGACCAACCGTGGCTCGCGATCACGAGCGGATACGGACCTGGTCCCGTTGGGACCACGAGCTTCCCGCTCGTCGCTCCTCCCGCGTTCGCAGGAAGATCCGTCGTCGCGTGGGCTTCGGGTCCCGGCGCGGCGTAGTCGACCGCGCCCGCGGGCGAGCACCAAGCGGCGATGGCGAGAGCGATGCCTGCGTATCCGAGGCGGGAGATTCTGCGCATGCGAGAAGACAAACCATAGTAATCTACCGATCGGTCGTCTCTATCCCGCAACAACTGCTTTTTTCGCAACGCGGCGACGATGACGATGACGCGGGGCCGGTGATAGCGTCGCGCGCCATGGAGGCGTTCCAGCTCGTCGAGCCGACTGCAGAGGAGACCCCTGTCGTCGTCGAGGTCCCGCACGCCGGCCTCCTCGTTCCTCCGGGCTGCCTCGCGCCGCTCGTGGCGCCGATGCGCGCGCTCGGGCGCGATGCGGACCTCTACGTCGACGAGCTCTACGCCGACGCGCCTGCAGCCGGCGCGACGCTGCTCGTGGGGCGCCTCTCGCGCTACGTCGTCGACTTGAACCGCGGGCTCGGCGATCTCGATCCCGACGTCGTCGACGGATCGCGGCCAGGTCCGCGTTACAACCACGGCCTCGTTTGGCGGACCACGAGCGACGGCGATCGCGCGCTCGCCCGCCCGCTCTCGCTGGCCGAGTTCGACGAGCGCCTCGCGCTCTACTACCGCCCGTACCACGCCGCGCTCGCCGCTGCGCTCGCGCAAAAACGCGAGCGGTTCGGCCACGCCGTGCTTCTCGCCGCGCACTCGATGCCGAGCGTCGGCAGGAGCACCGCAGGCGCGCCGGGCGCCGCACGCGCGGACGTCGTACCTGGAACGCGGGGCCGAACGACCGCTGCCCCTCGCTTCATCGACGCGGTCGAAGAGCACGCAAGGGCCGAGGGCTGGTCCGTGCGCCACGACGAGCCGTACGCCGGCGGATTCTCGACCCAACACTACGGTCGCCCCACCGAGGGCTTCCACGCCGTCCAGGTCGAGCTCAGTCGGCGCCTCTATCTCGACGAAACGACCCTCCGCCCGCGGCCGACGGCGTTCGACGCCGTCCGGGGCTGGTGCCATCGCCTCGTGGTAAGCCTTGGACGCGCCTGAGCGTGTCTGAAGCTTCCGCTTGACAGAAGAGCAGTTGCGATTCAGTTTGCGCGTCCCGAATTCGCCCGCTTCAGAGGATCCTTCCGTCATGGCAAAGAGCGACATCACCGGCAAGCGCAAGCTCAAAGCGCACAACGTCAGCCACTCGAACATCAAGACCAATCGCTGGCAGAACGTGAACATCCAAACGCGCCGCGTTTGGGTCCCCGAGCTGAAGCGATTCGTCACGCTCAACCTGACGACACGCGACATCCGGACGATCGACAAGATCGGCGTCACGGCGTACGCGAAGCGCCACGGCGTGAGGCTCGGCAAGTAGCCGTCCTTTCGGCTCGCTCGACTCGCTTGGGCCGCGTTTCGGTCTTGGGTTAACTCACGCGCGTCGCGGATCGGCGACGACGCGTGCGGCGTCGCGGGATCTCGCGATGCCGACGAGGCGCCCCGTCGAGGACGGCGGCAACGCGGCGAGCGCTTCGTCGAGCGTGCCGGTCATCGCGGCGCGCAGCATCGCCCCGAGGTCGGCCTCCGCGTCGCGAGAGCGCGCGACGCCGACAGCGAGCTCGACGAGCCCTTCGCGCACCGCGAGGGCGATCGGAGCGGCTGCGGGGCGCGGATCGCCGGGCCGGACACGCGGCTCGCCGCGGCGGACAGGCGCCGCGCAGAACGGCGCGACGAGACCGAGCGCGTCGATCGCGAGGCCGTCCGACGGGACCTCGTAGCAGGCGATGGCGATGAGGCCGCGGCCGTCGCTCGCGGCGACGATCTCGATGGATCCGGCGTCGAACGGTGGTTGCGCGCCGTCGCGCGTCGCGGCGGCTCCCCAGGGGACCGTCGCGATCTCGAGGGCGTCGCCTTTTTCTACGGCGGCCGTGAGGACGACGGGCAAGAGCGCGTCGAAGTCCCCCTCGCCGAGCAGTCCGCCGGCGACGCGGCCGGCGACGGCGAGGAGCTCGTCGCGAACGGACGACTCGCCGAGCGCGGACGCGCCACGCCGCGCGAGAAGCTGGAGCACGCCGCGGCGCGCGGGTGACAGAGCGCGGGCGATGTCGAGCGCCGGTCCAATCGCGCGCGCGAGGGACGCGCCGCCGCCGAGCGCGAGTGCCGCGGCGAGCGCGGCAGGGAGCGCCGGCGTTGCGACGCGCGACGCGGGCGCGACGGCGTCCTCTTCGCGAAAGCCGCGCGGCCTCGGCTGCTCGACGCCCGGTTGCCGCGTCCGTCCGTCGATCGCGCGAAGCCCCGCGCCCGCGCCGCCGAGGAGCAGCTGAATCGGCCCGAGCAGCACGCCGGGCTCCGCCGCGGCCGCCGCGAACACGCCCGCCGCGACCGCATCGATCGCATTCCCACGCACGAGCGCTGCCGCCGCGACCTCCGCCACCGCCCCTTGCGACGCCGCCGCCGCGCGCTGCCTACCGGCGCGGCTGGAGCTCGTCGAGGTCATTCCTGCTCGTCGTCGCGAACGACGATCCCGCCGCGCGGCCGAACGAGCCGGGACATGCCGCCTTCTTCGTCCTTGCGCGCGCGCTGCGCGATCGTTCGCAGTCGCTTGCACTCGTCGAGCGCGCCGTCCGTCTCGAGGACCACGTACGCGTCGCGCCGCGGTCCGATCGCGCGGACGATGCGGTCGAGCGCCGACGGCCCGAACGCGCGCGTCTCGCCCATCGCGCGCAGACGCGCGTACGCCACGGGTCCGGCGGGAACGGGCTCGCGCGCCGCATCGACCGCGAGGACGACGCCCCACTTTCGCGCTGCGACCGCCGCGTCCTCGACCTCCCAGAGCCCGCTCGGCTCCCACACGACGCTCGTCACGTCCTTGGGGAAACGATCGAACAGCCTTCCGAGACGGTCGCGCGCGAGCGCGCTGGGCGTGACCTCGGGCGGTGTGCGCACCACGAAGCAGCGCGCGTGAAGCAAATCGATGGCGTGCTTCGCCGCGCTGAGCTCGTGCTCGAGCTCGGTACCCGACTTGAGCCGGCCGACGTGCGGGCCCGCGATCACCGAAAACTCGAAGCTCGGCGGCGTCGACTTGCGCCACTTCTTCATCGTGGCCGCGCTCGGCGCCATCACCGCGGCTTTCCCTTTTTGCGTTTCGAGCGCGACGATGACTTCGAGCAGGTCGAAGCGCTTCGCGTACGCCGTGATTGCGCCGCGGAGGGCCTTCGCGCCTATGTGGAATCGCGTCGACATGGTAGGGGGCCGGTTTGTCGCACGCGCGCCGGGTGACGCCAAGTAGAAAGGCGGATTGTTTCACCGGCCAGCCGAAGCCGCGTCGTCGTGAAAGCGGAACCACTGCGTGGGATGCGCGGAGATGAACGCGCTCATCGCGTCGGCGAGGCGCTGCGCGGCAGCGTCGAGCTCGGCCTGCGAGGCGCGCCGTGGCACGAAGATCGGCTCGAAAGCGCGGACGAGGTAGCTCCGGTAGCCGGTCCGTGCGGCAAAGACGGGGAGCAGCGGAGCGCCGGCGAGCTGGGCGAGGCGAAGCGGACCTTCCGGGAGCGTCGCGGGGTGGCCGAAGAGCGACACGGCTCGCGTTCGCATCCCGACGGGCGATCGATCGATCTGGAGCGCGACCACTCCACCCGCGCGCACGTGCGACAGAAGCGGCAGCGCGGCGAGCGGATCGGAGCCAACGTGGACGATCCGAAGCCCGCGGTCCGTGCGGAGATCGTCCTGAAGTCGGCGCGCCGCCGTGTCGCGCTCGCGCTCCATGACCATCACGACGGGCCGTCCGTGATCGCGCATCAGGAGCGGCCCCACGACCTCCCAACCTCCCGTGTGCGCCGTCGCGAACACCGCGCCGTGTTGCTGCTCGAGCGCCGCGAGGATGTGTCGCTCACCGTAGACCACGGCACTCGGCGCGCCGTCGACGTCGCTCGCCAGCGCATCTGTGAGGCACGAAGCGTACGCCGCGAACGTTCGCGCGACGTCCGCGACGTCGCGCACGAGGCCCGCCTCGCCGCGGATCCGCACCAAGTTCGCCGCTACGGTTCGCCGCGCGGTCGGCATCGCCGCCGCGAACGCGAGCCCGAAGAGCGGAGGGCTGTACCGACGAAACCACGTGGGCCCTCGCGTCGCGCCGGCGTGCGCGAGGCGTCGCCAGAACAGCCCGTCGGCCGCGAACGGATGCCTCGTCGTCATGTCGAAGGTCCGATGAGACTGTTCAACATCACCATGGATGACCCGATACCCAGGCCGAGCCCCCCCGGATGGGGGATGAGCGCACGGGGCACGCGTTCCGCCCCTCGATTCGCGATCGCACGGCAAATAGCGCACTTCGACCTCAGGCGAAAGGACGTGGGAACGGGCGTTGCACTGAGCACTCTCCGAGGGGCGACGGCGCACGCTGCGGCCATCGCATTCGAAGCAGAAACTGGAGGCTCCCGTGTCAATCTCGCGCGTTTTGTCGGTTGGGTTCACGTCGGTGATCGGTCTGACGATTGCGGCGTGCAGTGGGGCCGACAGCTCGACGTTCGACGGGAACGGAGGCGGGAACGGCACTGGCACTGGCATCGGCAACGGCAACCCGGATCCGGGCGGCACGAACTTCGGCGCCGACGGCGGTGGGGTGAGCGCCACATGCGCATCGTCGACCGCGAAGGCCGAGCTCGTCCCCGTGTACCTGGTCTTCATGATCGACCGGTCGGGGAGCATGGCGCAGGACGCGAAGTGGCCGACGATCGTCGCGGGGCTCGAGACGTTCTTCAACGATCCGAAGTCGGCAGGCCTCAGCGCATCGATTCAATTCTTCAAGTCGGCGAACGAGTGCGACGTGAGCTCGTACGCGACGCCCGCCGTCCCGATGACTCCGCTCCCCTCGCCTGCGTTCAAGGCGTCGATCGACACGTTCGCGCCGAACGGAGGCACGCCGACGCTCCCCGCTTTGCAGGGCGCGATTCAGTACGCCAAGACGCAGGAGACGGCGCACCCGGGCTCGAAGGTCGCGGTCGTCCTCGCCACCGACGGCATTCCGAACGACTGCAACAGCACGGTGCCGAACGTCACCGCCGCGGCGGCCGGCGTCGCGTCGACGCTCCAGACCTACGTCATCGGCGTCGGCAGCGCGCTCCAGTCGCTCGACGCGATCGCGATGGGCGGCGGCACCACCAAGGCCTTCGTCGTCGCGACCGGCAACCCGCAGCAGACGGCGACCGACTTCGAGACCGCGCTCAACGTCATCCGCGGCGCCACCCTCGCCTGCGACTTCAAGCTTCCGGCGCCGCCCGCGGGCCGCGTCCTCGACGTCGCGAGCGTCAACGTCGTCTACACGCCGACCGGCGGCGCGGGCGGCACGCTCACGTACAACCAGAGCTGCATGGGCGGAACGGGCTGGCACTACGACGACCCGAAGGCGCCCACGCGGATCATCCTGTGCGGCGGAACGTGCGGCACCGTGCAGGCCGATCACGGCGGGCAGATCGACGTCGTGACGGGCTGCGCGACGCTCGGCGGCGTCCCGCGCTAGTCCGTCGGCGTGCAGATGGCACGCTGACATTCCTCGTTGCGTCGTTACACGCGAATCAAATCGGGCTGCTCGCGGAGGAGCTGATCGAGCCAAGCGTTCGACAGCTTCTCCTGCATCGAGTTGACGCGCAGCCGCTGCCGCAGGTGGCCGAAGTCGACGCGATCGAGCTCTTGGTCCTGGTTGTAGCAAGAGAAGACGACGGTCTCTTTGCCGGTCGCCGGATCTTTGTGCTTTTGAAGGCACTGCGCGCAGATCTCTTTCATCATGCACTGCATCGGTGAGTTGATGCTGCCGATGGCGAGGTGCCCGGGCTTCAAGAGCGGCAAGAGCACGCCGCCGCGCGCGCGCTGAACGGCGTTCATCATGCCGTCCGAGCCGATCGCGATGATGCGGTTCACGTCGGAGAGCTTGGCGACCTGCGCGCCGAGCTTGCCGGTGCCGAACGCATGCATCGCGTCGACGATGTTGCCGCGAAAATGCGCGTCTTGCGGGCGACGCGGCGGGATCTCGACGCCGCTGTCGGTGCACCAGATGATCTGATCGGTGCAGCGCTCGATGTCGTCTTGCTTGAAGAGATCCTCGCCGCGTTTGTAGCCGGCAAAGTAGATGATCTTGCTCCCCATCGCCTTGAACGCGCGCGCGATCGAGAAGAGGACCGCGTTGCCGAGCCCGCCGCCGCAGAGGAGCGCGGTCTCTTTGTGGCCGATCTCCGTCGGCGTCCCGGTGGGACCCATTAGCACGACGGGCTCGCCGACCTCGAGCGCCGCACATAGACGCGACGAGTGGCCCATCTCGAGGACGATCGTTCCGAGGAGCCCCTTCTCCTTGTCGACCCACGCGCCGGTGAGCGCAAGCCCCTCCATCGCGAGGCGGCTCCCGCCGACGATCGGCGCGAACGTCTCGAAGTTTTGCAGCCGATAGAACTGACCCGGCTCGAACTTTCGCGCGGCCATCGGCGACTTCACGACGATCTCGACGATCGTCTTCGTCAGGCGGTTCACCTGGACGACGCGTGCGATGAGCTCGTCGTCGAGGCGGGCGAAGAGGTCGCGCAGGATCGTGTCGCGACGCACTTGCGTGGGGGCGTCGACGGGCTTGCCCATCTCGGGGAAGAGCGCGACGACGTGCGGATAGCCGTCCTTCGCGCTCGCCATCGCCTTCACGACGCTGCCCGCGTAGTGCGGATGGTTGTCGCCGTAGAACGAGACGCAGCGCCCCTCCTCCGCGTAGCTCGTGAAGAAGCCGAGGCGGAGGTCTTTCGTCGGCGTGAGCGTGAGCTTGCCGTCCTCGACGCGCGCGGCGTGCGCCTGGAAGAACTGTTTTTTCGCATCGAGCGCGAACGTCCCGGGGAACTCCTTCTCGTACGTCACGTTCGGGCTCGTCCCCGCGGCGACGCACACCGTCCGCGCCGGAAGCTCCACGACCGACCCGTCCTTGCGCGTGAACTTCATCGCCTTCACGCCGCCGCGATCGTCGAGCACCGCCTCCGTCGGCGACATGTTCTCGATGTAACGCACGCCCTCTTCGAGGCTCTTGATCACCTCTTCGTGGTTCAACCGGTACGCCGGCGAGTCCGCGAGCGACTTGCGGTAGACGAGCGTCACCCCGCCCCACGACTCGAGGAGGCGCTGCACGTTCGCCTCGCGTCCGGCCGCCTGCGCGCTCGCCTTCTCCGCGAGGAGCTCGCGCGCGTGGGCGAGGTGCTGCTGCAAGGTCTCCCACTCTTCGTCGTCGAAGAGCGCGCGCATCTGCTTCTCGTCGTGCGTCGTCGCGAGGTGCCGGTAGCGCTCTTCCTCTTTCGTGATCTGGACGAGGTAGTACGCGAGGAGCTCGGTCGCCGTGTCGATCGCCGTGAGCCCGCCGCCGATGACGATCGCCGGCAGCCGCGCCTGCAG
>JAYVXB010000302.1:0-6048 GCA_043785585.1 Deltaproteobacteria bacterium | reverse complement strand
CGAGGACCTCGCCCTCGTCGTGCTTCGCTTTGTGCACGCTCGCCTGCTCGAGCAAAATCGGCGAAAGAAACGCGCGCACCTCGGCGTCGATCTTCACCCCCGCGAACGCATGCCCCGTCGGCGCCGGCAGCGGATTGCGAATGCGGTCCCACGAGTTTCGCTGCGCCGGATACGCATCGACCGTCGCCCGAAGCTCCCCCTTCGCGATCTCGATCTGCACATAGACGAGCCCCCCGCTCTTCCCCGCGATCGCCCGCGCCGTCCCGAGCTGCGCCGTCTGGTTGTGCGCCTTCGCCGTCGCCCCAATCTTCCCCGCGACGAGCGCCGCAACCCGCAGCGCGAGCTCATCGCCCTTGGGCGCCGGTTGATCCGACACGAGCGGCCCCGCGACCACCACCACAGTCGCCGACACGGCCCCGAGCCCCTTCGTCGCCTCCACGGCGAGCCCATCGACGGCACCCGCCGCCTCGACGCCGCGCGTGTACGCGAGCGTCGACGACAGCGTCGCGACGAAGACAGCAACCCGCGACGCGCGCGGATTTGATGGACCGCCAAGCCGCCAAGCCGCCAAGATTTTTGGATCGGAGTCTCGAGCCCAACTCCTTGGCGTCTTGGCGCCTTGGCGGTAAAAAAAAATCATAGGTCGACGCTCGCATCGCTCGTCGCGTGTGCGCTCGCGCTCGGTGCGGCGTCGGTGGTCGCGGGGGATGCCGCAGATGCATCGCTTGCGGCGCCGCCGTCGGGGACGTCGGCGACTTCGGTCGGAGCGGTGCCGGTGAGGAAGACTTCCTCCATCGTGTCGGCGTCGTCTTGGAAGGGGAGCCTTCCGGTGCGCTTGTCGATCGTGACGACGTCGACGCCCGGTGGGCGCGGGAAGTCGCCGCGCGGTCGGCCTTCGTGCGCGGTCTTCATGAAGGCGATCCACAGAGGGAGCGCGGTCACGGCGCCGGCTTCTTGCGAGCCGAGCGGCTTGCCGTCGTCGTAGCCGACCCACGCGACGGTCGCGATGTCGGTCGAGTAGCCGGCGAACCACGTGTCCTTCGCGGCGTTGCTCGTGCCGGTCTTTCCGGCGAGAGGACGTCCGAGCGATCGCGCGCGCGTCGCCGTTCCGTGATCGACGACGCTCATCAGCATGCTCGTCGTCACGTACGCCTCGGCGTCGTCGAGGACGCGGCGCGGCGGCGGCAGCGGCGCGAGCGCGACGTCCTTTCCGTCCGGCCCGACGATGCGCGTGATGATCCGCGGCTCGTCGTACGTCCCGCCGGCCGCGAACGTCGCGTACGCCGCGCACAGCTCGATCGGATGAATCTCGTAGCTCCCGAGCGCGAGCGACAAGTCCGGCTTCATCGTCGATTTGATCCCGAGCGACTGCCCCCACGCGACGACGTTCGTCGCGCCGACGTCGCGCAGCACCTTCACCGCCGCGACGTTCACCGAGTTCGCGAGCGCCTCGCGCAAGCGCAGCGGATCCTTCCCCGTCCACCCTTCGTAGTTCGTCGGGCGGTACCCCGCCTCGAACGTCTCCGGGTTCACGTCGATGAGCGACGCCGGCGTGAAGCGATGCGAATGAAGCGCGTACGAATAGACGATCGGCTTGAACGTCGAACCCGGCTGACGCCGCGCCTGCGTCGCGCGATCGAGGCCGCCCGTCGCCGCTTCGTAGTTCCCGACGAGCGCGAGCACTTGCCGCGTTCGCACGTCGATCGCGACGAGCGCCGCCTCGGGCCCCTGCTCGAGACGCAGAGGCACCTTCGTCGTCACGCCCCCCGGCGCCGTCTCCACCACCGCCGCGAGGAGGCTCACGCGAACGCGCGCGCCCGTCTGCGCGTACGCGCTCGGCGCCAGCTTGTTCGGATTGTACCTGTCGTACTCGGCGAGCCTCACCGATCCGACGATCGTCCCGACGCGCACGTCGATCGTCCCGTTCGCGTCGTCGGCGCCGACGATCTCTCCGACGAGGACCTTGTGCTTGTCGTAGTCGGGCGTCCCTTCGAACGGCGGCGTCGTGTCCTTCGGCGGATGCTGCGCCTTCTGCGCGCGCCCCTTCTTGTCCGAGATCGCTGCCGCCGTGCTCGGCGCACGCAGCGGCTGATCGAGCCCGTGACGCTTGTCGTACGCGCCCACGCCGTCACGCACCGCCTTGCGCGCCGCCGCTTGCAGCTTCGGATCGATCGTCGTCGTGATCGTGTAGCCGCCGCGCTTCGCCCCTTCGTGCGCGAGATCGAGGAGCATCCTGCGCGCGATCTCGACCACCTCGGGCGCGAGCTCGTTGTTCGCTTCGACCGTCGCCGCGAGGCGCACCGACTCGTCCTTCGCCGCTTCCCACTGCGCGTCGTTCAAAAATCCCTTGTCGTGCATCTGCCCGAGCACGTACCCGCGCCGAACGAGCGCCTGCTTCATGTCGTGGCGCGGCCCGAAGTGATCCGGCGATGCGACGAGCCCCGCGAGCATCGCCGCCTCCGCGATCGTCAGATCCTTCGCCGACTTCCCGAAGTTGTCGCGCGCCGCCTCTTCGATCCCCCAGCGCCCGCGCCCCATGTAGATGTGATTCAAATAGAGCTCGAGGATCTCGTCCTTCGTGAGCTCCTGCTCGAGGCGACGCGCGAGGATCGCTTCCTGGATCTTGCGCTTGTACGTCTTCTCCGGCGTGAGCAAGAGGTTCTTGATCACCTGCTGCGTGATCGTCGAGCCGCCTTGCTTCGTTCGCCCCGCGCGAATGTTCACGACGATCGCGCGGAGCATCCCGACGTAGTTGACGCCTTCGTGCTCGTAGAACCCCGCGTCCTCCGCCGCGAGCACCGCGAGCTTCACGTGCGGAGGCAACGTCTGGATCGACACGACCGTGCGTCGCTCCGTGAAGAGCTCCGCAAGGAGCGTCCCGTCGCGCGCGAGGACGCGCGTCACCTGCGGCGGGTGGTAGCTGCTCTTGACGTCCGCGACCGACGGCAGATCCGACTCGTAGTGACGAATGACGAGCACGACCGCGAGCACCGTGAGCACGGCGACCACGACCGCCGCGATCGCCGCGCGCTTGGTCCAACGCCACACGAAGCGCGCGACACGCCGACCTCGCGTGCCGTTCGGCGGTACCGGCGGCGCGGGGACAGGCTTCGGCGGGTCCGACTCCTCGGTGCGGGTGCGCACGTTTCGAGGTGAAACGCTCGACGAGGTGCGTCCTATTCTCGGCGGCGGCGGTTCGGACACGGCAAAGGCGGTCTACCACGCACCTACGCGCGCGTCCGCAGCGCGCCCGAAGACAGCGCCTTCAGCACGTGGAGGCACATCTGGATTCGCGGATCCTTCTCGTCGACGATCCGATTCAGAGCGAGCCCCTGCATCTGCGCGAGCGCGAACACGGGCGCTATCTCGAGCGGATTGGTGTGCTCGCGCGTCGGCGTGAAGAACTCGCGGAAGGTCTGCTGCACCCGCTCGCCGAACTCCTTTTGCGTGTCGACGATCGTCTTGCGCAAGGACGGATCGGTCCGCGACGCGACGAGGAGCTCGAGCCAGGCGTAGAACGCGCCGCTGGTCGTCCCCTCCCACAAGAGATCGACGGCCGCGGCCTGGCGATCGGCGCCTTCGGGAAGCTTCGCGAACGCCGCGCGAAACGCCTCGAGGCGCATCTCGAGGATGTGCCGGACGGCCGCGGCGACGAGCTTCTTCTTCGTCGGGTAGTGATGAAGCTGCGCGCCGCGCGAAACGCCCGCGCGCGCCGCGACCTCGATCGTGCTGGTCCGCGAGTAGCCCATTTCGAGGAGCGACTCGACGGTCGCCTCGAGGAGGCGCGCTCGCATCGTCTCGCTTCGTTCGCGCTGCGTTCTCCGCGCGCGCGGCAGAGCGGGCTTTTTCGCCATCGCGAACGCTTATAACACAAAGTGCTGGGAACCTTTTCGGGCGCCGTTCGTGTTCCTTGGTGATGATGGCGTTTGCGATGGGCGAGCCGCGCAGGATCGTGCGAGAGGCGGAGGTCGATCGGCCGACGCTCGTCCGCTGCAAGGCAAAGGACGCGATCGCGTTTCGCGCGTTCGTCGTCCGCTACGAGCGCGCGGTGTTCGCGCTCCTCTCGCGCCTCGTCGGTCACGGTGCGCACGTCGAGGATCTCGCGCAGGAGGCGTTTCTGCGCGCGTACCGCGCGTTCCCGTCGTTCGACGTCGACGCCGAGTCGCGGCCGTCGGCGTGGCTTCTGACGATCGCGACGCGCCTCGCGCTCGACGCTCGGAAGAAGCGCGGGTACGCGACGGCATCACTCGACGCGGTGGCCGAGATCGCAGGGAAGGGGACCCCCGAGACCGAACGCGAACGCCACGAGCTCGGTCGCGCGATCGCGACGGCGGCGTCGGATCTGCCCGATGACCAACGCGCGGCGTTCGTGCTCGCGGAGTTTCACGGACTGTCGACGAAGGAGATCGCGCGCGCGCTCGATGTCCCGGAGGCGACGGCGAAGACGCGCCTGTTCCGCGCACGCGAGAAGCTTCGCGAGGCGCTTCGTGGAGCACGAGAGGAGAACGACGGTGGAACCTGATGACTTCGACGCGTGGAAGCCGCAAGAACCGCCGCGCGGATTCGCCGAGCGCGCCGTCGCGCGCATCACGGAAGACGCGCACCGTGAAGAGGAACGCGCACGCGCGCGTCGTCGCGCGATGCGCACGGGGATCGCGATGGCGGTTACGCTCGCGGTCGCTGCGGCGGTCGTCATCACGCTGACACCGGCGCGCGGTCCGAGATCGTCTGCGTCGGCCGCCACGACGGGGAGCGCGATCGCCGCCGAGCGCATCGAGATCCCGCTCGGCAATCGCGCGATCGCCGTGCTCGAGCCGGGCGCCGAAGTGAGGTGGAACGGAGACGACATCGCGCAGGTGCGCGGCAACGTCTTCTACCGCGTCGAGCCGAACGCGACTGCCGCGCCGTTTCGCGTGCACACGAACGCGGGCGACGTGACGGTCAAAGGGACGTGCTTCCGAGTCAAGGTGCGTGAGGAGTCCGAGATGAATGCGAATCGCGGTAGGGACGTGAAGGTGGGCGTGTTGGGCGCGGTGATGGGCGCTGCGGCGTTCGTCGGCGTGTACGAAGGTCGCGTTGCGTTGTCGCGCGCGAGCGCCGGGAGCATCGACGTGAGCGCCGGTCAATCGGCGCGCGCGGACGCGAGCGGCGTGAAGCCGACGGGCGATCTCGCGCAAGGCGAGCGCGCGTTCGACGGCGCGCCGGGCACGGAACCGAAGAACGACGATCCGCTCGTCGCTGCGAACGCATCGCTCGCTGACTCGGTGCGCCTGTACAAAGGTCGCCTCGAGCAAATCGAAACCGAGAAGCAGAAGCTCCAGCAGGATCTCGCCGACGCGCAGAAGAAGCTGGCAGCGGAGCAGGACGGCGCGGCGCTCAAGCCGAAGAGCGAGTTCGATCTCACGCAAGACGACTGGAAGGAGCTCGCGAAGAACGGGCAAGTGCGCGCGCGCGTGCCGTGCAAAGGGCCGAAGGGGTGGGACTACTCCGCCGACTCGCTCGCGAAGCTCGGCGTGCCGCCGCAGGACGGCCCGCTCGTGTCGAGGGCGATGGAGGCGTCGAACAAGCGCACGTGGGCCGTGATGCGTCCGCTCTGCGCCGACGCGATCGGCGGCGCGGACCTCGCGGATCGCCTCGGCCCGATGACGTGCCGCACGCTCATCTTCGACTTCGCGTCACAGAAGGACGGCGACGCCGCGTCCGAGGCGATGCGTCAGGTCGCGGAGATCCGCGCCGGCGAGCGCGCGATGCCCGGACCGAACGATCCGATGAACCCCGTCATGAAGATGATGCTCGCGCTCACCGCGGAGACGAAGATCATCGAGGCCGATCTCGCGCAGTCGATCGGCCCCGACGACGCGCACCGCATCGTCTTTGCGGAGGAGGGTTGCTGGAACAATGGCGGCTGGGGAGTCGGTCCGCGCAAGAAGGAGTAGCGCGTCGTGCGCGGTCAGCCCTTCGAGAAAAAGCGCATCGCGAGGATCGCGATCATCACGCCGAGAAACAGAAACGCCGCCGCGACGCCAAGGAGCAGGCCGACGTTCGTCT
>JAYVXB010000301.1:0-18266 GCA_043785585.1 Deltaproteobacteria bacterium | reverse complement strand
TACTTGCGCGCGAACGACGGGACGGCACCAGCGTCCCGAAGGTCCACGAAGTACGCAAACAGCGCCGCCGCCAGAGACACAAAGACCACCAACGCTCGTCTGTTGACGGCTCGCATTCGTCTTCCTCCTCCACAGAGGCGTGGCATTCGTGTCGAAACTCGACGACCCGTCGCCTGCTCTGCTTTGAGCGTAGTTGCACGACATGGGCCGTTGAACGCGATCTCGCTCCGGCCCGCAAACAGCACCGTTTGCGCGGCCGGCAATGCATGTTGCGCGTTCGCCCGACACGAAAAGAATGCGCGTCTGCGCAAACGGAGCGTCCACGTGCGTGCTCGTTTCGCCGGAACACGCAGGCGCTGCGCCGAGACGCCAGCCTTGCGCGTCTGCGTGCGTTCGATTTCCTGCAGGGCGCGCAAAAATCCCTGGCTGCGTCCCTCAGCGGCAATCGTACCGAACGTACCTGACCCCTTCGTCGCTCATCTCGGTGTGCAAGACGCCGCCGTCCTCGAGCACGGCAAACTCACGAAACGTCTCTTCGGGCAGTGTGTTCACGGTGACCGGCACGGATCCGATGACGTGGCCGTCTTCGAGCGCCACGCACGTGAGGTGCTCGACGTCGCTCCCATCGGCCGCGCTGCCGAGCGTCGCGACGTACAACGTGGAAAAGCGATCCGTGTCGAGCAAGAGGATTCCGCGCGCCGCCGTCGTGAGCGGGATAGCGCGCGTGTAGCGCGGCTCTAGCGTCGCGCGCGTCGTCGCGGTGACGTACGCGCGACCCGTCTCGAGGAAAGCCGATACGTACGACGAGCCGTCGCGCGTCGGCCGACCGGGGAGCTTGTCGTGACCGCCGCCGGCGTTGCCGCGCGTGTCGCCGATGCGAACGAGGTGTCCGTGCTCGCGCTCGACGTAGACGCTGTTGCCGTCGACGAAGACGCCGGTGACGCCGCCCCCCTCGGCGATCCCGTTGCCCACGAAGTCGAGCGTTCCGAGCGCGCGGCCGTCGGCGCCGTAGAGCGTGACGTTCTTGTCGACGAGACGATCCAAGACCGCGATGGTGAAGTCCTTGCCGACCGCGACGTCTTGCGCTCCGTCGCCGATCTTGATCGTTCCGAGCGGCGCCCCGCCGGGGCCGATGCGGACGAGTCGGTTGTTGACCTGATCGATGACGAGCGCGTCGCCGTGAGGATCGACGGCGAGGCTCATCGGGCCCTCGGGGTTTCCTTCTTGCGGCTGCTTCCGGCCGACGTCGCGCGGACCGCTCCCCCAGCGCATCTTCGCGAAGTCGATCTGGGCGACGGCCGATGGCAGCGCCGACGCGATCGATGACGGCGCGACGTTCGACGCCGCGGCGCTCGCCGTCACGCCGCTGGCGACGTCGCCGGTACGCGCGCTCTCCGCGCTCGACGCACCGCGGGGCGCGTCGCGCTTCGCGGTCGACGGCCATGGACGCCAGATCGCGAGCGCGATCGCCAACGCGATTGCCGCCACCATCCACGTCGGCCTCGACCGGCCTTTCGTCATGCGCCTCCCGGAGCTCGCAATGTACCGGCTACGTCGCGCGACGTCCGACGATCAGAGGCACCACGATCGCTCCGACGATCGCACCGACGAGCGACGCGCCGGCGTGACCGAGCACGACGTGAAGCGCGCCGCCGATCGGGCAGTGCGCGTGCAACAGGAGGCCTGCGAGCGCGCCGTTCGCTGCGCCGGCAGCCGCGCCGATCCAGACGGTGCGCACGGGGGCCGCCGCGCGCCGAAGCGTGAAGACGGCGATGGCGAAGGGGATCGCCACGCCACCGATGCCCGCGCGGAGGCAGTTGAAGATGTAGTGGAGCTGTCGGTCGGGCGCGGGGATGAACGTCGAGGGAGCGTCGACGCGCAGCGCGAACGCCATCGCCGTCACCGCGATCGGAATCGCGAACGCCGCGATCGCAGCGCGCCCCGAGTCAGCGAGCACCGAGCCGCGCCGCGGCAGGATCGCGATCCCGAGCGGGACCAAGAACGCCGCGAGCCACGCGCACGCCGTGCCGACGAACCACATGGGCGGCAGATCGTGGAGATCCGTCCGCACGCCGGTCAGCGCGACCATGACCGCGACCGCCACGAGCGCAGCCGCGACGACGAGCGCGAACGTCCGCGCAGGAACGCGCGTGTGCGCCGCTCGCCCCGCGTCGCCGTGAACCATCCCGAGGAGCGCGGGCGACGGAGGCGGCACCGGGATCTCACCGAGCGCGCGAAGCTTCGCGTCGAGTCGTTCGTCGTGTGCGGTCATCGTTCGTCCCTCGTGCCTCGGAGGAGCTCCCGAAGCGCCACGTAGCCTCTGTGCGCGCGAAGTTTCACCGCGCCGGCGGTCGTGCCGAGGATCGACGCGGCTTCGGCGACGCTCTTGCCTTGGATCTTCGTCAGCACGACGGCGTTCCGTTGGTTGTCCGGCAACTCTTTCAGTGCGTCGAGCACCTCGGCGATTTGCTCGTCGCTGTAGGGCCGCTCGACCGGGTCGGCGCTCCCTTCGATGTTCGACTCGACCTCCGGCAGCGGCTGGTCGTCGCGCGCGAGCGACACGCGCGATCGCTTGCGGCGCCGTATTTCGTCGAGGAACGTTCGGTGCGCGATCGTATAGAGCCATGGGAGCGGATCGGCGCCGCGCACGTACGCCGCGCGCGACTGATGGAGCTTGATGAACGTCTGCTGGAGAATCTCCTCCGCGGTGCTCCGGTCGCGCGCGAGGCAGATCAAGTACGCGAGCAGGCGCGGGGCGGCGAGGGCGTAGAGCTCGCGGAACGCGGACTCCTTGCCGTCGCAGTACTGCCCCATCAGCTCGACGGATCTCGCGTCCATGCAGAGCCCCGCGCTAGCACGAGGCGAAGGCTGCGCGAAAGCGGACTCTTCAGGTCAGGGCGGATGCAAGACTAGCGACGGTAGCCGCCGTAGTGTCTCGTCGGCGTGTTGTATCCGCTCGACCAACCTCCCTGGAATGGACGCGACCACGCCGGCGCGCGATGCGGCACCGTCGGGTAGCGGCCGATGGGATCGTCGCCAATGAATCCGAGCGAGACGGTTCCCGGCGCCAAGTAGCGTGCGGGGCGTGGGCGGGGCGTGGGGACGATCGGCGGAGGGATGTCGACGTGAATCGCAGGCGAGGGGGGCGCGCTCGCCACGACGTCGCACCGCGGATCGGCGGCGAGCGGTACGCGCGGGGCCATCGTCGATTCGATGCCGCAGGCGAGGAGGGCGAGGGGGACGAGCAGAGCGATGGCGCGCGTCGGCATGGCGATCTCCACGCGAGTCGCCACTGCAAGGGGTCGGCCACGCGCGATCGGCTCGGAAACGCGCGCGTGCGCCGATCGGCGCGGGGCAGGGCGCCGTGGAGCAGGTGCGCAGCGCGACGAGGTGCCGCAGGGATCTCAGCTGGCGAGGACGAGCAGCGCGGTCGCGGTCACCGCGAGGAGGAGACTGCCGCCGATGACGCGAAGGCCCCGCCTTCTCTGGGCCGCGAGCTCGCCGCGATCGGCGACGCGCTCGCTCCCGTCGGACGTGATGCGGCGGCCCGCCATCGCCGTCACCCCGCACGTCTGGTAGAGCGACGCGAGCACCCCGTACGCCGCGAACAAGAACGGCACAAACGCGAGCGCGCGGTACCCGGGCGACGCGCCGAGCTTCGCGAGCGACGTCGCGACGCCGAGGGCCACCGCGAGCGCGACGATTCCCATGCGCATTTGCGTGTCTTGCGCCTGCGCCTCGAGATTCCCCTTCACGATCGCCGCCGCCATTGCTTAACAGCCTAGCCACGAGAGAGGATCGCGCCAGTCCGGGCCGGAGCTCGAGCGTTCGAGACCGGTCGAGCGCCTCCGTCATCCGAGTCTCCGACCGCCGATTCTCCGACCTACGACCTCCGCTTCTCCGACCTCCGATCCATGCACCGCTGGCTTTCCCGATTTTTCGATCTGCGCGAAGGCGAAGCGCGCCCGGTGGTGCAGTCGTTCTTCGTTCTCTTTCTGCTCATCGCGGCGCACACGATGCTCGAGACGGCGCGCGACGCGCTGTTTCTCACCAAGCTGCCGCCGAAGCAGCTGAACCTCGTCTACATCGCGCTCGCCGGCCTGTCGTTCGTCGTCTCGGCGGGGAGCACGCGCCTCGCGCTCGCGTTCGGACGCCGCAACGCGCTCATCGGAACGCTCTGCATCGCGGCGTTCGTGACGACGCTGCTCCACGCGATGACGCCCACGCCGCGCGTGGTGATGTCGCTCTACGTCTTCAGCGGGCTCGTCGGCGCGGTGCTGTCTCCGCAGTTCTGGCTGCTCAGCGCGAGGCTCTACACGTCGGCGCAGGGGCGGCGACTGTTCGGTCCGATCGCGTCGGGCGGGGTGCTCGGCGGCGTCGCGGGCGCGGGCACCGCGGCGGTGCTCCTCACGCGGATCTCGGTCGACTCGCTCCTCGTGGTCGCGTCGCTGGCGTTCGTCGCGACCGCGCTCCTGCTCACGACGTTTCGTGTGCCGAACGAAGAGCCTGCCGATTCGCAGCTCACGATCGCCGCTCCGTCGTCCGAGCCGCCGAAGCCGTCGCTCGCGTTGTCCGAGCAGCCGTTCGTGTGGCGTGTCGCGCTCCTCGTCGGGCTCTCGACCGCCGCCGTGCTCACGGTCGACTATCTGTTCAAGTCGACCGCGGCGAGCATGATCCCGTCGGCGGAGCTCGGTGAGTTCTTCGCGCGCTACTACGCGGCGATGAACGGGCTGTCGCTCGTCGTGCAGCTCCTCGTCGCGGGGCGCGTGGTGCGGCGGCTCGGCGTCGCGGGCGCGACCGCGGTGATGCCGATGCTGCTGTTTGGCGGTGGGATCGCATCGCTCGTCACGGCAGGCGCGATGCTTCCGGTCTTGGCCACGCGCATGGTCGACGGTGGGCTGCGCCATTCGCTGAACCGCGTCGCGACCGAGCTCCTGTACCTGCCGATGTCGACGGCCGTGCGCGAGCGCGCCAAGGGGCTCATCGACACCGTGCTCACGCGCGCCGTCCAAGCGACGACCGCCGGCTTGCTCTTCGGGCTCGGCATGCTCGGCGTGCTCTCGCCTCGGGTCCTCGCGGGGATCGTCGTCGCACTCTGCGGCGCGTGGGCGATCGTCGCGTTCGGGATGCGCGCGCGTTACCTCGGTCTCTTCCGGCGCGCGTTGGCGCGCGGAACGCTGGACTTCGACAACGACGCGATCGAGATCGATCTGAACGCCGCGGAAGCGCTCGTCGAGGCGATGGCGAGCCCCGACCCGACGCACGTCATCGCAGCGCTCGACATGCTCGATCAACGAAACCGTACGAAGCTCATCCCCGCGCTCGTGCTCTATCACGACGCCGACGCGGTCCTCTTTCGTGCGCTCGAGATCTTCAGCGCGTCCACGCGCGATGATTGGATCCCGCTCGCGGAGCGGCTCCTCTCGCATCCGCACGAAGCGGTGCGCGTCGCGGCGGTGCGCGCGCTCGCGAAGCACGGCGTGGCGTCGGCGCTGACGCGGGCGGCCGACGACGCGAGCTCGACGGTGCAAGCGTACGCGACGTACCACCTCGCGCTCGGATCGCCCGCGCCCGATCTGACGGAGCATCCGCGCATCGCCACCATGCTGACGGCGTCAGGCGATTTCGGCGACGCGGCGCGCCGCGTGCTTCTCACCGCGATCGCCGATACCCCCCATCCGCGCGCCGCCTCGCTCGTCCTCACGATCGCCGAGGGCGAGGCGTCCACCAAGACGGAAGAGACGATCACGCTCGTCGCGCGCGCGATGCAGGCGATGAAAGATCCGCGCTACATCCCGTTCTGCATCGCGAGGCTAGCGATGCGGCCGGGCCGCGAAGCGATCCGACAAGCGCTGGTCGCGCTCGAAGAGCCGGCGTTCGACGCGCTCGAGGCGGCATTCTCCGACTCTGCTACCGATCGACGCGTCCGCGAGCACGTCCCGCGAACGATCGGGCGCTTCGGATCCCAGCGCGCCTGCGACCTGTTGATGACTCAGCTCGAGAAAGAGCCCGTCGGGCTCGTTCGGTACAAAGTGCTCCGCGGTCTCGGGCGTTTGGTCGCGGAGAGCGACGTCAAGGTCGACCGCGCGCGCATCGAAGCGCAAGCGCATCGCAACCTGCTCGAGCACCTGCGCGCGACGGCGTACCGCGTCGGCATCGAGAGCGGACCGCGCCACGAGCCTTCGCGGAGCGAGGAGCTCCTCGTCGGGTTGCTCGGCGACAAACAGCGTCAGTCGCTCGAGCGCGCGTTTCGTCTCCTCAAGATCGCGCACAAGCGCGAAGACATCCATCGCGTTCACATCGCGGCGACGGCGACCGACCGGCGCGTTCGGTCGAATGCGGGCGAGTTTCTCGACTCGCTGCTTTCCGGGAGCAGCCGGGGCGACCTTCGCGAGCTCTTTCGGTTGGTGGTCGACGATCTCGATCCGGCCGAGCGAGTGGCCCGCGCCGCGAGGCAACTCGGCCCGATGCCGCGCGATCGCAACGAAGTGCTCGCGACGCTCATCCAAGATCGCGACGAGGCCGTGGCGACGATCGCGAGCTACCACGCGCTATCGCTGGGCGTCGACGATCTTCGAGGATCCGTCGAGCGTGCGCGACGCGATCGTCCATCGCTCGACTCGTCGCTCGATCGGTTCTTCGGAGCCGCACCGGTTCCAGGAGCTGCAGAATGAACGACGCCACCTCCGCGAGACTGCTGCGCGAGATCTTTCTCGCGGGGTTCATGTCGGGATTGCCGGCAGAGAACGTCGCGTGGGCGGCGTCGCGCCTCGCGGGCGTGATGTCGGACGTTCACCTTCGCGCCGGAGACGTCCTCTATCGAGCGGGCGACCTGGCGCCCGATCATTTCTTCCTCGTCGACGGCGAGGTGAAGCTCGAGACGAAAGGGTCGCCAACGTGGACCCTCGGCTCGCATTCGCTCATCGGCGTGCTCGATGTGATGCTCGATCGTCCGCGCTCGCGCACCGTCACCGCGACACGCGACACGCATCTGTTCCGAGTCCCGTCGGGAGATTGGTTCGACATGCTCGAAGACAATTTCGAGCTCGCGCGTCGCGCGGTGCAAGGGCTCGCGCGCACTGTCCATCAAGTGCGCGTCGAGCTCGACGAGCCCTCCGACTCCGACGACGACGCCGGCCCCCGCTCGTTGCGCACGTTCGATCCCCCGCCGCTGCACCTCGGGCTCATCGATCGGATCTTCGCGCTCCGCAGCGTCCCCCTCCTCGCGGAGGCCGACGTGCAAGCGGTCACCACACTCGCGGACCTCGCGCGCGAGGTCGAGATCGCGCCCGGTGAGACGTTCCTTCCTCGCGGCGAGCCGAACGACTCGATGCTCCTCGTGCTCAGCGGCGAGGTGACCACGTCGCGCGCGGAGTCGTCGCCTGGCGCCCGGTTCGGTCCGGGGAAGCTCGTGTTCGGGTCGGCCTCGGTGTCTTCGGACGATCTCGGCTACGACGCTCGCGCAGAGGTCGCGACGCGCGCGCTGCGAATCGGCCACGAAGATTTCTTCGACGTGATGGAGGAGCACTTCCCACTCGCGCGCTCGGTGATGAAGGCGCTCTCGAGCGAGCGCGAGCGGCTGATGAATGAACGCGGAGGACGCGCAGCGCGTTTGCGTGCTCCAGGCGTCATTCGCTCGCCCAGCGATACCGAACGCCAAGCTCCGTGAAGTCGCCGCCGACGAGCCCGATCCGATCCGGACTGAAGACCGTCGTCACGAAGCTGCCGCGCACCTCGACACGACGCGAGAGGACGATGCGGAGCACCGGCCCGACGCGAACGGTGAGCGAGTCCTCGCGCCGAGGGACGTCGAGCACTTCGCCGACGAAGCCGACGGAGTGCTGCCGCTGGCTGCCGAACCTCACCGAGTATCCGGTGCGCGCGCGCCATACGTACGGGGCCTTCACGATGACGTGGAGCGTCTCCTCGAACGCGAATTGTCCGTCGGGGATGCCGCTCACGATCGACGCGCTCCCGAGCAGAAGAATGTCCCCAGGGCCCGCGGGGATGTTCACCGTCAGCTCGGCCTCGTGCGTGAGGAGCTTCGCCGGCGTCCCGCTGTCGGCGTCGAGATCGAGGCGCGAGTAGCTCGTCGCTTGCACGTAGTACGAGTGCTGAAACGAATAGAAGTACCGCGAGCCGACGCGCAGATCGACGTACGGCAGCGCGAAGCGCACGCCTCCGTACGCGCCGATCCCCGAGCTCTGTGCGAGCGGATTCGCGTCGAGCCCGATCCACGACGTGAACGGCTTTCCGTAGCCGAGCGAGACGCGCGGTCGGACGTAGACCCAACCCACGTCGACCGTCGTCGCGATGAAGGGCCGCGCGGGACCTGCGCTCCACGAGCGACCCATGCGCGGATCGATGAGGTGGTCGGGGAGAATGGCGAGCGGCGGCGCGGCTTCGTCCGCGGGCGTCGTCACGGTGGTCGTCGTCTGCGCGAGCGCCGTCGACGCGATCGCGATCGAGACCGCGACGGGAAGGGTGAGCCAGGCGCGGCGCATCAGAAGCTCCCCGCGACGCCGGCGCCGCCGAGCGACGGAACGAGCTGCAGCCGGACTCCACCGACCTTCGCGGAGCCGATCGTCTTCCTTCGATAGTGAAGGAGCGGCACCGCGTAGCCGATCGCCGTTCCGACCAGCGCGCCGGTGATCGCGTCGGTTGCATAGTGCACGTCCGATACGACGCGCATCGTCGCGGTGGTCGCCGCGACCGCGTAGCCCGCCGCGCACGAGATGGCGTCGTACGGTGCCCCCAGCAAATCGTGCTCGAAGTGGTGAACGCAGACCAGCGCGGCGCTCGCGAAGCTGAACGTGGAGTGGCCACTGAAGAAGCTGCGGTATCGAGTCGTGCCGTCGCAGTCGTACGTCGCTTCGGGGAGATCGCCTCCGCAGTCACGCCCGTACGGCCTTTCGCGGCTCACGAAGACGTTGGTCGCTCCCTGCACGGCGCCGGCGATCGCGAGCGTCTGGAGATCGATGAGCGCCATTTCCTGCGCGACCTCGCGGCTGCCGCGGTACCACCACGCCGTGATGAGCGAGTCGACGAAGACGGGCCACGTGACCGCGAGCGACACGCCGACGTCGCTGATGTCGCGCGCGATGTAACGGGTGCTCGTGTTGCCGATCCGGAGCGTGTTCCTGACGCTCTCGTCGAAGAGCACGCCGCCGATTGCATGGCGCGGCTGTGGCTTGATGATCGCGGCGGCGAGCGCGACCGCGCCGGCCGCGCCCGTGATGACGTAGTCGCCCGTCGAGAAATGCGCCCAGTCCCAATAGAGGGGCGGCACCTTGGCGTCGTCGTGCTCCGCGGGCGAAGGAATCGCTCCGCGCGGTGGTGCGGGCATCTCGTCCGCGCGCGCTGCGCTCGAGTGGGCGAGCGCGGTACCGACGACGATCGCGACGACGAACCGACGCGCGTGGGTGGACGTGATCATCATGGTTCGTTCGCGTCCTCGTGGCGCTCCAAGCCTACGAGGCGATATCCGCCTTTCGCTCCGAGATCGTAGAAGTGCGCGCGCAGCGGATACGTCGAAACGCCGTTCGCGATCGTGACCACGACGTACCGCGCGGGCGCGTCGTCGGCAACGGCGGCGTCGACGCCTGTGCTGGGGAGCGTGATGCAAAGCTCTCCGGCGTCCTTCGATGCGACCGTCACCGCTTGCGAGCGTCCTTGGTTTTGCCAGCGCGCCGCGTACCGAAAGGTCGCGTCGGGACGGACGTGACGTCGACGCGCGAGGTCGGTCGCGCAGACCGTGCCCGGTGCCGTCACGCGCACGTCGGAGATGGGCGAGAGTCGGAGAAGGAAGCGCTCCGCGATGCGTGCGAGGCGCCACTCGAGGACGCCCGCGAGAAATTCGCTCTGCCGCGGATCGGCGAACTTCCCGAGATCGACCAACGCGCGAATGTCTTCGCGATCGAAGCGCGAGAGAATGCGCGCCATCCACGAATTGTCGCGCTCCGTCGCGCGGCCGAATGCGGGGTTTGGATACTCGTTCTTCCATCCTTCGGGATCGAACTCGGGAGAAGGGAAGTACCCGAACATTTCCATCCCCTTCGTCCGCTCGACGCGATCCCACGGCCGCGTCGGGATTCCGAGCGTGATGAAGTCGCTCGCGACGTCGCCCCAGTCGAGCAGATACGAACGACCGAGGCGCCGCGAAATTCCGTCCCATGCCCACTCGCTCCCGAAGCAGTCGCTGGTGTCGAGGTAGTAGTGACGAACGTGCCCGGGCGAAGAGTCGACCGTCTTTTGGTCGTCGGCGATCCACGCGTCCATGCTGTTCTGCTCGCGCGCGTCGAAGTGGTCGAGCCACGCCGCGAGCACACGAGCGCCGCGCAGATCGCGACGGTCCTCGTGGTCGATGGCGTCGTTGGGATCGTCGCCGCGGGTCTTCTCGTAGCGGAACGGACCGATGAGGTAGCCACCGAGCCACGCGCTCGCTTGCAAACGAATGCGCTCGCCTCGATGCGTCGCGCCGTCGAGGACGGCGGTGAGCGCTTTCTGATCGAACGGCCGCGGGATTCCCGAGTTGTCCGTGACGACGAGCCCCGGCGACAATTGGAGCGAACGTGGATCGACGAACACGACCTGCTCGCACGACGTGTTGAATCCGACGGCGTGGTAGATCGCCGCGCCGATCGCGCTCGCCGCGCTCGGGCGCTCGGGCTGCTCTTTCACGTCCGACTTCATCATGTACTTGCGGCGTCCGGCGATCTTGATCCGAAAGCCGGCCGATGCGCCGTTCGCCTTCCCTTGATCGATGAGCCAAGTCGCGGGCGCCGCGCCGTCGGCGTCGAGGATCTCTTCCGGGGTGCACGCGCCGCGAACGAGCTCGGCGATCGAAGGTTTGTTCCGGCCGATGCGGTTGGTGAACCACGCCGAGTCGGGGACCTCGTCGAGCGCGTTGACGTTGGGCGCCTCGCGCGGCGGATCGACCGCGAACACCTTCGCGAGCGGACGAAACACGCTGTTGTCGATCCCGTCCCACGCCAGCGGCGAAACGTAGGGACGCGGGGCGCATGCGACGTGCTTCGGATCTTTCTCCGACGGCCGCGACTCGCACGGCAACGACACGGCCCGCAGATCGGTGTCGCGCCAGAACGCATCTCGAAGTGGAAAGCGTCGCTCGTCGCCGCTCTGGCATCCGAGCAGCGCGAGCGCCGCGACCGCGGGAGGAAGGCGGCGACTAGAAGCCACGAGTGGTCCCCACGACGAGGCGGAAGGCGTCGATCTTCCCGCCCGACTCGAAGGTTTCGGAGCCGACACCGAACAGGATTTGGAGCGAGTTGTCGGGCGAGCCGACGCTCTCGAGGCCGACGGCGCCGGAGAATCGGAGGCGCGCGGGCTTGAAGTCTTGAAGGTGCTCGCCGAAGACATTGCCGACCTCCATGCGGATCGATCCATCGAGCCAAATCCAAATCGGCCACCTGTACGACAGCTCGGCGACGGCGGCGCTGCGATCGACGAGACGACCCGGGTAGAATGCACGCATCTGCCCGAACCCGCCGAGGTGCACGAGCTCGGTGAACGGGATCGCCTCGTGCCCGAGCGGATCGGCGAACTTCGTAGTGACGGACAACGACAGGACGCGCGCGCGATCGTTCAGGTCGACGAACCCGCCCGCCGAGCCGCCGTACGTCACCCATCCACCGCTCTGCCGCACGTCGCTGCCGTGCGCGCCCTCGACTTCGACGCGGACACCGGATCCGGACGCGGGACGAACGCGGCGGCTGTCGAGCGCGGCGGACAACGAGCTGACGACCGCCGTGTAGCCACGAGGGTAACCGGGCGGAGGCAGCGCGAGCCCCGACGCAACGACGGTGTCGAGCGAAGCGTCGTGCCCGAGCTCGCCGTGATGAAACTCGACGCTGCGCGCGGCGATGCTCGCGTGAAACGAGCTCGTTCGCCAGAGGCGCTCGTCGATGCCTGCAGAGAGCTCGAGTCGATCGGATCCGAATCGCGTGATGTCCGTCTCGCGCGTGCTCGGGCCGATGCCGAAGTACGCGTAGTCGGGCCGGCGCGACGCCGACGCGTCGAACTTGATGCGATCGTACGGATCTTTCGAAAGGTGGACGCGATCCGACACGGATGCCGATAGCCAGTCTGCTCCCCACGTCCCGAGATGAACGCGAAGATCGTTTCCACGAACGCCAGCGTCGTCCCAAAACGCATACAGGCCGACGCTCGGGCGGAATCCGAAGTCGACGAAAACCGTCGGGACGATCCCGATCTTGTGGTCCGGACCGAACGCGAAGAAATCGTAGAGCGTCGCGGGGAGGCCTGCGCGCTCGGCGCCGGCGATGATCGCGCCCAGCGGACGACGGAGGACGAACTCGCTGACGAGATAGAGCGGCGAGAGCGCGATGCGCGGCGCCCAGAGGAGCGCGTCGCCCGCCGTCTTCGGCTCGCCGCCGCGACCGTCGTAGTCGGGGAGCGGCCGCTTGTCGTCGGCGGCCGCCGTGCGGGCGACAGCGAGCGCCGCGACGAGCACGACGAGCGACGTCACGCGCGAGCCGGACATGCCCGCGGTGCGATCGTGTCGCGTCCTGGCGCTCGGAATCGTGGATTTCGCTGCGTCGTCCGTCGTCGGCATGTGGGCTCGGGAAATCGAGGATATCCTCTGCTCCCGCGATGGCGAGCCTGACGAATAGGATGCTCCGAGCGCTCGTTGCGTCGTGCGCGATCGTGCCGGTCGGTTGTCGAGCGCCCGAGAGCCCGGGAGCGCGCGTGCCGCTGGTCGTCGTCGCATCGTACGATCTGCCGCGCGAGGCGCGCAGCCGCGAGCTGTCGGCGATTGCGTGGGACGCGCCGACGCGGCGCCTCTTCGCGATCTCGGACGACGAGCCGATCATCGTGTCGCTCGTTCCGAACGACGACTACCGAGTATGGACGATCGGCGAAGCGATCCCCGTGAGCGTGCCCGGTCCGTGGGACGGCGAGGGGCTGGTCGCGACGGAGACGGGTTTTCTCATCGCGAACGAAGCGGGGCCGCACGTCTACGAGGTCGATCGCGCGGGGCGATTCCGCGGCGAGATTCCGATTCCGGCGCACTACACGAAGGCCACCACGAACGCATCGCTCGAGAGCCTCACGCGGAGCCCGGACGGGCGCTTTCTCTTCGTCGCGAACGAGGTCGCGATCGTCGGCGACGGTGCGGAGGGGACGACGGCGCGTGGGACGCTCGTGCGCATCCTGCGGATCGATCTCGCGTCGAAGGCGCGCGCGGAGTTCGCTTACCGGACCGACGCGATCTTCGCCGCAGGCGCGAACGGAATGATCGGCGTGGCCGAGATGGCGGCGATCTCCGCCGACGAGCTGCTCGTGCTCGAGCGCGCGTACGTGCCCTCGGTCGGCAACGAGCTGCGCGTCTATCGCACGAGCCTCGTCGGCGCGAAGGACGTGGTCGACGTCGCGAGCCTCGATGCGACGACGCTCGCGTTGACGAAGACGCTCGTCTTCGACGTCGCGGCGATCGAAGGACAAAACAGCCGCAGCGAAGATCCGAGCGCGCACGGCCTCTACCCGAATTACGAAGGACTCGCGCTCGGGCCAAAGACCGCCGACGGCCGGCGACTCTTGTTCCTCGTCAGCGACGACAACGGACGCGACGCGCAGATGTCGCGCGTGCTCGTGCTGTCTCTCGACGGGATGTGAGCGCGCTCACCGCCGTTTGCGCGTGACGGCGGCCCGCTCGCCGATCTCCCGTACGATGAACTCCCACACGGCCGCGATGCGCGGAACGTCGCGGAGCGCGCGGTGACCGACGAGCCACAGACCATCGACGGGCCACGCACCGGCCGACGCGGCGAGCGACGGGTGAAATCGCAGCGGGACGAGCTTTCTCACTTTCAAGAATGCCTCGGCGACCATCATGACGCCGAGCCCCACTTCGGCTGCGGCGACCTGCGCGCCGAAGTGGCTCGTGCGAAAGACGACGTGCGCGTCGCCGGCGTGTCGATCGATCCACCGCGCGATCGGCAAGCTCGCGAGATCGGCGTCCCAGTTGATCCACGGTGCGTCGGTCCACGCGGAGACGCGCCCGAGCTGGGCGGCGAGCTTCGGTGACGCCGCGGCGATCCAACGCGCGGTCGAGAGCTTGGTGATGATGAGCTCACTCCCCTGCGGTGGAATCGACCGAAGCGCGAGGTCGGCCTCGCGCCGCGTGATGTCGACGGCGCGCACCGAAGCGTCGAGCTCGATTCGAATCCTCGGATGACGATCGCGGAGGCGCACGAGCGCGGGCGCGATGAACGCGTCCGCGACGCCCGGCGCGACGCTGAGGCGCACGACGCCTTCGGCTTCGCGCTCGAACCCCGACGCGTCGCGCGAGAAGCGCGTGTGCGCCGCCTCCATCGACTCGGCCGACGGCAGGAGGAGCTCCGCCGCGCGCGTCGGCAGCAGCCCTTCGCGCGTGCGATCGAAGAGCCGCGCGCCGAGCGACTCCTCGAGCGCCACGATGCGGCGACTCACCGTCGAAGCGTCGACAGCGAGCCGCACGCCCGTCGGCCCGAGCGCCCGCTCCCGATACGCCGCGAGAAAGATGCGAACGTCCTCCCACTTGGGGGCTTGCAACGATGCAACCATGGCTTGCCATAATGGGTATGGCGACGCGCCTGCGCAAGGGTCATCTTCTGCGCATGAACGACGAACACAAGGCGCTTCACGTGATCCTGGGCGCGGGCCAGATCGGCTCGCAGTTGGCAGAGGTTCTCCTCGCGCGCGGTCATCGCGTCCGCATCGTGCGGCGCGGCGCTGCAGGGCTCGCGCGGTCGGGGCTCGAATGGGTAAGCGGTGACATCACCGACGGATCGTTCGCGGACGAGATCGCGCGCGGAGCGGACGTCGTCTACGACTGCATGAACCCGCTCTACGATCAGTGGGTCGAACGGCTTCTGCCGCTCGGACACGGCGGATTGCGCGCAGCGCGGACGGCTGGCGCGAAGCTCGTCGCGCTCGACAACCTCTACATGTACGGCCGCCCCAGCGGCCCGATGCGCGAAGACTCGCCGCTCGCGCCGTGCAGCCGCAAGGGCGGCCTCCGCGTCGAGCTCGCGAAGATGCGGCTCGACGCACACCAGCGTGGCGACGTACGCGTCGCCATCGGTCGCGCGGGCGACTTCTTCGGCCCCGGCGTGACGCTCGCGCTGTGGGGCGAGCGCTTCATGCAGCGCGTCTTCGCGGGGAAGGCGGGCGAGTGCTTCGGCGATCCCGACATGCTCCATTCGTACAGCTACGGCGCGGACGTCGCGCGTGCGCTGGTCACGCTCGGTGAGGCGGACGTGGCCATGGGATCGGTGTGGCACTTGCCGACGCCGCCGGCCGAGACGACGCGCTCGTTCGCCGTGCGTCTCGAGCCGGCGCTCGGCGTGCCGGTGAAGCTGTCGCGCGTGTCGAACCTGGTATTGCGCGGGCTCGGCGTCTTCGTTCCGATTCTGCGCGAGGTCGCCGAGATGACGTACCAGTGGGAGGTTCCGTACGTCGTCGACGATTCGCGATTTCGCGCGGCGTTCGGCGCGATGCACACGCCGATCGACGCCGCGATCGCCGCGACCGGCGCGTGGGCACGCCAGGTCTACGCGCCGCGCCTCGCTGCGGCGGCGTAGAATCGCTCAGTCGAGATCGCGGATGTCCGGTGTCTCGCCGCGCTCGATCGCGCGGATCCACGATGCGATCTCGATCTCGTGAGGCGCAAGCACCTGCATGCAGTGTTCGAGGTAACGCGCGACCGCGTCGATGCGGCCCGCCGCGAGGAGCTCGCGCGCGAGCATCATCGACGGCGGGCATCGCGTCGCTTCGCCTTCGCTGGAGTGTGCGAGCAGCGATTCGGCCGCGTCGACGTCGCCGCGAGCGAGCGCGACGAACGCGAGAGCTGCGCGCGTGTGCTGCTCGGCGTCGCGCGTGTCCTCGACGTGTCGCCGGCGAAGGTTGCCCTGCGCGTCGGCCAGCCGAAAGAGTCGGTGCGCGTCCACGTGGCCCGCGTCGCGCGTGCACTCGCGGAGGCGCCAAAGCAGATGAAATCGTCGCTCGATGTCCGTCTCGAGATCGAAGAGCGCGAGGTGATTCGCGAGCGCGCGTGTCGCGACCTCGGCGGTCGAACCGAGGCGCGGCCGCGGCGCTTCGGGCCGATCCTTCCAAACGCGAAAGATCGCGTGATCGGGGATGACGCTCGGGAGCGACCGCTCGACGCCGAGGTAGCTCGCGCCCATGTCGTAGAACTGCCCGAGCCGCCGTCGCCACTCGGGATCGCTCGGATGGCGCGCGATCCCTTCGATGTAGAGGCGTTCGGCGAGCGACGGATCGAGCTGCATCAGCGACCAGCCCGCGTTCTCGACGACCGCGACCTCGTCCGGATGGGCGCGCGCGGCGGCGATCCACCGTTCCTTCCAGCGCGCAGCCTCGGCCTCTTCGTCGCCGCCCACCCACCAGCAGTAGCTGATCGGCAACGTCGGCGCGTGCTCGACGAGCCATGCGACGTGGTCCTCCCGCTCCGTCAACGACAACGAACAGGCGAGCGTCACCCTCGCTTCGAGATCCCACGTGTTCGCGTCGAGGCGCCGAAGCATCGCCTGCGCGCCGTCCGGCGTGAGACGCGCGCCACGAAGCACCCACTCTTGGCAGGTCTTCTCATCGACGGGAACTGACGACTTGGAGCCCGGAGGGCGCGCGTCCATACTTCCAGTGTTCCACGAGAATGGCGCATGGCGAGCGCTGACGCGCGTCTTCGACCTGAATCGTGGAGCACACGTGACGCCGAGGCCGTACACGCGGCCCTCGGCGCGACTCACATCGCCGCGAGCTCCTTCAGCATCGCGTGCCCGTCGCGGTACGCGCAGAACCCGTCGCCGACGAGCACCGCTTCGATGCGATCCATCGACGCGAGACGCCGCACCGACGCCACCGCCTTCTCCGCGCTCTTCAGGCCCTGCTCCTTCAACAGCAGCATGAGCGCGTTCGCGCGATGCGCGCGGACCAGATCTCCGCAGAGGAGCGTCGTCCCTTCGAGGACGAGCGCGAGCTCGCCCGGCGTCTTCGATCCATCGAGCTCGAGCGCCACGAGCCCCGGGACGAGCTCGTCGCCGTCCGACAAGAAGCGATCGCATTCGAGCGCCATCGTCTCGCGCTCGGCCGCCGGCCCCGCGATCTTCGCGCCGAAGAGCTCCTGCGCTTCTTTTGCCGCGCGCGCGTGGTCCGAGTTCGTCACGACGATCCATGCCGCGCCTCCCAGCGTCTTCAGGTGCTCGCGATCGTGCGGCGTGAGCGGCAACGGATCGATGAGCACGTTGCCGCCGTCGCGGATCCAGGCAAATCCGTTGAAGTCGATGTTCAGCTTCTCCGTAAAGACGGACCAAGCGTAGAGATCCTTGCGATGCAGGCGTTTCATGCGGCGGAGCGTAGCTCATGCACGCCTTGCGACGGGGTCGGAAGCCGTGGGAACGACCTGTGTCGACGTGCGATCGGCCCACGGCGCTTGCTGTGGACGCCGCAGGATGCGACATCCCTGCGATGGTCTCCGCGGAGGTCGCTTGGCTGTCGGCGATCGATTTCGAATTCTTGGACGGGCGCTTCGGTGCACCGCTCGTCAATCGCCTCTTGCGCGATCCGCTTTCTTACATCGAGCCGTCGCCGCGCGCCGACGCCGACGGGCGGCTCGTCGCGGCGCTCGAGGTGGACGCGCCGGAACGTCGAGCCGGCGGTTTCACGCTCGCCGTGCGCGTGCGGCGTCCGGACGATCCGCTCGAGGTCGCGTGCGTCTGCTCGCAAGGCGGTCGGTTCGTCTGCGAGCACGTGACGCGCGTGTTGGTCGATCTGGCAGCGCACCCGGGATTGCGCCGCGCGTTGGCGTCGCGCGAACCGTCCGCGTCGCACGTCGCGGAGCTCCCCGCGATGCGCGCCGCCGCGCTCGCCGAGCGCACGATCGACGAACGCCTCGCGCGTTGGATCCCTTCGCGCGCGACCGACGACGACATCGAGATCGACGTCGACGTCCAGGCCGACGCCACCGACGAGCGCCGACCGTGCGTCGTCTTGCGATGCCGCCGCGCTCACACGCGCGCGCTGCTCAGCGGGCGCGAGGTCATCGACGCGCGCCTCACGACGCGCCATCGCCGCCTCGTCGAGCTCACGCGCCCGAGCCACGCCGATCGCCGCGCGCTCGTCGCGACGCACGCGCAAGCGTCGCTCTTGATCCACTTGATGCGCGACGACGGTCGCATGATGACCGGCGGTTACCGGCGCCATCTCCGCTTCGCGAAGGAGCCCGCGTC
>JAYVXB010000300.1:0-18269 GCA_043785585.1 Deltaproteobacteria bacterium | reverse complement strand
GTGATCTGCTCGATCACCTCGAGGGGGTTCGAGATGCCGCCGGACCAGAAGGAGTCCCAAATGCGATCGACTTGGGTGCGGATATCGCCAGTGAGCATGACGGGTCCTTCGTATCATCGACGCGCCCCTGCCGGCGGCGGCGAAGCGCGACCCAGCCACGGCGCGGGTGGCGGCCCGCCGTCGTTGCCCTGCCGACGAGCGTCCGGCCCGCACGACATGCGCCGCGCGAAATAGATCCTGTGACGATCACAAACCGGACCTAAACTCACGCGTCCTCAAACGAATCGAGCGGCCTTCGAAGCCGCGGGTCGTCTGTTCGAATCAGACCGGGCGCGCCCAGCTTCATCGGTGATGTCGATGACTTCGGCGAGCGCGACGGCGTTGCCGGTGAGCCCAGCGCCGACCACGTAGCCGATCGCGTCCGCGGTGAATCCCAATCGGACGAGATGCGCCGTCAGTAGAACCGCCATCATCCCCGTCGCGAGCGCGCGAAGAAACGCGGCCGCGTAGAGGATCCGTCGATCCCTCGCGAGCGCCACGGCGACGTTCACGTCGACGACGAGCGTCCGTCCCAAGCGGTGAGGTCGAGCGCGCGCTTCAGCGCCTTCGCGAGATCCGCCGCGGCGCTCCGTCCCCAATAGTGGAGAAAGAGGACGCGCGGAGACTCGCCGGTCATGTGCGAGTGGATGGCGACGATGTGGATCCCCGCCGCGCGCAGCGACTTGAGGACGGGCTGAAGCTCGTCTTCCGAAACGGCGAAGTCACCGTCGACGACTGCGTTGGCGTCGGTCCCGCCGAACGCCGCCCACGTATTGACGCCCATCGCCTTTCCGATCGTGCACCCGCACTCCGCGCGCGTCTTCCGACCGAAGACCGCTTTGTACATCCCGTCCTTTGCTGTCCCTTTGATCCCGAACGCGGCGTCGAGCTTCGCGGCGTCGATCGCGTTTGGCGACGGCGGGGGCGCGCCGAACGCGTTCGCGGGCAGCTTGTTCTTCGCGCGCACGGTCTTCTGCGCGTCGAGCGCGGCCCTCACGCCCTTGGCGAGCTGCTCGACCGATCCCTCGCCTCCGATGTGCATGAAATAGACGCGCGGCTTGTCGAAGAAGAAATGATTGTGGAGCGCCGTCACCGTGAGGCCGTTGTCGAGCGCCGCGCTCATCGTCGAGCTCACCTCGTCCTCGAAGCAGACGAAATCGCCCATCACCATCGCCTCGACGTTTGGCTTTTCACCCGGCGTGAAACCAGCCCACGACGTCAGCCCCATGAACGGCGGCATCTTCTTCCATCCGTCGACGTCGACAGTGACGTCGTCACGCGGGAACGACACCTTCACGACCGCATCCGCCGTCTCCGGCTTGCCGCCGGTGATCGCCGCGACGCGGGCGGCGTCGATCGGAGCGCTCGGCGGGTGCGCGTGCGGCGCAGTCGACGCGCTCGTCGAAGGAGCGGGGGCGGGGGCGGACGCGGTCGGCGCAACGGACGCCGACGAAGCGACCTCCGCGTTCGACGTGTTGGGCGCGACGGGCGCGGGCGGCGAGCCGCAGGCGATCGCGAAAAGAGCGCTACACACGCAAATGGCTCGAGTGCTCATGGCTGCCTCCATCACATCGGTTTCACGACGAGGTCGTCGAAGTACGTGACGGAATCCGCCTTCGTCCAAACGCCGACCTTTCCGGCCTCGACGAACGTCGCATCGCGCGCATCGATCACCTTCGCGCCATCCCAGAAGACCTGCACGTGATCGCCTTGCATCGTGACGCGGTACGCATGCCACGCACCCGTCGAGACCGCTCCACTCCAACTCGCGAGCTGCTGGCGACGCCCGGCTTTCACGAAGTAAAAGCGGACGTTGTTCTCGAGCGCGTTCGCGCGCGTGAGGTAGTAGTTGCTCGCGTCGCGAAGTCGAAACACGAGACCACACGCTTGGTCGACCCTGCCCGACACCGGCTTGCAGCGCACGGAGAGATCGACGTCGCTCGCGGTCGGCTCGTCGACCCACGCGACGGGGAAGCGATCGTCGGTCGGATCGGCGTCGAGCTGCGCGAGGACGTTCGCGCCGCTGGGTGCACCTGGCTCGGCGCGGACGAGCCAGCGCCCTGGACGTCCTTCGCCGGCGCGGCCGAACGCCCAGCCCGCGGGCGGCGTGCCGGCCGTGTCTCCGTCGAAGGCCCACGTGCGCGCGATCGCTGGCGTCGCGTCGCTCGACGGCGCGGTCGTCGCGGGACTCTCAGGCGATCCGAGCGGTGTCGCGCTCGACGTCGCCGCCGCGGGGCCGCTTCCTTGACCTCTGCACGCGGCGACGAACATGACGACCGAGGCCAATGCGCCGGCCCACGCTCGCGTGGCAATGCGGGAACGCCAGCGAACGTCGTTTCGACCAGCCATCGAGCGTTCATAGCAGTTGAGTGATAGCGCTCACAGTCGAATGGCAGTTGTGTGTCACAGTGCTACGACCGGGGCCCGTCGCATCGACACTCGCAATTGTAAGACGCCCTTCCGCTGAGCAAGCAATTGCCATAGAACGTTCGGCGCGATGGAAAAGCGGAGACCCACAGACGCCCGTTGGCTCCTTCTCATCCATCAGATCCCGCCAAAGCCGGCGTACTTTCGCGCGCGGGTCGGGAAGCGCCTGCAGAAGCTCGGCGCCGTCGCCATCAAAAACTCGGTCTACGTCGTTCCGCTGAGCGATGCCACGCACGAAGACCTGCAGTGGGTGGCGCGCGAGATCACCGGCGAAGGCGGCGAGGCGACGCTCTGCAAGGCCGAGTTCGTCGAGGGGTTGCGAGACGACCAGATAGAGGCGCTATTTCACGCCGCGCGCGACGCCGACTACGCGGAGATCGCGGAAGAAGCCCGCGCCGCGACGATCGGCTTGCCCTCGCGGCTCGCGGCCGCCGACCGACGCCGCGCGGAGCTCGAGGCGTCTCTGACACGCCTGCGCAAGCGAGTAACGGAAATCGCCGCGATCGATTTCTTCTCGTCGTCGGGCCGCGTGGTGGCCGAGTCGGCGATCGCCGCGCTCGAACGACGCCTGGGTGCTGGCGAGAAGGCGACGGAGACGACGGGCAACGTGAAGCCCGCGAGCTACCGCGGGCGCACGTGGGTGACGCGCAAGAACGTCCACGTCGACCGCATCGCGTGCGCGTGGCTCATTCGACGCTTCATCGACGCCGACGCGAAGCTCAAATTCGTCGCCGGCCAGGGCTACCGCGGAGTCGAAGGCGAGGTGACGTTCGACATGTTCGAGGCGGACTTCACGCACGTCGGCGATCGCTGCTCGTTCGAGACGATCGTCGAGCTTTTCGCGCTCCGCGAACCCGGCCTCCGTGCGATCGCGGAGATCGTCCACGACATCGACGTGAAGGACGGCAAGTTCGGACGTGCCGAGGTGCCCGGCGTGGCCGCGCTCATCGCGGGGATCGCGCTCGCCGAGCGTGAGGACGAAAAGAGGATCGAGCTCGGAGGGCGGATGTTCGATGCGCTCCTCGAGCTCTTTCGGCGCAAGCGCGGTGGAGGCGGATCATGAAGTCGACTTTCTCACGCGCGGCGTGCGCGACGCTCGCAGTCGCGATCGTCGTGTGGGCTGGCGTCGCCGAGGCTGGACCGGAGACCACGCTGCGCGAATTCGCGGGCGGCCAGATCAAGAAGGGAGTTCGAACGATCGGGATGGGAGGCGACGGCGCCACGACGGGAAACTACGCGCTCGTCTATCACGACGCCGGCGGCGCACTCTTCGACCAAGGCTTCGTTCGCTTCAGGGACACGGGTAACCTCTTCACGTTCAGCGCCGTCGGCCTCACGACGCCGCACTTCTGGGACGACGCGGCGTTCTACATCATCGCGCTCGGTCAGCAGGCGAACGGCATCAAGGTCTGGGACTTCACCGCGCCGAGCCCGCAGAAGCCGCCGTCGGTCGGCGATCTGTCGGACACGTCGGTGTTCATCAAGTTCGCGAAGCCCATCTCGAAGGCATGGAGCTTCGGTCTGATGGGCGCGTTCGAGCTGTCTCAAGCGACGCTCTTGCCGAACAGTGGCGCCGCGCCGATTCGCTTTCACACGTCGTACTTGCCGTCGGGCGGCGCTGGCCTTCATTGGCATCCCGACACGCACTGGCAAGCGGGCGTCCGCGTGATCCTGAACCACGACACCGAGACGCGCGAGCAAGGGACGACGTCGAAGTCCGGGCTCCTGCGATCGTACGAGTATCGACTCGGAGTAGCGTACTCGCCTTGGCAGGGGACGCTCTTCGACGTCGGTGCCGCCGCGCTCGATCGTTCGAACGGCCTCGAGGGGACGACGACGTTCGACGTTCATCCGACGATCGGCGCGGAGCAAGCCCTCGTGCGAAAGCGCGTTTGGGTGCGCGGCGGCCTCGACGAGACGACGTGGACTACCGGCCTCAGCCTCGCGATACGCCCGCTCAAGATCGACGTCGCGTACCTCTACAACCTCGCGTCGGCGCGCACGGCCGACATTTTCGGCAAGACGAACACGAGCCTCATCATGACGATTAACCTCCAGTACGACGCCCTCTTCGCGAAGCCGGCGAAGCACTGAGGAGAGGACCGCCGCTCCGAAACGGCAGACGCAGGAGCGCGCGAACGCTCTGCGAGTCGACGTCGTCGTACCCGTCGAGCCCATAGTGGACAGAGGTCACGCGGTTCGACGGCGTGAACGTACCGAGCGCGCGATCGAGGAGCGAAAAGATGTTTCCGTAGTTCGTGTTCGTCTCGGTCGCGCGCCGCGAGTGATGGATCTTGTGCATGTTGGGCGTGCACAACGCGAACGAGATCGCGGTGTCGAGCGGCAGCCACAGCTTCACGTTCGCGTGCTCGACGAGCCCAACGACGACGGAGATCACGCGGTACGCGGCGACGGCTTCGACCGGCAGCCCCAACGCCCACGCGGGAATCATGACGCACGCGAAGCGCCACACCGATTCGATCGGATGAAATCGCAGCGCCGTCGTCACGTCCACGAGCGGATCCGCGTGATGCACGCGATGCGCTCTCCAGAGGAACGGCACTGCGTGCATCAGCCGATGCGCGGCGTATGTGCATGCATCCAACGCCGCGATGCCGACGACGATCATCAGGAGCGGCGAGAGCTCGGTCGCCGCGAAGAGCCCGACGTGCCGTGAATTGAGCCACGCCGTGAGCGAGACCGTCCCCGCGTTCAGAACGAAGTTCATCACCACGGTCATGCTGACGAGCGTGACGTTCGCGACCAAGTGACCTCGACGCCATGCGCTCTTGCGAAAGAACGGGAGCGCCGTCTCGATGAGCGAGAGGGCCGCCATCAACGCGAGGACGATCGTGAGCGTCCGCACGAACAGATAGGTCGTCATCATCGAAGCACCTCGTTTGCCATGCAGAAGAGGACGCTCGGCGATCGCGAAAAGATACGCGAGTCACGCGAGCGGAACGAGGAGCGCGGTTCGGCTCGGATCGCGGTTCACGCGCAGCGACGCGACGTGCGCGGCGCGCGTCTCGAGGTGAACGACGGCGATGACGACGGCCGGAGCTGCGGCGAGCCGCACGACGATCGCCAGCTCACCGTTGATGCGCCGAACCTCTGCCAGCACGTCTTGCCCGAGCCGCCGCTTCGCGTTCGCCCATTGGCGCGACACCGCGCGACGGCCGACGTTCGGCTTGGTCGAGGTCTTGATGACGCCGCCGCCATCGGTCACGCCCCAGACGTCCTCGGCGAGGAGCTCCGTCAGCCCCTCGATCGCACCCGCCTCGATCGCGCGCGCGAAACGCTCGACGACGGCCGGGTCGACGGGCGCGTCCACGTCCGATCGCCTTCTCGCGCGCGCCAGAGTCATGCGAGCGCGATGCAAGAGCGCCTTCACTGCGTTCGCGTTCGTCCCAAGCGCGTCGGCAGCCTCTTCGAGCGAGCGATCGCAAACGTCGCAGAGGACGAGCGCAGCGCGCTGGCGCGGTGAGAGACGCTGAAGAGCGACGACGACGGCGAACCGCACGTCCTCGCGCAGAAGCGCGTTCTCCTCGGCGTTCGGACCGCGTGGCTCGCCCGCAGGTAGCTCGGGCATGTCGAGCGGATCGACGAGCGCCGTGACACGGCGAACGATCTTCCGGTGGCGGAGATGATCGAGGCAGACCCGCGTGCTGAGGCGCAAGAGCCAGCCGGTCGCATCCGCATCCGCGGCCTGATCGGCGCGCTCGATGGCGCGCGCGGCCGCTTCTTGCGCGAGATCGTCCGCGTCGGCGCGGCTCCCGGTCATGCGGTAACACAACGTCCACACGCGCCGCCGATTGAGGTCGATGGCCGCGAGGACGTGCGCCGGCGCCGGCGTCACCATGTTGGGCGTACGTCCATGCGAAGACGGACGATCCTACCCGCGAAAAGGTTACGGTCTCGATGCCTTCCGCCGACGAGGTGCTCACGTACCCGACGGTCGCATGATCCGCAGCACCGGCTTTCCGGAAGGTCCGGTCATCAGAGGGAAGAAGACTCGATGCGTCGAGGGATCGACCGCGACCGAGTGCGCGTTCGGTCCCGGCTTCTCGCGATCGATCACGACGAGCCCCGGCTGCGCGACGTCGAACACGACGAGATCGCCGCTCTCGGATGCGACGTATAGCCAGCTTAGGCCCGGATCGATCGCGAGGACGTCGGGACCGGTGCCGGTCGGTGCGGTGACGACCGCGTGCGCGCCGTCGAGCTCGACCCGCGCGACGACGTCGTTCGATTCGCACGCGACGAACGCGCTCTTGCCGTCGGGGTGAATGCGCAGGCCGTGCGCACCGCTGCATCCCGCAAGCGGGATTCGCGTCGTCACGCTCGCTGCGGACGGATCGATCGCGACGATCTCGTTCGACCCACCCGTGACGACGGCTGCCCAAAACACGCCGCGACCGGCGTCGAAGACGACGTTGCCGGTTTCGCCTCCGAGCTTCACCGACGTGCGAGCGCCGGTCCCGGATCCCGCGATGAGCGAGACCGCGCCGTCGGCTTGATCCGAAACGCCGACGATCTTGTGAACGGGATCCCAGCCGACGCCGTCGGGGCCGTTGCCGGTCGTGACGCGCGCGATCTCGGTCAGCGACGCGCTGTCCACGATGACGAGCTGGTTCGGTGAGCTCGTCACGAAGAAGCGACCGACATCCGGCGCGACGACCACGCCTCGCGCGGTCGGGATGTTCGGCAGGACCTTTGCGACCGATCCGTCGACGAGGTTCACGACGACGACGGACGCGTCGTTCATGTGCGCGACGATCAGGTGACCGTTGGCAGCGTCGACGTCTTCGTAGTCGAAGCGCACGGCGTTGCCCGGCAATGGGACGTCCGAGACGAGAACGAGCGGCAAGCGCGCGCCCCCGTTTGCACTCGCGTCGCCGTGTGCCCCGCTGTCGTTGCCGGGCGCGTTCGCACCGCTGCTCTTCCCGCACGCGCCCGCGAGCACGACGCACGCGACGCGCAGCGCGAGCGAGAGCGGCGAGACCGTCGAGATGGCGTTGGCGTTCATGGTGACCTCGATCGCGATTCAGAAGGACATTCCCACGCGCACGGTGAGTGACAACCAGGCATGAAGCGTGCGCGCGGGGACGCTGCCGTGCACGTCGACCGCACCGCTCTCGACGCGGTAGCTGGTGAACGACCCGACCGACGCGCCGAGCACCGGACCGACGTTGACGCGGGCTCCAACGGGAAACGGCGCGGCCATCTCGCCGACGAACGCCAGCGGACCGTCGTACGCACGCATCGAGGTCGCGCCGCCGTCCGCGAGGCGCGACGTCCACCACTCGTAGCCGATCCCGGCGTCGACACGCGGCGCGACGGGGCCGACCCGCGGCAGGACGAACCGCGCGCGGACCGAGACGACGATGTCGCGACCGAGGCTCGCGATGCAATCGCCAGTGCCCGCGCAGAGCCTCGGGATGCCGAAGGCGTAGCGTCCCGCGAGCACAACGCCGATCCGATCGGTCCATCGGTACGCGGCGTCGATTTGAAGAGGGACGAGACCGAACGTCGTGTCGCTCGCATGCGCGCCGCGCTCCGAGGAGCCGACCGGGAGATCGTAGCCGAGTGACGCGCCGATCTCGATCCGCCGCGCGTCGGGCTCGCCTGCGCGCGCGACGGTCGCGATGAGCGACGATGCGAGAGCGAGCGGGATCGCTGCGCGACGCATGTCAGAAGCTCGCCGCGTACGGATCGTCCACGCGCACGACGCGCCCGTTGTCGGGATCGCACACCCACGCATGACCACGATCGTCGGCGACCGCGCAGTGCGCCGCGCTCGTCGCGTCGAAGCGACCGAGGTACGCGAGCTCGCCCTTCGCCGACACGCCGAGGACGACGAGGCACTTGCACGCCGTGCCCGCGAGGTACGCGTGTCCAAGCGTCGGACTGTAGCCGATGACGTCGAAGCCCGAGCCCCGCGCAATGGTCGAGAGCACGTGACCATCGCGCGTGTCGAGTACCGAGACGGTCCCCTCGAGGCACCCGGCGAAGAAGAAACCTCGCGCCTCGTCGACCGCGAGGCCCCGCGACGCCGCGCAGCCGTTCGGCCATTCCGCGACCACCGCGCGCGTCTTCACGTCGAGCACGACCGTCGTCGATTGCCAGCGATGCGTGTACGCGCGCCCGGCGCGTTGATCGATGACGAGAGACTCCGGTCCGTTCGCGACATGGATCGTCGCTGCGGCCGATGGCGTCCCGTCCTTCGCGAGCGCGAGGATCTCGATTTGCTCGGCGCCTGGCTCCGAGACCCACACTTCGTCGGTCGCGCTCACGTAGCGCACGTAATCCGGGCTTGCCGCGAGCGACGTGGAGGCGACCATCGTGCGCGAGCTCGCATCGACGACATGGAGCTTCTGCGTCGTCCGATCGGTAACGAAGAGCAGCCCGCGGCCTTCGTCGATCGACGTCGCACCAAAATCGTGGCCGCCGTTGTAGTCGCCGGACGCGCTGAACCCGCCGATGGTCGTTACGGCCAGCGTGTCGGGATCGACGAGGCCGACGTTTCCCGAACGCCCGCCTGGAACGAGGACACGATGCAGCGACGGGGAATAGCGGAGATCGTCGAAGCCAATACCCGGCGCGCTGCCGGGGAGCGTGGCGCCAACGCCGTCGGGCGTCGCACTGCACGCGACGATCCCGAGAGCGACGAGGATGGACGAGCGCCCCATCAACGATGGATACATCAGTTCTGCCAGGCGCCCGCCGCCATGTCCGTGTCTATGAGGAGCATGAGCTCACCCTTGGGGTTCGCGCTGCACGCGAGCAGCGCGACGATGATCCCGATCGCAAAGTAGCCGGTCAACGAGGCCGTCGATTGCGTTCGCGCCGCGATTGGGCAGCCGGACGATGCCCACCTTCGGGCGACACTCAGTCCGATGTTCCTCGAGCACGTCTCTGCGACGCAGATCCACGACCTCTTGTGTCGATCCGCGAGAACACGGGCGACTGCACCAAGCAGGAGCTAGTCGAGAAGAAAACGGACCAACAAGCAATCGTACGTCTCGTGTGCGCGAGGGGAAATCTCCTGGGCGCCCTTACCGTGAACGCAGATCCCTCGCATCTCATCGACGGCCTGGTGCTGAAGCCGGAGGGCCACGGAAAGGCGCGGAGCTCGACGCACGCGTCTCCGGCGGCCGAAGAGTCTCCGGTGGCTTCCTTCGGGATCCCGAATCCCGAACTTTGATTCAGTGATCGGGCAATGGAATGTGCTCCACCTCGTCGCCTGGAATCTTGGAAAAGCGACCGCTCTTCCAGTCTGCCTTTGCGCGCTCGATTCGCTCCTTCGAGCTCGATACGAAATTCCACCAGATGTACCGCTCGCCCACGAGCTTCGCACCACCCAGGAGCATGGCGCGGCTCGGGACGGCGCAGCCGATCGTCACCTTCGCGCCGGGGCGCAGCACGACCAACGTGCCTGGCAGGAACGTTCGGCCGTCGCACTCGATCGCGCCCTCCACGACATAGAACGCTCGCTCTTCGTGCTCGTCGTCGATCGACACCCGGGCGGCCGAATCGAGTCGCGCGTGGACGTAGAGCGTCGGCGACAGGACGGACACGGGAGACGCCCGCCCGTACGCCGTTCCGGCGATCACATCGAGCGTCGCGTGTTCGAGCTCCACGCGCGGAATCGTCTCGGCGGGACGATGCTCGAAGCGCGGCTCCGTCTCCTCGCGGTCGATCGGCAGAGCGACCCATGTCTGGATGCCGTGGATCCCCAACGCGGCGCGCCGCGACTCCGGGCTGCTGCGCTCGGAGTGGGCGACGCCGCTTCCGGCGCACGGTGAAGCCGCCGAGGTCGCGAGGCCGCGCGTCGATGAGGAGCTCGATGGACGCCGACGTGGCGTCGACGCACTCGGGCTCGTGGGCGGGGAGCGTGCCGCTCATCGAGGATCTGCGTCGAGCGGGGCGGTCTCGATGATCACCTCCGTCGAGGTCATGAGCTTGTGAATCGGGCATTTTCCCACCGCCGCGTAGAGACGCGTGCGCTGCTCCTCGGTCAGCGGACCGTGGAACGCGACGCGCACGCGAAGGACGTATTTCCCCGCGCGTTCGTCTCGATCATCACGCTCCACGTGAGCCTCCACCCGCTCGAGCGGAATGCCGTTCTTCCTCGCGAACCACGTCGCCGTCAGCGTCTTGCACGCGACGAGCGACGCATCGAAGTAGTCGTGCGGACCGGGAGCCGAGTCGGTGCTGCCCGTCTCGGGGCCCACGTCCGCGCGGAGCTCGTGCGCGCGGACGCGAATGCGTTGCGGAAATGCGTTCGGTTCGGCGGACTCGCAATCGATGGTGGCCATCGAGGCATCGGACATCGTCGCGAAGGCTTCGTCTACCTCGATCGGACTAGCGACGCTTCGGCGGCGCCCCGTCCGTCGGCGCGATGTCGCCGCCGTACATCTCGGCGTAGACGCGCGTGAACTCCGCGCCCAGAAACAAGATGCACGACGACAGGAAGATCCAGACCAAAATGATCATCAGCGACGAAGCGGCACCGTACGCGGATCCGATGCTCGTCTTGCCGACATAGATCCCAATCAGCACCTGCCCGACCGTGAAGAGCACGGCCGTGACCGCGCCTCCGATCCAAACGTCCCTCCATCTCACCTTGGCGTCGGGGATCACCTTGAACATCAAGCCGAAGACCGCCGTCGAGAGGCCGAGGGACACGACGAAGTGAATGGCATGCCAAAGCCATTCGCCTCCCGGGATCCGACCACCGAGGCGCGACCCGAGCGCGCTCAATGCGGCATTGAACAGCAGCGAAACGAGGAGCAGAAACCCCATCCCCAGGATCATCGTCAGCGAGAAAAATCGCTCTTTGAGCGTGACGAGAAACGTCGTCTGCTTCGGCGTCACGCGCCACACTTGGTCGAGCGACGCCTTGAGCTCGACGATGACTCCCGACGCCGAGACCACCAGCATCACGATCCCGATCACGTTCGCGACGACGCTATGCCCCGAATTGCTCGCGTGGACGATGACGTCGCGGATCCCGGTCGCTCCCGCGGGTCCGACCAGCTGAGTCAACGCGTCGACGACGTGTCCTTGCGCCGCGTCGTGGCCATAGACCAGACCGACGACCGACAGGACGACCAAGAAGAGCGGGCCGAGCGACCACACCGTGTAAAAGGCCAACGCTGCGGCGAGGCGCATTGCGTTGTCGTCGATCCAGCTTCGGAAGGTCGCAGCGAGGAGCGAGCCGACGGAGCGGGCTCGGGTAGGTGGGTGGCGCCGGATCGAGGACGTCTCGCGGGTGAGTGCCTGCATGGTGTGTCCAACTTGGTGCGCTTTTGATGCCAAAGGAGCGAACGAGGCTCGCGGGGCCGCGCTGCTCGATGACCCGTGCGTGGACGAGCGTCAACTGGCGTGTCGCCGCGATTGTGGCGTTCTCGCGCGTGCCCGAGCCGGCTTCGAAGACTTGGCGGCTCGCGACGCGGGCTTCTTCTTGTTCGCTGCCAGGCTTCGCTCGAGGATGCTCACCAGGTCGACGACGTTCGTCGGCCGTGGCGTCTTCGTCGCGACGCGCGACGGCGCTTTGCCGCGCGCGCGCGCGTCGAGCATTTTTCGCAGCTCCTCGCGGTACGTGTCGTGGAACTCCCCCGCGTCGAAGGGCTTCGCCATCGCGTCGATGAGCAGCATGGCCGCCTTCATCTCGCCGTCCTTCGTCTTCTCGTCCGCGGGCGGCAGCTTCAGCGTCTTCGGATCGACGATCTCGTGCTCGAAGTGCATGAGCTCGAGCACGAGCGCGTCGCCCGTCGGCTTCACCGCAGCGAGGTACTGCCGCGACTTGAGCACGACCTCCGCGATCCCGACCTTGCCGCTTTTGCGCAGCGCCTCGCGCAAGAGTGCGTACGCGTGCCGGCCGCTCTTCTCGGGCTCGAGGTAATACGGTTTGTCGAAGAGGATGGGGTCGAACTGATCGAGATCGACGAACTCGCGGATCTCGACCGTCTGCGTCGCCTCGGGCTGCATCTTCTTCAGCTCGGCCTCGGTGACGACGACGTACTCCCCTTTTTCGTACTCGTAGCCGCGCACCACTTCGTTCCACGGGACCTCTTCGCCGTCGATCTCGCACGTGCGCGTGTTCTTGATGCGCGCCTTGTCCTTCGCGTGAAGGTAGTGAAAGTGGACGCCCTCGCTCTCTCTCACGGCCGTGATGAGCTTCACGGGGATGGTGACGAGACCGAAGCTGATCGAGCCGTTCCAAATCGCGCGAGGCATGGGCGCGGCCATTTGCAATGCGCGCGCCGTGAGCATCTCGCTCCTGCACCCGTCCGCGAGCTCGCGGGACGTAGAGGCGGCGTCGATCTTTCGCGTCACCGTCGCCACCGTGGTGCGCGCGTCCTGCCTCACATCGGCGAAAGCGCCTCACTGCCCGCCGGTGCGACTTCGATGTTGCTCCGCGAATCTCGTCTCGTTCTGTCGGCACGCATGATGCTCTATCGCGCCATATGTCGACCACTCTCAAGATCACGGCCATGGCGGTCACCCTCGTATCCACTCTGGCGTTTGGCGCGAGCGGTTGCGGATCGAGCACGAAAGACGAGACGCCCGTTGGGACGTTGGTCGTGGGCGCGTATACGCTCGATATTCATCAGGAGCGGGACGCCGTTGCTGCGGGCGCAACGAGCCGCTTCGTGATCAAGACCAGCGGCGGAATGCCGACGACGGTCACGGGCTGGATCGGCACCGCGGACGCCACGGGCTCCGTCAAGAAGGCCGCGAGCTACGACCCAGGCGACAGCGATTGGGATGACGACGTCACCGCTCCGTCGCCGATCCCCGCCGGTTCGAAATTCTGGGTCGAGGTCACCGACGCTACCGGCAAGAAGGACGTCGGCTCCATCGCCTGGACCAAGTGACGCCCTCCGCGGCTCGCACGTGGCCGCGCGGCCGCGTGTGAGCAACGTGTCGACCGGAATGCGCTAGGGTCATCGGCTTGTTGTTTTTCAAACCCCTCGAGACGCCCGGCGCTAACTGGGCAGCGGCGACGTCGGTCACGCTGATCGCCTACGCGGTCGCGGGCAAGGCCGTGCGCGACGCGCTTTTTCTCTCGAGCTACCACGCGCACTCGCTGCCGTTCGCGATGGCGACGGCGGCGCTGCTCTCGCTCGCGGCGGTGCTTTGGCTCTCGCGCCTGATGTCGCGGCACTCGCCGGCCAAGATCCTGCCGATCCTCTTCGCGCTCAGCGCGGCCGGGCTCGTGGGGGAGTGGTCGCTCGGCTTCGTCCTCCCGCGTGTCTCGGCGTTGCTCGTTTACCTGCACGTCGCGCTCTTCGGACCGACGCTCCTCACGACGTTCTGGTCGCTCATCAACGAGCGCTTCGATCCTCACACGGCAAAGCGCGCCGTCGCGCGCATTGCCGGCGGCGGCACGCTCGGTGGTGTGCTCGGCGGTCTCGCGGCGTGGCGTGCGTCGACGCTCGTGCCTCTCCCGACCTTGCTCCTCTTGCTCGCCGCGCTCAACGCGCTGGGGGCCGTCGGCACGCTGCTCACTCGCGCGCGCAGAGACCGGATCGGCGCGCCATCGACGACAGACGTGCCGCTGCCCGGATCCGACCCGGCCAAACCAATTTCCGCTTTCGCCGAGCTACGCAAGGCGCCGTTTCTTCGCAACCTCGGGCTGCTCGTCGCGCTCGGCGCCACGACCTCCACGCTTCTCGACTACATCTTCAGCGCGCAAGCGGAGGTGGCGTTCGCGCGAGGGACGCCGCTCCTCTATTTCTTTTCGCTCTTCTGGCTCGGCGTCAGCGTCGTCTCGTTCCTCCTGCAGGTATCGCTCGGGCGCCTCGCGCTCGAGCGACTGGGGCTCGCGGTGAGCATCGCGTTCTTGCCGGGCATCATCATCATGGGCGGCGCGGTGGGGCTCGCCGTTCCCGGGCTCGTGAGCGCGGCGCTCCTGCGCGGCGGCGAAGCGGTGCAGCGCAACACGCTCTTTCGATCGGCGTACGAGCTCCTCTACACGCCGCTGTCCGAGGAACGCAAGCGCGCGACGAAGGCGCTGATCGACGTTGGCTTCGATCGGGTCGGCACGGTCGCCGGGAGCGCCATCACGCTCGTCACGCTCCGTCTCATCGGGGGGCCGGTGTCGACGATTCTGCTCGGAGTCGTCGTCGTTCTCGCGCTGGTAACGCTGCCGCTCGTGCGTCAGCTCCACGTCGGTTACGTGGCCGCGCTGCAAGAGAGCCTGCGAGACGGCGCGGAGAAGCTCAACCTGCCCAGTGTCAACGAAGCCGCGCGGCCGACGATCGAGGTGCGCGCGCGCGAGAAGCTCATCGAGCGGGTGGAGGCGATTCAACCGGGCGGCCTGAGCGCGCTCTTCGACGGCGAAGCGCCTCCCGAGGCCCCGGCGACCGTCGGCCCTGCCTCCGCCGCGCTGCACGGTCCGCGGAACGTGCTCGCGCGTGCGACGGAGCTCTTCTCCCGTGACGACGAGCGCGTGAAGCGCGCGCTCCACCATCTCAACCCGCGGGGACCGTCCGCCGCTTGCGCCATCTATCTCTTGGCCCACAAGACGGTGCACCTCGCCGCGATCGATGCGCTTCGCGCGATTGGACCGTCGATGGTCGGACAGCTCGTCGACGCGCTTCTCGATCCGACGATGGACTACGTAGTACGTCGCAGAATCCCGCGCGTGCTCGCCGTGTGTCCGTCCCAGCGAGCCGCGGACGGCCTGCTCTTGGGCATCGCCGACGACCGCTTCGAGGTCAGATACCAATGCGGTCGCGCGCTCATGCAAATCACGGACGCCAACGCCAAGCTCGTCATTTCGCGCGAAGTGATCGTCGAGACCATCAAGCGCGAGGTCGAGATCGGAAAGAAGGCGCTCGAGGCGGTCACGAACGAAGACTTCGACGATGAGCTGAACCCCGACGAAAAAAGCTCGCTCATGGAGACGCTCGCGCGCGACCGCGTCGACCGCAGCCTCGAGCACGTGTTCACGATCCTCTCGCTGCACCTCGAGCGTGAGCCGCTGCGCATGGCGTTCCGCGCGCTCCACCACGAGGACGAGCGTCATCGCGGCACCGCGCTCGAGTACCTCGAGACGATCCTGCCGGCCGAAGTGCGCGCCGAGATCTGGCCGTACCTCGGCGCGGCGGCCCCGCTGGCGACGGCGCGCACGGCGAACGAGATCCTCGCCGATCTCGCGTCGGTCGCCGTGCCGACGCGATCGGACGCGCGTTGAGGAATCGACGATCGCGCGGCCCCGCTCAGTTGTAGGCGTGAAACGAGTCGAGCATGTACTTGATGGGCTTGAGCAACGTGTACGCCCCATACGTGCCGTCGTCCTTCTGCCGAAGGATGTCGTCGTTGTAGTTGAACAGGATCTTGTACGTCGCGATGTTGCGATCCTTGCGCGCGAGCACCCACGTGTTCCGGTCGTACACGTACGTCCAGATGTAAGCGATTTTGTCCGGCCCGACGAGCTCGTTGATCGCGTTCCCCTGTGTCGTTACGTCGTACGGACACGCACCGAGGTTCGTGACGCTCGTGCATCCGGGCACGCCCGCCGTCACCGCGAGACGTTTGAAGAAGTTGACGAAGTCCTCCGAGCGATAAAACGTCCAGCCACCGAGCCATTCGCGCACTTCGACTCGGCCGCTGAACTCGTTCTTGTGCGTGTCCTGCGCAAAGAGCGCTACCGCCGCGGGGATGAAGTACGGATAGACGTCGTACTGCGTCCCCACCATCGAGGCGACGACGTCCTCGGAGAGCGTCTCGAAGTTGCGCTCGCCGAATGTCGAATACGACGAGATGTACCGGCCCGCCTGGTTCGCGTCGTAGTTGTCCGTCGGCCAAAGCCCGACCCATCCCTGCATCGCGAGAAGCTTGTCGAGGATGATTCCTTGCTGCTGCTGGTCGCCGTAGTAGCGATCATAGATCGACGCATAGGGTCGCTCGCCGGCGGACTGCTGAATCACCGCCTTGTGGAAGGCCGCGATCATCGTTCCGGCCGTCGAGATCTCGCGAGTGAACTTCTGCGTGAGCTGCGCGAAGTAGTCCTGACGGGACGGGTTCGGCGACGGATCGTCGACGCCGATGCGGCGAAGCGTGTCGGCGATCTCGCTCTCGCTCCAATCGAACGCCCACAACGAAAGCCACTTTCGCATTCCCAAGATCATGTTGGTGGGGGTGTCGACGTATGGCGCGTTGTTCCAGTACTTTCGATACGACCGGTAGTTTCTCCATTGGTAATTCCACTCGTACATCGCGATCTGGTTGGCGACGATCTCGCTCGGCGTCGTCCCGAGATCCTGCTGGGCACACAGCGGCGTGTACTTGAGGTGGCCCGCGTTGCAGTAGAGAAACTTTCGCTCCTGTCCGTTCACGAACCCCTTCGGGTCCTTCCACGGACCGTCCGCCGACACCTGCCCGCTCAGCGCCGTCGCGGAGCGTGGGCCGTTGGGTTTGTCATTGGCGTAGATCCAACCGAGGGCGCCCGCGTCGTACGGCGGCCACGTGTCGAATCGCGCGAAGATGTCGTCCGGAGCGCCGTTGTATTCCATGATCGACGACGAATACATGCCGACCTGCGGCTTGCCTTTGGCATCCGTGTAGGTCGGGAAATTCGGCTTGTCGATCGACCCCATGAAGTTGTGATCGAGCCCGAGAGCGTGCCCGAACTCGTGCCAAATGGTGCTCCTCCATAGTGATCCAGTGAGGTTGTCGAGCCACTCTTGGCGCGTTTCCCAGTGCAACGTCCCGTCGTTGCTCTTGACACAGTGACGGGCGTCGCGAGCGATGACGTTGTCGAAGGACACCGGCGGCAGCTCGTCGAGCGTGCGCGCGAGCGGCTGCACCTTCATGGCGATGTCGAGCGTCCGGTGGTTCGTCGTCAGCTCTCGCCAACGGTTGACGAACGCGCTCGCATTCTTCACTCCGTCCGTGCCCTCCGTGTCGTCGTACGGCGCCTGACCGCGATCGATCGCCGCTGCCAGCGTGTGGTACTCGCGCTCGGCGCGGAGCATCTTCCACATCGAGCTGGGTCCGTAGACGCCACCCCCGCCTTCGCGCGTGACGAACGCGTTCGCGTCCGGATCCGAGAAGATCGAGTACGCGATGAGCGGGTAGAACGCTCGATAGAAGTCGCCGCCGTCGTCGTCGTGGCGGAGAATGAAGTCGCTCGGCCCGAGGTTCCCCCAGAGCGCGACGGGCTTCCCGAGGTACTGCTGCATCTTGCCGTAGAGCGGCGACGAGCTGTTCTTGTTCCGGACGCTGTTCGCGACGGGATCGTTCGGATTCTCGAAGACGAACCCGGATACGTCACCGTCCTGGCAAGCGGCGCCGCTCGGCGGACTCGGCCAGTCGTCCGTCAGAAATCCGGGATTGGCGCCCACCGACTCGAGGTACGCATTGAAGCGCAGTGCGTACTCGGTAATGAGTCCATCCGCGATCTCGATGCTCGTCGACAGGGTCTCTCCGGTGCGCGGGTCCGCAAATTGTTGCTCGACGCCGGAGAATCCGCTCGAGAAATCGCGATCCGACAACCAGCGGATGAAGCTGTAGCGAACGTCGCCGAACTGGCGTGTCTGTCCAGGCGGTAGCCCGTCGTTCGCGTTCTTGAAGTCGACGCGCAATGTCGCGCCAGATTCCTCCATGAGCTTGTTGGTGCCATCCTTGATCCCGCCGGGATCGAGGAAGAATGCCTTGTACTTCTCCGGAAACTGCGCGTCGAAGTACCAGACGTGCGGCTTGTCCGACGGCGTCTTCGGATCGAAGCGATTGACGAGCACGCGCGCGTTGGCCTGCGCCGTCACCGGATCGCGACCGGGGTTGATCTG
>JAYVXB010000299.1:0-6077 GCA_043785585.1 Deltaproteobacteria bacterium | reverse complement strand
GCGCGCGAGATCGAGCGACTCGGCTTCGCTCGGATCGCCGACGCAGAGGTACGCGACGAGGACCTTCTTCCCCTCGGCCTTTCGCGTCGCGAAGAGCGCGTCGATCCGGGCCGCGCCGGCCGCCGTCTGCCGGCTCACGACGCTGCTCCTTCGACGTCGACGAGCCGCGCGAGGAGCGTCGCGAGATCCTTGTCGCCGCGACCCGAGCTGCACATGACGAGCGTCACTGCCTTGCCGCGCGTCGCCGCGAGCTCCTTGGCGATCGCGCCGATCTTCGCGAACGGATGCGCGGTCTCGAGCGCCGTCAGGATCCCCTCGGTCCTCGCGACGAGCGTCACCGCCCCGAGCGCTTCGTCGTCGGTCGCGCTGATGTACTTCGCGCGCCCGGTCTCTTGGAGCCACGCGTGCTCGGGCCCGACGCCTGGATAGTCGAGCCCCGCGGAGATCGAGTGCGCTTCCTGGATCTGTCCGCCGTCGTCGCAGAGGACGTAGCTCTTCGATCCGTGGAGCACGGCGACGCGCCCCGCGCCGAGCGTCGCAGCGTGACGACCGCTCGCGATCCCGTCGCCCGCGGCTTCGACGCCGTACAGCGCGACGCCTGCATCCTGCATGAATCCGCGAAAGATCCCGATCGCGTTCGAGCCGCCGCCGACGCACGCCACGACGGCGTCGGGGAGCGCGCCCGTCGCTTCGAGGATCTGCTTGCGCGCCTCCTCGCCGATGACGCTCTGCAGTCGCGCGACGAGCTCGGGGTACGGGTGCGGGCCGGCGGCGCTCCCGATGCAGTAGTGCGTCGTGCGTACGTTCGTGACCCAGTCGCGCAGCGCTTCGTTCATCGCGTCCTTGAGCGTGCGCGATCCGGACGAGACCGGAATCACGCGCGCGCCGAGGAGCTTCATGCGACCGACGTTCGGCGCCTGCCGCTTCACGTCCTCTTCGCCCATGTACACGTCGCACGGCAGACCGAAGAGCGCGCACGCGGTCGCCGTCGCCACGCCGTGCTGCCCGGCGCCCGTCTCGGCGATGATCCGCGTCTTGCCCATCTTCTTCGCGAGGAGCACCTGGCCGATCGCGTTGTTGATCTTGTGCGCGCCGGTGTGACAGAGGTCCTCGCGTTTGAGAAAGAGTCGCGCGAGCGTCTTTCCGTCCGGATCGACCGCGCGTGCGAAGCGCTTTGCCTCGGTGAGCGGCGTCGGTCGTCCGACGTACGTCGCGAGGAGCGCGCGCCACTCGCGCTGAAACTCGTCGCTCGCGACGATGCCGTGCATCGCACGCTCGAGCTCGTCGAGCGCGAAGATCAAAGTCTCGGAGACGAAGCGTCCACCGAACGGACCGAAATAGCCGGGGCGCGAAGAGGTCGTTGCCATGACGGCCTCTCTACTAGCAGCTGATATAGTCCGCGCGCCATGAGCGAAGCCGATCTCCTCGCCGCCCGCGCCGAGTTCCCGACCCTCACCAAGGGTGTCCACCTCATCAGTCACTCGCTCGGCGCGATGCCGCGGCAGGCGCGGACGTATGCCAATCAGTTTCTCGACGAGTGGGAGAACGATTCGATCAACTCGTGGGGCGCGTGGCTCCCCGCGGTCCGATCGCTGTGCGACACGATCGGGAGCGTCCTCGGAGTGAACAAAGGCTCGGTCGTGCTCCTGCCGAACGTGTCGATCGTTCAAGCGGTCGTCGCGTCGTGCTTCACGTTCGACGGCGGTCCCGCGTCGCGCCCCTTCGGCGGGCGAAAGAAGATCGTCTACGACGAGCTCAACTTCTCGACTGTGCACTACGTCTGGGAAGAGCAGGCGCGTCGCGGCGCCGAGGTCGTCGTCGTGAAATCGAAGGACGGCATTCATGCGCCGACCGAAGAGCTGCTCGCGGCGATCGACGAGAAGACGTTGCTCGTGCCGATCAGCCACGTGCTCTTTCGATCGAGCGCGATGTACGACGCGAAGCGGATCATCGATCGCGCGCACGAGGTCGGCGCGATGGTGCTCCTCGATTGCTACCAGTCGGCGGGGACTGTGCCGCTCGATCTCGCGAAGTGGGACGTCGACATGGCGTGCGGCGGCTCGGTGAAGTGGGTATGCGGAGGGCCGGGCGCGGGGTACCTCTACGTGAAGCCCGAGCTCTTGCCGAAGCTCCAGCCGATGGCGACCGGATGGTTCTCGCATCAGCAGCCGTTCGCGTTCGACATGGCGCCGATGAAGTACGCCGACGACGTCTGGCGGATGATCGGCGGGACGCCGCCGGTCCCTGCGGTCTACACGGCGCGCGCGGGCTGGGAGATCATCGCGCGGCTCGGCGTCGACCGCATTCGCGCGAAGTCGCTGCGGCAGACGAGGCTTCTGCGCGATCTCGTCGAGAAGCGTGGGTTCACGGTCAACACGCCGCGCGACGACGACGCGCGAGGCGGGACGATCTGCTTCGACTTCGACGGCGCGGAGGCGGTGTCGCGCGAGCTGTCGCGGCGCAAGTTCTTCCACGACTACCGCCCGAAATGCGGTCTCCGCGTGAGCCCACATTTCTACACCAGCGATGAGGAGCTCGACCGGTTCATGGCCGAGCTCGACGCGGTGAAGAAGCTGGGGCCGACCGCGCCTGCACAAGGCGCGGCGTACTGACGTACGGACGTACGGACGTACGGAGAGGACGCGAGTTTCTTCACGCGCGCCCTTAATCGGGAACGCTCTCTGCCGTTATTGGGCTCCGATGAGCGCCCTCCCCAAAGAACTCTCCGCCCAATTCGCTCGACCCAACGTCGAGAGCCTCATCGTCCCCACCGGCGAAGGGTCGTTGTCGTCCGTCAGCGAGACGCTCGTCGACTTTCTCGCCGACCTCGGCGTACGACAAGCGTTCGGGATCTTCGGCGGCGCGATCGCCCCGTTCTGCGACGCGGTGAACAAGAGCGTCATCGACCTGCTCCACTTTCGGCACGAGGCCGGCGCCGCCTTCTCCGCGATCGAGGCGTCGCTTGCGACCGACCGTCTCACCGTCGTCATCTCGACGAGCGGACCCGGGCTCACCAACGCCATCACCGGAATGGTCGCCGCGCGTTGGGAAGGCGCGAAGGTTCTGTTCGTGAGCGGCGCGACGGGCGCAGGCCGCCGCGGGCGCGTCGCGTTCCAGGAGACGAGCGGGTACACGATGCCGCTCTCGGGGCTCTTCACGCCCGGACCCATCTTCCACCAGGCGGCGCTCGTCGAGAGCCCCGAGGAGCTCGAGACGATCGCGTCGCGCCTCGCCGTCGGCCTCCATCGTCCGGGCGGGTTCGTCGCGCACCTCGGCTTGCCGATCGCGCTCCAGACCGCGACCGCGCCGACGAGGCTCCGGACGCGCTTCTCGTCGATGGGGCCGCCAGCGTGCGATCCCGGCGCGGTCGACGACTGCGCGCGCCTGCTCGGCTCGGCACCGTTCGTGGTCTGGCTCGGTTACGGCGCGCGCAAAGCGTCGGCGCAGATCCGCGCGTTCGTCGAGATGACCGGCGCGCGCGTCATGTGCTCGCCGCGCGCGAAGGGGATCTTCCCCGAAGATCACCCGCTCTACCTCGGTGTCACCGGGCTCGGCGGGCACGCCGCGGTCGAAGAGTACCTGCGGGCCGAGAAGCCGATGCGGGCGCTCGTGCTCGGGTCGAGGCTCGGCGAGTTCACTTCGTTCTGGAACGACGAGCTCGTGCCCGAGGGCGGGCTCATTCACGTCGACGTCGACACGGAAGCTTTCGGCACGGCCTACCCGGCGGTGACGACGGTCGCCGTGCAGGCGGAGATCCGGACGTTCGTCGAAGCGTTGACCGATCAATGGCCCGACCACACGCCGAACAAGCGCGCTCCACTCGCGCTCGCGTCGCGCCCCGAACCGATCGAGCCGCGCGCAGAAGGGCTCGTTCGCCCGCGCGCTCTGATGGAGGCGATCCAGCGCGTCATCGTCGATCGCACCGACGCGACCGTGATGACCGAGGCCGGGAACTCGTTCTCGCTCGGCAGCCACTACCTCAAGTTTCGCACCGCGGGCCGCTACCGCGTGAGCTCGGGCTTCGGCTCGATGGGGCATGCGACGGGCGGCGTCGTCGGCGCGGCGCTCGCGCGTCGGACCAAAGCGGTCGCCATCGCCGGCGACGGCGCGATGCTGATGCTCAACGAGATCAGCACCGCGGTGAGCTACGGCGCGCGCGCGGTGTGGATCGTCCTGAACGACGCTCGCTACGGAATGATCGAGCAGGGGATGCGCGCGTTGAAATGGGAGCCGTTCGAGACGGACATCCCACGCGCCGACTTCGTGCAGATCGCGCGCGCGGTCGGCGCCGACGGCGTTCGCGTCGAGCGCGAGGAGGATCTCGATCAGGCGATCGAGCTCGCGATGACCGTCGACGGTCCGTTCGTCGTCGACGTCTGGATCGATCCGAACGAAGCCGGGCTGCCGAATCGCCGCAACGCGAGCTTGGCGAAGCAAGGCATCTGCGGGAAGGGAGGTGCAGCGTGAGCTTCGCTGCCGGAATGAAATCGATCGCCGTGAGCCTGCCGGAGACCGTCCGCACGAACGCGTACTACGAGGAGCGCTACCCCGATCGCGTCGCAGCCATGGCCGAAAAATCACTCGGCAAGCTCTGGGCGAACGACTCCGCGAGCGCCGAGGCCAAGCCCGCGCGAACCGACGCCTTCTCCGTCGAGATGGCCGCCTACCTCGACGATCCGTTCCGCGGCACCGTCGAGCGCCGCGTCGTGCGGCCCGGCGAGACGGCGCTCTCGCTCGAAAAGTCCGCCGCCGAGCGCGCGCTCCACGCGGCGAAGATGAGCGCGAACGACGTCGATCTCATGATCGTGAGCTCGTTCCAACCGGACCAGATGGGCGTCGGCAACGCTGCGTTCCTCGCGCGTGCGCTCGGAATGAAGCGCCCGGCGTGGAACCTCGAGTCCGCCTGCTCGAGCTCGGTCGTCGGGTTTCACACGGCATGCGGGCTCGTGGCGTCGGGCCAGTACAAGAGCGTTCTCGTCGTTGCATCCTGCACGTATTCGCGCAACGCCGACGACGCCGATTCGGTGTCGTGGTTCCTCGGTGACGGCGCGGGCGCGTTCGTCGTCGGCCGCGAAGAGGCGAACCACGGCCTCCTCGGGATGCACTCGCTCCCGACGACGGAGACGTGCGACACATTTTACTACGCGATGGCCGCCGATCCCGGCGCGCCACCTCGGATGGTGATGCAGTGCACGCCGAGCAGTGGGAAAATCCTCGCGGAGACCGCCGAGCCTCACCTCGTCGAGTGCGCCGAAGGCGCCGCGCGCGCCGCGGGGGTGCGACTCGCGGACATCGACTTTCTCGTTTGCAACACGCCGACCGCGTGGTTCTCGGCGTTCGCCGCGCGCGCGCTCGGGATCGAACGCTCGCGCACGATTTCGACGTTCCCGCGAACGGGGAACATCGGATGCGCGCTGATGCCCGCGAACCTGCACGCCGCGGCGTGCGCGGGCTTGGTGAAGAAGGGCGACCTCGTGCTCGTGTACTCGGTCGGCAGCGTCTCAACCGCGAGCGCCGCCGTCATTCGCTGGGGGGATGTCGCGCTCGGCCCCGGAGCCATCTAAGTAGGAGATCGTCGCGAGCGCGTCGAGGTCGGCGACGATCTGACGAATGAGCTTCGCGTCGAACGGCTTGTCGATCGTGCGGTTCGGCACCGTCGCGAGGAATTGCTGGGCGCGCGGCGTGAACGCGCCGCCGGTCGCGAAGATGAACGATGGCCTCACCTCGGGTGGGACGCGTTCGAACAGATCCATGCCGCTCATTCCCGGCATCATCAGATCGCAGAAGACGAGATCGAACGTTGCGGACGCGAGCGCGGCGAGCGCCTCGTCGCCGCTCGTCGCGATCGTTACGTCGTTGCCGCGCAGCGTGCGAGTCAGCGCCTTGGCGACCAAAGGCTCGTCGTCGACGACGAGGATTCGCTTCGGCCCGCGAGCAGGCGTGACGCTCGGCCGCATCGAGCGCGTCGGCAGGACCGCGCCCTTCGCGCGGGGCAAGAGCACGCGCACGGTCGTGCCCTTTCCGAGGACGCTCTCGATGACGATCTCGCCGCCCATCGAGGTCACGATCTTGTGGCA